>JBGSMF010000503.1:0-3184 GCA_041740315.1 Thermoflexales bacterium
CCGCCGCGGGCGGCACGGTGGTCATCCAGCGCGGCTCCAAGCCCAAGGTGCTGGGGATGCTGGTAGATCGCAAACATTCTTCCCGCCGCCACGATTTTGAAAAGACCATCACCATTGGGCGCGCGCCGGGCAATACCATTGTGATTGATAATCCCACCATCTCGCGCCAGCACGCCACCATCAAGCTGGAAGGCACCGACTTTCGCCTGTACGACCTGGGCAGCGCCAACGGCACGTTTGTGGGCGATCCGCCCGGCAGCCCGGCCGACAAGCGCATCCGCGAGCCGGTCATGCTGCAAGACGGCATGCTGGTTCGCTTTGGAGAGATTGAATTTACGTTCAAGCGCATGTCGCTAGAGTGAGGCATAAGGCGTAATATGAAGCTGGTAGCCAAACAAGGAATAGTGGCGGGCCTGGAATTTGCGCTTGACAAGGCTGTGGTTGTCATCGGGCGCGATGCCGCAGCGGATGTTGCCATTCCCGATGGCAAGGCTTCCCGCCGCCATGCCGAAATTCACATGGTAGGCGGCGGCTTGTCAATTTTGGACCTCAGCAGCGCCAATGGCACTTTTGTGAACGGCTTGCGCATCTTTGGCAAGCGCACCTTGCGGCCAGGCGATGAAATTGGCATTGGCGATGTTGTGTTCAGCGTGCAAGAGGGCTTGGCGCGGGCAGCTCCGCCTCTGCCGGTGTTTGCCGCTGACGACCAGGGTCAGCTTGAGGTTGGCGCGCCGCGCCGCAGCTCTTGGGTGTGGGCATTGGCTGGGGTCATTATCCTCATCGTTGTGGCTGTGGTTGTTGGCGGCCTAGTGGCGCTTCGGGGCGGGTTACGGATCAGCGGCTTGGGTGTGACCAATCGCCCCACCGCTACCACCTCGCTTACACCGCAGAGCATCGGAACGTCTACGCCGCCGGCTGTTGTTGTGGTGGCTACCAAGCCGACATTGAGCAGCGAAGCCGCCGCACAAACGGCAACCGTGCGCGCTACGCTTGCAGGCAGCAGCGGCGGGCAGCCGGCCCAATCTGGCACGCCATCATCTCAAACGCCGCCATTTACGGTAGGCTGGAGCGCCGGTCGCTATGAAGGCTGGGCCGACGGACGGCGCATGAGCAGCGATTTGGCGATTGAAAATATCTCGCTGCCGCAGATTGCGCCGCCTTATTCGCCGTACTTTATCATCAGCGATGCCAACGGCGCGATGCGGGTGGGCGAGCTGCGCGATTACAGCAGCGCCAACAACCCGCTGCCCACGCTCTTGCCGGGCCAGCGCGTGGTTTGGACCTGGTTCACCACCATGACGAACCAGGAATGGGTGCGGGGCAGTGTGTTTCGATACGGCGGGTGGAGCTGGGCGCAAGAGTTTAATCCAGATGGCTCGTTAAATGGCCGGCCGCGGGCGATCAGCGACCAGCAACTGATTCCATTTTTGCCGGTCAAAGTCTCGCCAGAGGAATTGCCGACGGTCTTGCCTGAGCTCATTCCGTCGCTTGTGCCAACTGGCGCGCCCTGACCAAACGACCGTATCTTTTCAATAATTCGGTGTGAGGGCAGGGCATGCCCTGCCCAGACAGGGTAACCGCAAGGATTACCCCCAAATTTTGAGATGTTACAAACGACCAATGACTAGCGACAAACAATGCGCGACTGCCTAAAGCGTTGGTCATGGGCCGTTTATCGTTCGTTGTGATAGGTGAGACATGAGACCACCTCCCAAGCCAAAACCCCCTTCATCCAACCAACTGTGGTTGACCGGCTGTGTGGGGGCAATTGTTGGCACAATGCTTTCAGCGTGCGGGCTGGGCCTGCTTGGCCTTTTTGCGGCCTTTGGGTCGGCCAAGCCGCTGTCGCTTCCGCCGCCAGACCCCGCCCAACCCGAAATGATCATTACTGTGCAAGAAGCTTTTTTTGGGCAGATGCTGGCCCAGGCGCTGCCGTTTGGTCAGGCGAGCAAGCTCAGCTTGGATGTGCAGCCGGGCAATCGTTTGGTCTTTGCCGGGCGCATCAAGACCGTGATATTTGGGCAAGCTATCGAGAGCGATATTTCGGCTGTAATCACGCTCAATGCCCGCGATGGCAAGCTGGTGATTGAAATTCAGGATGTCAATGTGAGCGGGTTTGGGCTGGGTGGCATTGGCGACAGTTTACTGCAGGACGTTTCCTCACGCATCAGTGGGATGATTGATGACCAGGTCAAGGCTGGCTTGGGCGAGGGGGCATACATTATGAGCGTGACGACCGACGATCACCAGTTGATCTTGCAAGCGAGGTGGCCGTGATGAGCGACCGGATGTTGGCCGCGCTGATTGGGGTGATTGCCGGGATGTTGGTGTGTTGTTGCAGCGGTGGATTGTTGATGGCCGCCGGTTCGTCATCGTCTGGTCTTGAACTGGCCAAGCCGCCAGCCAATGCAACCATCGAGGCCCAGATTACAGAGGCCTACTTGAACCGCACGTTTCTGCAAAATGCGACCGGGTTTCCCTCGCCGTGGCCGTTGCAGAGCGGGCAGATCGATGTGCTGTCTGGCAATCGGATGAAATTCGTTGCCCGGGTTCAATCGCCGTTGGGAGAGATGACGGTGAATGGCATGGTTACCCTTACGGCCCGCGATGGTCAGTTGGTCATTCGCCTGGCCGATGTGCGCCTGGGGCAATTGCCGGTGACGGCTATGATGCAGCTCTTTCTGCCTGGGCTTGAAGCGCAGATCAATGAACTGGCCAATCAACAATTACGCGACCGCACTGCCCTGGCCAAGGTGACGTTGGTGGGTGTGACGAGTGACGATACGCAGTTGAGATTCTTTTTGACTGGCGAGTGAAAGGGACAAGGTCTGGATGAGGTGATACTATGGCGATTGTTGCAATGTTGCAAGTTCAACTGGCAGGCGGGGGTGCCGATGAGCACCCGCTTACCCGTCACATGGTCAATCTGGGCAGAGCGTCTGATAATGACGTGATTTTGGATGATCCGCAAATATCGGGGCATCACGCCCGGCTCAGTTTTATGACTGGAGGTCACGGGGCGGCCTCGCTGATGGACCTGGGCAGCTTGAACGGCATCTCGGTCAACGGCAAGCGCATCCCGCCGCGCACGCCCGTGCCGCTGGCGCTGGGCGATGTTTTTCAGATAGACCAGTTTGTCTTTAGGCTGCGCGCGCCTGACGCCGGCGCGCCGCCGCCGGCGAGC
>JBGSMF010000504.1:0-20751 GCA_041740315.1 Thermoflexales bacterium
CGCAAGGTGAGGATGACTTCTTGGGCGCGGCCTACGGCAAAGGCCGGCACCAAAGCCACCCCGCCCTCCACTACCACTTGTCCCACCGTCCGGGCCAGCGCGCGTTCTTCGTCACCGCGTTCGGGATGCTGCTGCGCGCCATAGGTGCTTTCCAGGATCAGCACATCCGTCGGGCGCATGGCCTCTGGCACGCGCGCGCCGCGCACGGTGCGTTGGCGCATCAGCGACACGTCACCGCTGATCACCACCTGGCCTTCGGGTGTATCCAACAACACCATCGCCGCGCCCAGGATATGCCCCGCCGGACAAAAACATGCTGCCACATCCGGCAAGGGATAAAACCACTCGTCGGCCTCTTGGATGGTCAAGCTGTGAATCAAAGCCCGGGCGGCTTCCAAATCGTACAGCGGCTCGGTCAGGTGAGCGGTGTAGCTCATGACCCTGACCGCATCGGCCAGCAGGATTTTGAGCAGGGTATAGGTGCCGGGTGTGACGAGGATGGGCGCTGACGGAAAACGTCGGTGCTGCACCGGCAGCGCGCCGCTATGGTCGAGGTGGGCGTGTGTGACCAAAACGAGATCAGGCGCAGTCAAAGCATCCATCGCCGGCAAGGCCGCCAAGCCCACTGCATTGGGGCGCACGCCGCAATCCACTACGATGTGATAGCCAGCAATGTCTAGCAACAGACAACTGGCGCCAATCTCATCCGCCCCGCCACAAGCTGTGATGTGCAAAGGTCACTCCTGATTCAGTGAGCGTTCTTTTCGCGCAATATGCCCTCAAGCAATTCAAACACCGGCTCTAACCCTTCAATGCCCGCCTTGCGGATCAACTCCAGATCGCGGATAGCATCACCCACGACACCGGCGGCAGAGGTGATTTCCAGCGCGCGGCGAAGCTGATCGGCCCGGTCGCGCTGGGCGCGATAGTCGGCCATGCGGTCATCCAGATAAGTTTGTGACCAGTCCACCTCTGGGCGCAAACGCTGGCCAACTTGTAGCAAGTCCGGGATGCGGTCATTGCGTTCAAGTGAGGCAATCAATTCCCTGGCCTTGCCAGCCGTGCCCACTGCCGGCAAGGCGTCATAATTGACGCGCAGGTCGAAACAAAGTGTACGGAGTTCTTTTTCGTTGAAATGGTCAACAAGGAGCTGTCGCAACCGGCTCAACATCTCTTTCGATATTTGTGTTTCCAGAGCCATGTCAAATGCTATTTTCCTGACGCGGGAATTGTTCCCATACATTTGTGCTATCTTTTACCTCTGTGGGAATAGGCAAGAGCGGAATATCGAACCTTGCCAACATCCCATTCAAGACCTTGATAATCTCATCTCTCTCGTTATCTATCGCTTTTAATATTTCTCCACGGTCTGCATCGCCACCGATCAACTTTTCGATCAGCATACTAACCGTGTGGAGGCGACTCTGAATTTCCTCCATTTTTGATCGCAGATTCTTATCAGCAGGCCAGGTCATACCTTCGTACTTTCTTAGCACGATTCCATGTCTATTTTGCACAACTCCCGTGTTTACGGCCTGAAGTGTCAGATCAATTGCTGATTTGAACGGCTTGGGGTCAGTTTGCCACATCATTGGGCCACGAAAAGCCGGGCGATTGAAAATCATTCGAAAGAACTCGAACAAGTCTCTGTCCAAGTCAGGTCTCTGATGAGAATCGCCACTAGGCGATTCGGATGGTGTGGTCTTGTATGCAGACCAGTCCAGATTAGGTCTCGACTTTTGGCACTTTTCCACCAATTCACCCAATCTGTTCCTTCGATAAAAGTGCATAACCAGTTCTCTCGTTTTCGCACCAGTATTGTCGCCAGATAGCCTGTCGTAATCAAGGCCGAGTTCGAAGCAGAGATCTGCAAGTTCGTCTTTGTTGAAATGGGAGGTTATTTGGTCGCGGAGGCCTGGCAAGTAATCGTTTGAAGAAGACTTTGTGTCATTGGCGTTCATGCTGAATCTCCCTGCTATTTCAGACCAAGGATCGTGAAAGAATAATCCCCGTCATTTTGGTGCAAAAACACGGGTATCTGCATCAAGAATATGGGTGTTATCCCGCCACTGCATACACACCCTGTCCCTGCCCACAGTACGAATCATACACGTGCTAGTAGACCGCCTCGCACTTGAGATGGCATTGTTCCTCGGTGCAAATCGGCACCAGACCCCACAGCGTTTCCTCAATCGTCAAGCGCACCTTGGCCTGCGCTTGCTGCTTTTTGCGCCAATCGAGCACCAGCTTTTCCTTCTTGAGTGCCGCCAGCAAGTCTTGAGCCGCTTTTTTGACCTGCTGAGTTTGCTTTTGTTCAGCTTTAGCACAGTTTATCTTGGTTCAACTTATTCTCGCTTTGCAAACTTGGCCAGAGCGACCATCAAATCGTCACCAGTCCGCCGCCCCACCTCAGATCCTATTGCATCTTGGCCTGCTTCAACGCCAAGCTCTACATCAGATTGGAAAGGAGCCAGCAACTCGGCCAATTTCTCTTGTTGGCTGTAAAAATACTCTTCCAACAAAGGAATAATCTGGTGATTCCATATAAACTCTAGCACATCGACTCGGTTTGCCTCATCAGCCTCAGCTACCTTGAGGAAATAACTGTGCCCAATTTGATGATTACGGTCAAGGTAGCGATTGATGCCCATGTTCAGGTTACAAAGCAAATCTCCCAAAGGCACAACGGCTTCCTGAGATTCTACTCTCGCATCATCCAACATTTCTGGTTTCGGCATCAATTCTACAAAAGCAAAGCGACGCCGAAGCGCCACATCCAGGAGTGCAATACTCCTGTCAGCCGTGTTCATGGTGCCAATGATATAGAGATTGCTTGGAACAGAAAAAGGAACACTGCTGTATGGGAGTTCGACAGAGAGAGCATTTAACCCTCCAGCCCGCTTGTCATCCTCGACGAGTGTGATCAACTCTCCTAAAATCTTGGCAATATTTCCTCGGTTGATCTCGTCAATGATCAAGACATATTTGTTGCTTGGGTCTCCTACAGCTAGCATGCAAATGCGCTTGAAGGCACCAGGAACGATTTTATAGGAGATATCTCCTGGATTCTCTTCGGATTGCACAGGTCTGAGACCTTCGACAAAATCCTCATAAGTATAAGATTGATGAAAAGTTGTCCATCTAATGAATTCACTCGCATCTCTGATCTCGCCACTTGAACGTAAAATGGACAATTGCACAGAGAGATTCTGCTCAACGTACAAACGACCTGCATCTGTGAGTAACCAGCATCCCTGACTATCTTTGTCAAACAAATAAGGTTCGCGCCTGGTCGATTTATCAACTTTCACGGTTTCACTCTCTGGGGAAGTGTGCCCCTGCAAGTGTCCCCACACATTGTCACGCGGTTGTCTGACAGGTGAAATGCGATATTGAGCTTGCACCAATGGGAGACTTAGAATCTCGGAAACGCTATAGCTTTTTTGAGATTCTAGCAAGTACATGCCGAGAGCCAGGACTTCATAGGTAGCCAGTTCCTTGATTGCTCTCTGAAAAAGAGTCGATTCGGCCAGGGGTTGTTGCATTTGCGATTTGACAAGTGCTTCAGCTGCTTTCTTGGCAATATATGTCTTGCCGGTACCTGGCGGGCCATACAGGATTACATTTCGAGTCCATCCAAGCACGGACAGCACAGCAGATATTTCTTCTTTCTCGTAAATCGTTGGAACAACTGGCCTGCTTTCAGTTGTGCTAACATGGGCTGGTGCGACTTGAGATTTCCATTCAGATTTGAGATCGGTGTAAAAGTCAAAAGGATGCTCTGGTTTGTCATATTTTTTCGATAGAACTGCACGCACTTTTCGAATCGCTTCATCAAGATCGGCAGGCAATGGCCCCTCGACTCGACTGTGGTAGGTTTCAACAATTTTCTCTTTGTCTCGAGTGCTAATAATGCGCTCATATTGATCTGGGAAGGCCAAATAAAGCATAGCGTGGCGCATATCGTATGCCCGATCAATCTTGTTCGGTATACTCGCCAAGAGATCGTCTAGCAGATGTTGCATCTTTTGCGAATCACGCACCACTATTGCTGGGTCTTTTTGTTTTTTGAGGTGGTCTGCAAAAAGCACAATCAACCAAAACTGGGCGTATTTGAAATGGTATTTCTGAGACGTTCGGGTAAAGCCTGCCGTTTGAGGTTTCCACACCGCCGCTTCCGCTGGAGGAGAAGTTCGCCCACCCTTTTGGGCCGCCCAGTGAATACTGCTCTGCTTAGTTGCTAGCTTGATGTGATCGGAAGGCAAAAAGTAAACGTAGAACATATCACACAAAATCATCCAATGCTGGGGCAAAGCCCCTTTCATCTGTTCTTGGAGCTTGTCATCAAAGGACAAATCACCCCCAAAGATGGGTGTTTCTATCAATCGCCGCTTGACCTCGGCAACATTCTCAGGCGTCCAAACTTGCTCGTCAGGCCACAGGAGAGAACGATCATCCAAAACACACAATCTGAGGAATTGGTCAAACGCACTGTACAAGATTTCATATTCGCTAGATCGCGCCATGGTGAGAAACCTCCCTAAAAATACTTGCTAATTGGCTAATCAAATCATCTGGGCAATTCAATGGCTGCCGCAAATTGATTGTGGCCACAACAAGGTAGTTAGAATGTCCCAAAGTTTGGAACGTGACCGAATTTCTCAGAGACCCTGCCCAGGCAGGATACAGTATTAGTGTTTTAGGACATTCCAAGCGAGTGGCATAGGCCAACATTTGGTACACGTCGTCTTCTGAAACATTTAGCTGCCGACGATTAGCCTCAAGCTGCTTGTACTTTGTATCAAGAATCAATATCGGCTTGTTAAACGGTCCTTCAAAAAGCAAATCGGGACAGAGACGAAATACCTCTCGATGTTCAGGCAATCTTTCAGCCAGATAGGTTGTCTTGCCCTGTGATTGCGCTCTGATACGAACATCCCCCCAACCCTGGGGCAGAATACGCTTTTGGTATTGGGCCACAAAGCGATAAACAAATTCTTCGAACAAGCGATTCATATCAAAAACAAAGGCAAAAGTGTGGCGTTGACCAGACGAGAGTTGGAAAGTGCTGTTTTCTATAAAGAGGCGAGCAAGATTAAACGCCGGGCGAAGGTGCTCATTCAGGCGGGTAAAATGCACTCGATCAAGATCGGGCTGAGATATGTCGCCAGGATTGTATACCCCTGCTAGCCATTCGTGGATATCAAGCAAGAGACGGCGATTGTTGACATCCTGGGTGATTAACAATAAACGGCCAACAACAAATCGGAACACGCGGTTCAAGGGTGTGTCTGAAGAAAATTCATCATAGACCACATCGAAAAGGTGCCGCACATGCGGCCGCCGCGTGAGTTGGCGCTCGAGTTGCCACCTGCCTCGCATCACTGGCAATGTTTCCTCGACCGTCACGTATGAATGTTCGAGGCCACGTTGCATCAGTTGATGGAGATTCATTACAAGGAGCCGCGTCAGCAGCTCAAACCAATCCGAGCGCTGTGTGAGCAGCGGAGCGACATCTTGCTCTTTGACCTGGAGATCATGCGTATATGCCAGTAGATAAAGCAAGTTTCTGGTTGCGGAATTTATGGCGACCTGGTAAGGTCTGGAATCAGCTGCCGCGTCGGAATCTCCAGCACGGTCAAAATCAATCTTGGGCAAAATTTGGAGGGTGGTTTCGCCAATGCGAATCACTCCGACAAAGTGGGTTGCTTTTAGCTGCTTGTGCCCCAAGTGAACAAGTTCGACCTCACTAGCTTCATTCAGACGTTCCAACTCCTCTATGGCAGGATGGTTTTGCCCCCAGCCAAGCTCGGAATATGAACGTTTCTGGTGCTCAAACAGTGTGATGGTTGCCATTATCCAAAATTATTGTCATTGAGCCTACCGCTCAAGTTTGGCCAGATAATCCCTTATCATTGTATCAAGTCCCCACAAAGCCTTGGCATAGTGAACAGGGATTGGAACATGCCGACAAAAGATTCCATTTTGTTTGTGTTCAGAATACGGTCCTGACGACCTTCCAATCTGCCACGATGTTTGGGGAAGAATGACAAAAGTCTTCCATTTTCTTCAACTGTGCTTGACGCTTGTCAAAGCAAAATGTGTGAAACTCGTCAATGAAAGACTCTACCCTGGCTAGATTGAGCATCTTTTGCTCTCGCTTCTGATGTTTGGCCGACATGATCATACTGTCTTACAATCTACCCAAACTCAAACGCATTGAGCTTTTCCCGTCGCTCGCGCCAATCCGGCAAGACGCGGTCGAGCAGCTCGTAGAATTGTTGGGTATGATTTGGCTCTTTCAGGTGGCACAGCTCGTGAAAAACGACGTAATCAATGTATGTCTTGGGCACCTGGATCAGCTTGATGTTGAGCGCGATCTTGCCCGCCGGGCTGCAACTGCCCCAGCGCGACCTCATCACGCGGATGGCAAGCTCTGGATAGGCAACGCCCAGGTGCTCAACCTTGGGGTAGCACGCCTCTAATCGCTCCCCGAAAACGTGCTCGGCCTGCGCGCGATACCAGCTATCGAGCAGCCCCTTGATGCGCCCGGTATCTGTCTTGTCTCGCGCGTCAACAAAGAGATAGCCCCGGCCCAGCTTGATGCCTTCTTTTGTATCCTCAACAAGTTTGAGCCGGTACTGGCGGCCCAAGTAGCGGTGGGTTTCGCCGCTGACGTACTGCCGGGGCGGCAAGTGAGGCAGGTAGCGTTCCAACTCGCGCCGCTGCCGCAGGATCCACGCGGCGCGTTTGCACACTTTGGCCTCAATGTCATCCAGCGCGCTGCCCTCAGGCGCGCACACGGCCACTCGCAGGTCGGGATGCACCGTAATGGCCAATGTCTTGCGCTGGGCATAGCGCAGTTCGTAAGGGATGGTGACGCTGCCATATTGGACGGAATGAGTTGCGGTCATGGCATCCGATCCCGCTGACAGGCCACTTCGATCACTCGATCCAAAATCACGTCCATATCTCCGCCGGTGAGAGGAATGTCATAGCGTCCCTTGACGCTGTAAAGATAATCCTCCATCGCCAGCTTGATTTCGTCTTTCACATCCTTGTTATTGACCCAATCGCGGATTTTCCTTTCCTCAATGATCTGCTCCAGCCGGATGGCAACATCGGCGACGAGGTCATCTATACTCATATTGGCAGCGTCAAGCGTATATTGGGCCAACGGCTCACGGATGACACCATAATAAGCCGAGGCGTCGCGGTAGCGGTGGAGCTTGTCAGGCGTGGATTCATCTCGGCCAGATTGGACGGTTCTCATAATTTCTGTGACCCGCTGCAAGTATTCGGCCTCGCTGATGCGCCCCTCGCGATAGGCCTGGATGGCCTCGTCAATCAGCCGGGAGAATTTTTCGTAAAAGGCCGGGTCTCTTTCCATATACTCGGTAATGGTGCGCTTGGTGCGGTGCGCGATGGTATCGGCCTTGGCCGCCGCGCTTTGAAGCCGGGCAATCTCGGCTTCAAATGCCTCGACGTTGAAAATGTTGACCGGCTCAACGATGGTGGCAACATCCGAGGCGCTGATGTGGCTGTCTAGCAGCTTGCGAACCTTGCGCTCGTAATCTTTGTAATCAATAGCTTCGGCATAACGCTGCCGCGCGGCCACGCGCAGGTTGTGGAAAAAGCGCAAATCCTGGTTGTAGGCGGCAATCTGTCGCTCTGGCGTGCTTTCGTGAAAAGCAACGGTCCCCAGAGCCACTTTGAGGCAGTTGGCATAGGCCGTCAGCGCGTCATAAAAGCGCTGCCGCACATCTTCAGGCGCGAGGAATTGTTGGAGCGCCTCGACATCCTTCTTGTTCTGGACCGGCTTGAACACGTCCCACAGTTCCGAGTGGCGCTGCGGGAGCCTGGCAATCTCGGCGGCGGCATCGGTGAGGGCGCCGGCCACGTCTTCGGCGTCATAGCCCTCCAGGGCATTGTAGGTTTCCATGGCCTCGTTCAGCTCGCCCAGCACGCCCCGATAGTCAATGATGTAGCCAAACTCTTTGCCCTCAAAGACGCGGTTGACGCGGGCGATGGCTTGCAGCAGGCCGTGTTCCTTGAGTGACTTGTCAATGTAGAGCACGGTGTTGCGCGGCTCGTCAAAGCCCACCAGCAGCTTGTCTACCACGATTAGAATCTCGACCCCATCGGCGCGGGCAAAGTCTGCAATGATCTCGCGGTTATACACCTCTTCGCCGTGAAAGCGTTCCATAATTTTTTTCCAGAACGCTTCCAACACGGGCAGGTCAACATTATCTACCTCTTCGCTGCCCTCGCGCGTATCCGGCGGCGAAATGACAACTTCAGAGGTGACCATGCCAAACTCGTCCAGGTAGTGCTTGTACTTGAGCGCGACCGCTTTGCTAGAGGTAGCCAACTGCGCCTTGAAGCCGGTGCCCTGCCAGTTGGAAACAAAATGCTCACTGACATCGTAGGCAATCTGCCGGACGCGCTGCTCGGCCTGGCTGATCTCTTCGCTCCGGCTGAATTTGCGCTTGAGGTCCAACTTTTGCTCATCGCTCAGGCCCTTGGTGACGCGCTCGAACCATTTGTCAATGGCGGCCTGGTCTACGGCCAATTCGACCATGCGGCCCTCGTAGAGCAGCGGCACCACGGCCTGGTCGCTCACGGCCTGGCGCATGGTGTACTTGTGGATAAAGCCGCCGAATTTCTGCGCCGTGGATTTGTCTTTCTTGAGCAGCGGCGTGCCCGTAAAACCAATGTAGCAAGCCTGAGGCAAGACCCGGCGCATTTGGGCGTGAATCGCGCCATATTGGCTGCGATGGCCCTCATCTACCAGCACAAAGATATTGAGGTTTGGGTCTTGCACCTTTAGCTTGGCCACCGTTTCAAACTTGTCAATGACGGTGGTCATAATATCCACCTTGCCTTGGCGGATCAGCTTGATGAGGTCGCGGCCAGATTGCGCCCGCGCCACCTGTTTGCCGCACGCCTTGAAGGTGCCCCAGATTTGCTCGTCGAGGTTGACGCGGTCGGTGACGATGACGACGCGGGGATTCTTGATGTTGGGGTGCAGCGCCAGCGCCTTGGCCAGCATCACCATTGTGAGTGATTTGCCGCTGCCCTGCGTGTGCCAGATGACGCCGCCGGTGCGCGTGCCCTGGGTGTTGAGGTGAGCCACGCGCCGGATGGTTTCTTGAATGGCAAAATACTGCTGGTAGCGGGCGATCTTTTTCTTGCCGCCATCGTAAACAATAAACTGGTAAATAAACGGCAGCAGGCGTTGGGGGCGCAGCAGGCTATAGAGCATCCGGTCTTGAGGCGTGGGCAGGCGCCCCACCACTTCCCCCCCTCTAATCCCCCCCGATGGGGGGGAGGCAGGGGGGGATTCCATATCATCAGAATAACGGCGAATCCAGCCGGCATGCTTGCGCCAGCCATAAAGCCGCTGCTTGTCGGCCTCTGTGAGCGGGTGGTTGATCAAACGATGCACATCGGCGTCAATATCGGCTGGCTTGCCGTTGGACTGTTCTTTCCACAACGTCCAAAATTTTTTGGGCGTGCCGGTGGTGGCAAAGAGCGCGTCATTGACGCTTATGGCCATCAACAGTTGAGAGTAGACAAAGAGGCCGGGGATTTCGTCATCGCGCTGGTTGCGCAGCATTTGCTCAACCGCTTCTTCTACCGCGCGTCCGCCGCTCTTGTCCAGGTCGGGGCGCTTGCACTCGATGACGATTAGGGGAATGCCGTTGACAAAGACGACAATATCGGGGCGGCGCGTTTCGTGGCTGCCGCGCCTTTCAACCGTAAACTCGTCGGTGACGTGATAGACATTGTTTTCGGGGTGCTGCCAGTCAATATAGCCCAGGCTAAAGCTTTTGGTGTCGCCGTCAATCGTCTGCTTGAGACTGACGCCCAACGTGAGCAATTCATAAACCCGCTTGTTGGTGCTTATCAGCCCATCGTAGAGTTCGTTTCGCAGCGTTTCAACAGCCTGGCGGATATTGGCTTCGGAAAAGGGATGTGCTTGCCCCTTGAAGGTGATCTGGTTGTGCGTCCGCAGCCAGGCTTCCAACACGTCTTCCAAGATAACGCGCCCCGCCTTGCCGCCGCGCTGCGCCAGCGCCTCTACTGGCGTGAGGTATTGGTATCCCATCGCCATCAGCAGGCGCACCGCAGGGACTTGCGAGACGAGTTCTTCTAGGAAGGATGGCGTTTGGGTCATGGTTTTTGCCCTCCCTCAATCTCCCCCACAGGGGGGAAAGTGTGATCCTCCCCCCTGTGGGGGGAGTTGGAGGGGGGATCTTGAACGCCGCACGCCCGCGCAATCTCGTCCAACACCGCCTCAATGTTGGTATCAATTTCGCGGTTGGCAAAGCGAATCACCTGAATGCCGCGCTGCGCCAGCCATTCTTTTCTGGCCAGATCGCGCGCTTGTTGAGCGGGTTCGGCGTGGCTGTGCCCATCAACTTCAACCGCCAGTTTATGCTCGTGACAAAAAAAGTCGAGGATATAGTGATGGATAGGATGCTGGTGCCGAAATTTGAGGCCATAGAGCTGTTTTTGGCGCAGTCTTTGCCAGAGCTTGTTTTCTTGCGGCGTCATTTCGTGGCGCAGTTCCCTGGCATGCACCAGGGTCGTTGGGTGAACACGGCGAGTTGCTTGTTGTGAATCGCTCATTGTCATAAGCCTCTGCCCGCTGGGCCGAGTTGGGTGGAAACCGTTACTTGTGCTATTGCCCCCCTCAATCCCTCCCCCTCTGCCTCCCCCCCAAAGGGGGGGAGGCAGAGGGGGAGACCCGCACCCACCCGGTGAGCAATTGCTGCATCAGGCCCTTTTTCTGGCGTTGCAGAGCGGCGAGCTTTTGGGTCAGCAGGGTGATTTCGGCATCACAAGATTGCAGAACGGCGGCAATTCTCTTTTGCTCTTCAACCCCAGGAACAAGAATATCAATATTATAAAGCGTATTCCTAGACAAACTTGGTACACCAGAAGCCTCATTGTAGCGTCCGAGGTCTATGCAACTCAGAACATAATAGAGCCAACGAACATCAACATCTTCATTTGGCACACCATAGAAAGCGGTGTCAATTGCCCAGAATGGCTCCAAAACTAATTGAGGTTGATTAATTGTGCCCTTTCGACCAATCACAATAGCTGCTTCATCACATAACGTTTGGTTGGTTCTACCAACTACACCACCCGTCCCATAGACCAAGTAACGTCCATTGTCGTTCATGATAACCTTGGGTGATTTGCCATACTGGATATTCAGCAGCTGCTTTAGTTTTGCCTTATGCCATAGATCCCCATTATATTCTCTAAACCGCCGCTGACCCGTGAGCAATTGCTGCATCAACGCCTTTTTGCGCTTTTGCTTAGCAGCGACGAGTTGCTCGGTGAGGGCAATGGCCTTGTCCCAGGTATCAACAATTACTCCTATTTTCTTCTGCATGCTTAGCGGTGGTAATGGTATCAGAAGTTTACAAAGCGCAGACCAATGGACACGCCTCTTTTCCACAAGCGAGCCTGCCGCCACAACATCGTACAAATCAACCATTTGATAGGATTTCAAAAGCTCAATCAAATATCGAGCATCAAACTTATCTTGCACAGGTTTCAGGACATTGTAATATGCCGACACTGCTACTGTAAACTTGTACTTTGAGTACGCGATAGCGCCAAATCTGAGATTCATCGGGTTAAAGACAAAGTCGCCAGGATATGCCAATTTATATTTATTTTCTTCTTTGTTCCTCAGCAAGAAAGTTCGATCATATCTTTCTGTCTTAGATACAATGCCTGACTCAATGGTTAGACTATACAAAGGATATCTAGCAGTATCATTGCTAGTTTCTTGGCGCTCCTTAAACAAATCGCCAATAGGGACAACATTCCAGGATTTAGGAATGCTGCCAAAACGCTTGCTGAGGCGCTGTATCTGAGAAGATTTTCTCATTGCTCCTCGCCTATCCCAAGCTCTGCCAGATACAAGGCCATTTTACGTTGCACATGACCAAGTTCATCCTCTAGCTGTTCAATTTCCATCTGTACATCTATAATGTCAATATCCTGTTCTGACTCGAATACATCCACGTAGCGTGTGATATTGAGACCAAAGTCATTTCCCTCAATCTCATCGTAGCTAGCGAGGTAAGCATATTTATCCACAGTTTGCCGTTGTGAATAGGTCGCAACAATCTTATCAATGTCTACTGGACGTAGCCTGTTTTGCGTCTTGCCTTGTTCAAACTCGCGGCTGGCATCAATGAAAAGCACCGTGTCATCGGACTTGTTCCGTTTAAAAATTAAAATCGCTGCGGGAATAGTAGTGCCAAAGAAAAGATTGGGCGGCAAGCCAATAACGGCATCGAGCAGGTTTTCCTCAATCAGCTTGCGGCGAATCGCGCCCTCGGCGCCGCCTCGGAACAGCACGCCGTGCGGCACAATCACGCCCACGCGCCCATCCTGGTTCGGGTCGGTGTAGGTGGTCTCAATCATGTGGGTGATAAAGGCATAGTCCCCAGTGCCTTTGGGTGGAATGCCCCGGTGAAAGCGCCCATAACGATCCTTGGCCGCGCCATCCGCTCCCCACTTGTCCAGCGAAAACGGCGGGTTGGCAACGACGACGTTAAAGCGCATCAGGTGGTCGCCCTCTAGCAGCGTGGGGTCGCGCAGCGTATCGCCCCAATCCACCCGCGCCGAGGTGATGCCGTGCAAGAACATGTTCATCTTGGCCAGCGCCCAGGTAGCGCCATTGTTTTCTTGCATGTAGAGGGCATAGTCATCGCTGCCCACCTCGCGGGCGCACTTGATCAGCAGCGAGCCAGAGCCGCCGGTCGGGTCGCATATCCGGTCGCGGCGCTTGGGGGCTACCAACCGGGCCAGCAGGGTGGAGACTTCAGGCGGCGTGTAAAACTCGCCGGCCTTTTTGCCCGCGCCTGCCGCAAACCTGCCAATCAGGTATTCATAAGAATTGCCGATCACGTCCATATCGCCCACGCGCGAGGGGCGCAAGTCCAGGCGCGGGTCGGCAAAGTCGTTGAGCAAATGTTGCAGGCGCTCGTTGCGCTGCTTGGTGCGGCCCAGCGCCGCCTCAGAGTTGAAATCAATGTTGCGAAAGACGCCTTCCAGCTTTTCCTTGTTGGCTTCCTCGATGGCTTCCAGCGCAATGTTGATGACCTCGCCCAGGTTGGGCGCGTTGCGCTGATCGTACAGCGACTGGAAATCGCAGCCCTGTGGCAGCTTGAAACGCTCGTACTTTGTCAGCGCGCGTTGAATGCGCTCTTTATCGCCCTTGTATTTCTTTTTTAGCTCTTCGTGCCGGTCGTGCCACACATCCGAGATGTACTTGACGAACAGCATCACCAGGATATAGTTCTTGTACTCAGCTGGGTCAACCGTGCCGCGAAAAGTGTCGCAGGCTTTCCATAGGATGGCATTGATCTCGTCTTGGTTGATTTGGTTGTTCATCCTGGGAGCGATTCCTCCAACTTGTCGGTTGTCCGAACTATAAGATCAAACAGTGCATTGAAAAAAGCCTGACTATTGTGTGTTCGCAAGTCAACCATAGGAATCTGATTCTTGCCAACCAACTGAAATTCCAGCTTTTTCAACTCTCCAATCAATTTATCCACATCAAAATTATTGACACAGGCATAGTGACCAATTGGGAATTGAATGACTGGGCGTGGGCCATCAAATGACTCGATATAAAACACAGGCATAAGATGAGGTTTGGGCCTTTTTTGCGCGCCAAACTTGCCAAAAGCATATCGCTTAAAAGGTATGCGCTGATGTCCTGCAGGGGAAGGCTGAAGTCCCAGTTCACTCGTGCATTTACCCAGGAATACACTCAGTCGGCTGATCGCTCCTGGGCCAATTGATTTTTCAATTTTGCCAAGAGCTGTTTTCACATTATCTGGGAGCAATCCCAATGCAGGAAGCTTTTCGGCACGTTTCAACATCATGAGCAACAGATTGACTAGCCCAATAATGGCTTTGCCCTGAGCCGGGCTATAGTCAACCTTGCCGTGCGCGGTGGGGTTGCGGAATAATTTGAACGCGCCCGAATACAATTCGCGCAAGCCTTCTCGCTCGCCCGGGTCTTTGCCCAACAACTTTGCCAGGGGACCTTCCAAGGGATTAAAGGCATAGTTCGCAAGACTTGTCCCCGTCATGCCTTCTTTGCCGGTGGCTGTTCGCAATCGCTCTTCCAATAGCACAAAGGCTCTCAACACAGCCTCGTCAAACTTGCCCATGTGTACAAGATCACCACACCGCTGCAAAAGCTCCTTGTCCATTCCGGCCTGGGCATCAATTGACTTTCTAATTTGCTGCATCTCACTATTTGTTAGAATCATTGGCTTTCCTCCGTGGCTTTTTCTGGTCGCTCTGTCACTTGATCAGTAGCTCGGAATCCTGAGGTATTAGCAAAACAATCGGGTCATCCTGGCTCGTGGCAGGTAACTCGAGTTGCTGCCAGTCCTTGAAACTGATGTTATGCTCAATCAGGTAATCCAGCTCGAGTTGGTGGCCCTTCATACATCCAGCCGTCTCGATAGCCTGCTCCACTTGCGAAAACGCCTCTGGCAGACGGGGCAGTAATTGTTCAAACTTGTTTCCTTTGCTGGCGGGCAACTTGATCGGGCCTTTTCCTCTCTTGCCATCTGTAGCAGGGTCCCAAATAGAATCGGGCAAAGCCTCTAGCCATTTATCAGGCGATTGGCTGGCTGTATCCCACAACTGTGCTCGCAATTTCTCAAATACACCTGCTTCGGTCAGTGTGGAATCTTTGTAGCGCATGAGCCGTGCCATTCGTTCTATAGCTTTCAAGAAAAAGATTTATAACTTCAAGCTGGCGCGGCTATGCCCAGTGTTTCACAATACTTGCCCATCAATCCTTTGATTGCCTCAGGGAGCTTGGCAAAGTAGCGCAGCTTACTGTCCACCTTCTTGGTCAAGGCCTCGAAGGTGGGAAAATAACGCAGATGCGTGGTATGCTTCTTGAGGTTGCGCCACAAATACTCGATGGGATTGAAGTCGGGCGAATAACGCGGCAATGGGTACTTGGTGATGCGATCAGCGTGAGCGGCAAAGAATTGTTCCATGGCAGCGCTGGTGTGATAGCGTGCGCCATCCTGGATCAGAATCAGATGTTGTTGAGTTTTCGCCAACACCTTTTTGATAAAGACTTGATACTCAGTAGATAGCAATAGGCGCTTATAGGCCTTGTCAAACACACAGCTTGGTTTATCATTTCTTGAAAAAGGGAGCCAAGCTATGCCGACGAAAAACGATGAGGGTCTGATCACCTTAACCTCGGATGAAGTGTTGAACTTTGCGCTGACGACTATGCTCAAGGGCGTGACCTTGCATATTAATGGCCGCAAGTGCACCGCTGAAAACGTGTGCGAGATTATTCTGAAAGCCGCAGCGGGACAAACCTCGGTCAATGATGTGTGTGATGATTTGGCCGGTGCGCCCAACGGGAACACGGTCTTGGGTCAACTGCATGGCGCTTTGCCGCAGGATCTGAGCCAACTGTGGCGGCTGGAAGCGCAACTCAACCGGACCCTGGTGTTGAATGTGCCGGGGCGGATGCTGAAGGTGCGCTGCGATGCGGCGATTGATTTGGTGTTGGTGCCCTATCATGGTGAGCCCGCCAAAGACCCGGAGGAAGTCAAGCGCAGCATGGCGCGGGAGGGCACGACCCACTTTCACTGTTACGCCACGGTGTATATGATCTACAAAGATCAGCGCATCACGTTGGCCATGACGTTTGTGCGCAAGAGCGACACCATGCTCAAGATTGTGCGCCGCTTGTTTAAACGGCTGGACGCAATGGGAATTTGTATTAGAAAAGTGTACTTGGACAAGGGTTTTTACAGCATCGGCGTCATTCGTTTTCTCAAAGAACGTGACCTGCCTTTCATCATCCCAGCCATTAGCCGCAAGAACGGTGGGGTGAGCAAGTTGTTTACGGGCCATGCCAGCTATTCGACCTCCTACACCATGCGCAACCAGAAACTCGGCGCCGAGACCGTTGATCTGGCGATTGCCCGCAAATACAGCAAGGGCCGCTATCGTCGTAAGCGCAGCAAGTGGTTTGCTTACGTGACCTATCGCATCCGCACTCATCCCTTGCACATCTTTCAATTTTACCGACGTCGCTTTGGCATTGAATCCAGCTACCGTCAGATGAATCGCGTGCGGGGCCGCACCTCTTCGACCAATCCGGCTCTGCGTTTGTTGTACGTTGGTGTGGCTTTCATGATCCTCAACCTGTGGGTCGTGCTCAAACGCCGCATGGCGTGCGATGTCCATCGTCTTGGAAAACGCCACAATCATCGTGGCTTCACCATCTTGCGTATGTGTCGTTTCTTGATTCGTGCAATTGAACATTGTTTGGGCACCGTAGATTCCATTTGCAAGCCTGTGACGGATTTGCCCAGGACAATATTGTCGCTGAAAGTGTAGGTGAAATGGTCTATTGCTATCTACTGATACTGGGTCGAGTTCAATTTGCCGGTTTGGGTCATCCAGTACAAGGCACCCGAAAAGAACTCGATGAAGCCCCACACCTTGTAGGCGCGACGCTTGCCACTGGTTTTGACCGTGGGCTGGTGGCCTCTGCGCGCCCAGGTATAACTCAAGGTGCCCCATTGGGCAAAACTGGCTTCGTCTCCAAACAAGATCAGCGCCTGTCTGGTCTTGGCCAAACGCAAGATTTCAGGCCATTTTTCCTCAAGCCACTCGCGTTGTTCCTCACTGACGTCCTCCAAATGGTCGGACACAAAACGGGCTTTCTGCCACGAGTAGCCCAAGGTCTTCAACAACTCAGCAATATACTGAACACTATACTCCACTTTGAACTTGCGCCAGATCAAGTCCTGAATCAAGGCGGTAGTCCACCCACCCATATCATAACCGGCTGCCTCAGGCCCTTCATCAATGAGGCGCATCAACTCCTTTTTCTGTGTCTTGGTCAGTTTGGCTGGTCGCCCCGGTGGCGGCTGATAGGCCAGACTGCTCATCCCATTCAAGATGAACGCGCGCACGTAACCGTACACACACGATTCGCTCAACTGCAAGCGCTCGGCCACGTCTGCCACTTCTTGCCCGGCCATGACATCCAGCACGGCCTCCGTCCGCTTGATCAATCGCACCGACCCCAACGCATACGCTTGATACAACCGATCCAGCAACTTGGCTTGCTCTTTTTGCTTCAAGCTGATGCGCATCGTCATGGTTTCCCTCCCTCTCGTCTCAATTTGCGATTAGCCAACTCTCACCGCCGCGCAGATCTGGCAAAGTGCCGAGAGCATGAGGAAACTATACACCAAAATTGCAAATCTTTTTCTGAAGGTCTATAGTGATATATCATCCGCCAGGTCGGGGTGCAGATAGATTGCCGGATTAACTTCAATAACGGAATTGTAGAATCGTTCCACTCGTGAGGACAATGCCTGGCTGCCTTCTTGCAAATGCTGTCGAGCAGTCTTGACTTCTTCCAATTCCAGGTAGCATTTGGCCACACTGATGTAAGCCAGGGTCAAAGTGTTGAGGAAAGGTGCAGCCGCCAAACCCTCGGCGTCCAATTCCGCATCCAGCAGCCCCAAATAGTGATATTCCGCCGCCAAGAAACGATCTATGGACTGCATGGCGCTGGCGCGGCGGTTTCTCTCGTCTTGCATCACAAATGCGCTGCGGGCCAATTCCAGCGCGGCGCGAAAGTTGGCATAGAAACTCAGGTCAAGCTTGCGGTTAATTTCTTCCAGCAACTTGGAAATCTCATTCAGCTTGCTTTCTATGGCGTTAAGGCGTTTCATAACTATTGCAAAAGTAATCACTGTGACGCTCAGGTTGATGACTGAGGTTGCCGCAGCCAATTGCGTCAACGGGCCTAGTTGGCGGAGCAATGCCGAATCAGGGGACAATGTGCCCATATCACGCAACCATGCCACTATCCGTTTATTATCTGCGTGGCGGATGACGCCCCCAACTCTTTCGTAATGTGAAGATTCATAGCCTAACTTTATCGCAGCTGCAATATCCGGCCTAGCACCCAAAGTCGTCGTTACTACTGGAACAAGCGGCAACATTTGCCCCTCCTCTTTAAATCGTAGCTATTACCTTCCACCGGTTGAGCTTGTCTTCATGGCTGCTTCCCGCTGGCTCGCCATAGACTGCTGCCAATATTTGCCAGAACTGGTTGCGCGGGTTGGCATAGTATTGATGCAAACGGAGCGATTCTTCGCTGGGCATTGTGCCCAAAATCAACACCTTTGAGTTGCGGTCAATGATAGGTTCAAAAGAGTGCTTCACAGTTTCCCTCCTTTGGCGAAAACAAAGCAGGTTGCCTGCGATTATCGTCCTGCCAACTATAGAGCAAGTGGTCCGAAAGTGTGGTATCCATGCCTGTCTGGCGCCAGCCTGCTGCCGCGTGCTGTGTCAGCGGTAGTAGACAGATAGACGGCACTTTTCTTTGACCAACTTGATTATATCACCGCTTGCAACTGAGGCAAAATGAGCGCAAGAGAAGACACATTCTGCTGCGAGTTGGAGGGGTTTTTGAAGTGAGGCCTAGTATGAGCGAGGGCCGATAACAGGCAAAAAACTCGCAATAGAACATCACGCCTTTCAATCTTGCATTAGGCCCTCTCTTGTGCTATGATGTTAGCAGAGGCAACCATGACAGACTAGGCAATTATTCTGCCACCTGGTTTTAAAAGACGCCCCGCTTGCTGATGTATACATCACCGAATTGCTCCAGTTGCCCAATGTGCCGCAAGAGCCAGAGACAAATCTGTATTTTCTGCATGTGGAGAGAGGCCAGCCGCGCTTTTCCTTCACCTGCTAGAGTCGAGTTGGAGGCCGGGACAATTATTGTGGCTGACTATACAACTTGGAAGGACAAGGTGTTGCGGCGGCAACAGGAAATGGAGGCTACACATGCCTAATAAACTGATCACCGAGATGAGCACAGAATCATTCGACGCATTAATAGATGCCTATATTGAACGGGAAACTCGTGACACCGGCGAATTGCCTGCGCCATTGTTCTACCATGCCTTGCGTGAAGTTTTCCAGGTTGAACAACCCGGCCAATTCTTGACTATGGAAACCACCGTGGCAGGAGACCGATTGATTCTTTCAGCCCCACCGAGGACCGTCTTGCCAGATAACATCCGCGAGGTCGAGGTCAACTTGCCAGGCGTGCGAGTGGTGGTTAGCCGAGATACTCTGGCTGCTTGACACCTTGATCGAATAGGGGATGGCGACTAGCCATCCCTCCTCACACCACCGGGCATGCATGCCCGCATCCGGCGGTTCACCAAGTAGAACGTAGCTCCCAGCTACGTCGGCGCCTTGGGCCAGAGCTTGGCGCAATCCGCCTCCGGCGTCCGTCGGGGTTTTTCACCCTCTAGTAGTCAACGCCCATGCTGAACGCACAAAAAACGGCGAGGCAATCTATGTGTGACTGCCCCGCCGTTTGAACTTTGGGCAGCGCGCTATTCAGCGCCGGGCCAGGCCCTCATTCCTTGCGCACGCCTTGCCGCCTGGTTCCACGGCTGATTATGATGGCAAACACAACAAGCCATATCCCTGTCAGGTTGATGACCAAACTAGCCAAGTACGTCAGCAGGTTCATAACGCGTCCCTCAGAACCAACAGATATAACGGGCCCATACATAGACATAATGAGACACATTGTGATATGCACAGGCAAGATTACTTCCAGCACATCTTTCGCGCCCATTTTTACCCTCCTGGCAAATAGCCCCAAAAGATTGCCTGTCCGGCGAGTGGTTGATGGTGGTTCTCTACTTGTAATAATTGTCGCTAATTGGGCGCCTGGAGGGTCGCCTACCCGGCGAGCGTTTTTCAATTTCAGATTTTGGATTCCAGATTTCAGATTTGCTGCGCGGCTTGCACGTCAATCGAAAATCAGCCATCCCCAACCTGCTATCCCCAATGCCCCGAAGGGCTTCCTTTGACCACCACGAGGGTCGCCTGCCCCACGAGCGTAGCGAGGCCCGGCTTGTGGAACGAGCTCCAGCTTGTGAAACAAGCCGCGTAATGCCCTGGCATTGGGGGCGATTCACGAATCGCCCTTACGCAGGAGGATAGCGCCCCGAAGGGCATTCTCCAGCCAGCACAAGGGTCGCCTGCCCGGCGAGCGCAGCGAGCAGGGTAATGCCCCGAAGGGCATTGTGGTTATTTCTACGTCTACGGCAATGCGCAGGTCTACGGCAATGCGCAGGTCGTCGTAATGCCCCGAAGGGCATTGTGGTTATTTCTACATGGATTGCCCACAACCGTTCCCATGCACATCTATGAGTCGTAATGCCCCGAAGGGCATTGTGGTTATTTCTACATTCCGTCGCTGCGGCCCCCAAGGCCAAGGCTCCCAAGGTCGTAATGCCCCGAAGGGCATTGTGGTTATTTCTACATAACGTGGAAGACCATGCAAAAGATACATGGGAAACGTCGTAATGCCCCGAAGGGCATTGTGGTTATTTCTACAAGGTCAAGGCCTGGTAGAGTATGCTTTGATAATAGTCGTAATGCCCCGAAGGGCATTGTGGTTATTTCTACCCAGGCTCTTGTTTCTGCGTCGGCATTCAAGTTGCCGGTCGTAATGCCCCGAAGGAGGGTTGGACAAGTCAATCCACTGGTTACGCTCAAACGTAACCAGTGTGTAACCAGTCCTGACTGGCAACCCCATGATCGTAACCAGTGATTTGACTGGTTACGTTTTCTTAACAATCAACGCCGACTGGTTGCGCTGCA
>JBGSMF010000505.1:0-10668 GCA_041740315.1 Thermoflexales bacterium
GCCCGGCCCGCGCGAATTGCAGGCAGCCCTGGCGCGCGTTTCACCCCAACGGCTGATTGTGTGCGGAGTGCAAGAGCAAGGCCAAGAACAAGACAGTCCCCAGCTATTTTTGCGGCGGCTGGCCGGGCTGCTGAAATATGATTTGGTTCGCCGCCAAGGCCAGACGCAATTGCCGGCGCTGGCTGCCGCCCTGGGCCAGCGATTGGCCACGGTGCGCAAGGGCATCGAGTGGCTGGCAGCGCGCGGATGGATTGTAGTTGAGACGTGGGAGGGCGACAATCTGCATATAACGGCAAGCAATGAACCCGCAGCAATTAGCCGCCAGCCATCAGCTAACGGCTACCAACAACTTGAAAGCGACCTGCATACTCTGTTGGCAGAAACGGCCGCCTACCGCGCCTACTTTCGGCGAGCAGAGATGCAGCGTATCTTGGCCTGAGGAAAGTTAATCGTGAGTTCAATTCTACGCCGGTCACTATTGGCGAGCATTACAATCTTGCTCATCGTCGTGTTGGCCGCAACATTCCGCCTGTACAAACTAGATAAACTGCCTCCGCCCAGCCTGTGGTACGACGAGGCTTATTATGGGGTAGATGCCATTCACGTTTTGAACGGCGAACGGCCAATATTTTTTCCAGGCAACAACGGGCGAGAACCGCTTTTCATTTATCTGGAAGCAGGCATGTTCAGCCTGTTTGGCATTAGCGCAATAACGGCCCGGCTTCTTTCAGCCCTAATCGGCATTGCAACGGTCCTCGCAACTTGTTGGGCAGGGAGAGAGCTTTTTTGGCGCGACCAAGCGCCCAACACGGCCTTGGGCCTGTTG
Organism: Thermoflexales bacterium; assembly: GCA_041740315.1. Taxonomy (GTDB): domain Bacteria; phylum Chloroflexota; class Anaerolineae; order Fen-1058; family Fen-1058; genus JBGSMF01. Next base: position 827 of record JBGSMF010000505.1, read on the forward strand.
TCTGCTCTGTGCCTGGCGGGGTTGTTTTGGCATATCTCATACAGCCGTTACGGCCTACGAGTGATCACCATGCCGTTTTTTGCGACCCTGACGATGGGGATGCTAGCTCGATCCTTGCGCACCGGCAATCTCTTTTCATTCGCCCTAACGGGAGCATTGATAGGAATCAGCCTGTATGCCTATTCCATCGCTCGTCTATTGCCGTTCATTGTGGTGGTTGGGTTTGCCCTGGGGTGGCTGAGTGACCCCAAGAACCGCAAAGAGTATGGCCGTGGGCTGGGCATTGTAATATTGGTCTCGTTGGTCATATTCTTGCCTTTGGGGCTTTACTTTACCCAACATCCCTGGACATTTTTGGGCCGTGCCCAGGCCGTGTGGAAGCCTGCCGATCTCTTGGAAAAAATTATCCAAACCTTTAAAATGTTTAGCATCAGCGGCGACACGGACGAGAGAGTAAATATCAGCGGCCGCCCAGCGCTCGATTTGTTTCAGACCTTGATATTTGTGCTAGGGTTGGTGACGTGCTTTGTTCGGCGTCCCCGCCGGCAAGGGCTGCTTGTCTTGGCCTGGCTATTGATCATGCTCTTTGTAAACTTGACCAGTAATTATCCCTTTAGCTTTCTTCACGCGCTGGGCGGGACACCGGCCATTGCGATGACGATGGGAGCGGGCCTGGAAACAAGCCTGAAACTGGTTCAGCGAGTATCTTGGGCAGCCAAACCAGGAGCAAAAGTGTTGAGCCTCGGACTGCTCGTTGCGCTAAGCGCCGGCCTGGCGTGGAGCACTCAATTGACTTTTTGGGATTACTTTGTCCGCTGGCCGCGCAGCACCGACCTCCCCTTGGCCTTTCAAGAGAACCTGGCTGCGATAGGCGAATTTGTCAGACAACTGCCCGCCGATGAAACTATTTTGATCTCTCCTTTCCGCGAGCCGCCCGCCTCGCTCGTCTTTGCGATGCATGGCGATGACGCCCGCGTTAGAATCTATGACGGGCAACACTGCACCATTTTAAAAGATACCCCCAACAAGCCTCTGACATATATCGTGATCTTGTCGGATGGATTCAGCTTGCCCACCCTGATGCGAGCAATGCCGGGAGGGCAGGTGGAGCAAACAAAGCACTTTACATATTACCGGGTCATTCTTGCCGCTCCAATTGAGGCGCGGCCGCAGTATCCTGCCCAGGCCGTCTTCGGCAACCTTATCCAACTAGAAGGGTACGATGAGGCGCTACATGCCAGAGACGGTCACCGTTATCTGGAGCTCGCCTTTTACTGGCGGGCATTAAAGTCGATAGATCAACCATACACTTTGTTTACTCATCTGATGTCAAGCGATGGCCAGCTTGTGGCCCAACACGACGACATGGCCTGCGAAGGCAATTATTGGACGACGGATTGGCCGGTTGACGAGATCGTCATTGACCGATACACACTCGCTTTGCCTGACGACCTATCTCCCGGCTCCTATACACTACGGGCCGGTATATACCATGCAGATACCCAACAACGGCTTGAAGCAACAACCCAATTGAGCCATGCCGACAATATCATAGAGCTTCCCAAGGCAATTCAAATCAATGTCCCGTGATAAACATACCACGTCTTTTGCAAACGAACCTTCTGGTGCATCAGGTCATCTCCGCTTCATTGGGAAGCGCGGCTACACCTGGGGATTGGTGTTATTTACAATAATCCTAGCTGCTGCGCTGCGATTGGTGAAGCTTGACCACCTTCCTCCCGGCCTCAGCTATGACGAGGCCTACAACAACCTGCTCGCCGCTCGCCTTTCGACCTTGTTTCCCCCGCCGGTCTACTTTGCCGCCGACTATGGCAAAGAGCCAGCCCATATTGTGTTGATTGCCATCTTGTATCATCTGGCCGGCCGGCCTTTTGCCGATGGAGGCCGGCTGGTCTCGGCGCTGGCGGGCATTTTCAATGTGGGTATGCTGTTCATGGCGGCGCGCGAAATATTCCGCCAGAAAATGGGCAAAGACCATGCCAGCGCCATCGGGGCGTTATCGGCGGCAGCGCTGGCAACACTTTATTGGCACGTGCACTTTAGCCGCGTGGGGATGGAACACATTATGGTCACGGCCCTTTCCACATTGGCATTTTATCTGTTCTGGTTGGCGCTCAACCGGGGCGCGCACTGGCTGATCTTTGCGCTGGCAGGCGGGGCGCTGGGGCTGTGCCTGTACACCTATCCTTCGGCCTACATGCTGCCGCTGGTCGTCCCTCTTTATTGGGCCTGGCGGTGGATCACCCAGCCCAGCGCGCTGCGGAGAGAATGGCCCAAGGCGCTCGCTTACATCGCGGGGGCAATCGGCGTCTTTGCTCCACACGCGCTATTTTTTGTCCAACACCCTGAATGGTTCATGACCCGCCCGGCCCAAGTGGCCTTCTCAACTTCAACCCAAAGCGCCTGGCGCGCGCTGCTTGGGAATGTTGCGCGCATGATCGAAGGGCTTTTTTGGCGGGGCGATACAAACCCTCGCTTGAACATGCCAGGCCGGCCAGCATTGGATTTTGCGCAAGGCATCGCCCTGGTGGTTGGAAGCTGGGCGGGCCTAAAGCGCCCTCAACGCGATGGCACAATTTTTGTCCTGATCTGGTTCGTCGTCATGCTGCTTCCCAGCATTGCCAGCAATAGCGCGCCACATTTTGGGCGCGCTTTGGGCGCGACACCGCCGATGGCCATTTTGATTGGGCTAGGCTTGTGGCAGGTGGCCAGGCTGCCAGCCAAAATGCGCTGGCTCAACAAGCTGCCCTATGCAGGCGCGTTGGTGGTGGGGGTGGCATTTATCTACAGCGGCGCGCGAACCATTAACGACTATTTTAACGTGTGGGCCAACGACCCGGTGCTATTTGTCGCTTTTGAAGTGGGGCTGCGCCAATCCAGCGAGTACCTGGCAAGCCAACCACCTGAAACAACTCTCTCACTTTCGCCCACGCCGCGCGATGCGCCCATCTTTAGGTTTTACCTGGGAGAGCGCGCAGACAAGTTCAAGACATTCAATGGACGCCGCTGCGTGGTGTACCCTTATCAGCCAAGCGCCGATTTTGTTCACGTGGCTATTGTGGCCGACGAACAACAGTCGCTGCCGGCGCTCCAGGCGGCCTTTCCTTCCGGGCAAGTCGTTCACCAAATTTTTGATCGTGGCGCGCCTTACGCCATTGTCTATCGCGTGCCTGCCGGAACTCGCGCCAGTGTGGAACTGGATCCACAGGCCGTTTTTGGGAAAAGCATCGAACTGGCGCGGCCGGTCACATTAGAGCGAGACACCTTCAAAGCCGGAGAGGTGGTGGCGCTCACGCTCACCTGGCGCGCGCTTGCCACGCCGCCGGCCAACTATACCAGTTTTGTTCACCTGGCTCGCCAAGCAGGCCAAGCGCCGCTGGCCCAAGAAGACGCGCAACCGTGCGACAATTCCTACCCCACCACATGGTGGTCGCCCGGCGAGATCATTGCCGAAAAGCGCCAGGTGGCCTTGCCGCCTGACCTGCCCGCCGGCGATTATGTTCTTTCTACCGGTTGGTACAACCTGAGCACCGGCCAACGCCTGCAACTGGAGACAGGTAGTGAGTATATTGCACTCGCCGCCATCCAGGTGCAGCCTTAACTTGCCGTTACTTGGTGTCCTTTGTGTCCTTCGTGGTAGAAAATCACCTCCAACTAAACGGTTAACACTTTACCTTATGCGAGAGTCGAATGATTAACAAAACCCGTTTTGGGCTAGTGCACATTGCTATCATCATCATTTTATTGGCGGCCTTTTTCTTGCGCCAACACAAACTGATGGATTACCCCTTTTTTGCCGACGAACTGGAAAACGGCGATATTGCGCTAGAGATTCTCAAGGGAAATATCGCCCCCTTTTATCCTCATGCCGTTGGGCAAGAAGCGTTGTATCACTACCCCATGGCCCTCAGTTTTGTCGTCTTTGGCGACAGCGTCTTGGCCAACCGCTGGCCATCAGTGGCGTGGAGTATGGTTTTTGTGGCGCTGATGTACGTGTATGGGCAAAGGTTATTCCACAGCCGGCGGGTGGGGGTGTTGGCGGCTGGCCTCACTGCGGCGTTGTGGTGGCCGGCGGTGTTTGCGCACGTTGGCCTGCGGGCAGTGAGCTTGCCGGTGACGAGTGTGCCGGCCCTGTTGGGATTGGTGGCTGGCCTGCAGGCATCTTCTGACCGGCGCGCCATGCAAGCAGGCATAGTAGGCGGCATTTTTGCCGGACTGACGGCCTATACCTACACCTCAGGGCGGGGATTTCCGGCTGTGCTTGTTTTGTTTTTGCTCTATGCCCTGGTAGCACACCGCAAGCAACTGTTCAAACGCTGGCGGGTGTTCCTGGCCTATACAGGGCTAATGATTGCCGTGAGCGCCTGGCTGTATGTGTATCTGTATCTGCACCCTGAATATGACCTGCGCATTGGCTTTGCTCGAGAGGGGCTAGACCTAATCTTGCAAGGCGATTGGAAGGGGCTGGCCGCCGCCCTCAGCGCCACGCTGGGCATGTTCACCATCAAGGGTGAATCGGTTTGGCTGTACAACATCACCGGGCGGCCCGTGTTTGTGGGGCCAGAAGGCTGGCTATTTTATCTGGGGTTGCTGCTGTGCCTATGGCGTTGGCGCAGACCCGAATATGCGCTGCAACTCTTTGTCATCGGCGTGATGCTCGTCCCCACCCTCCTTACAGAGCACCCTCCCAGTTGGACCCGTTCGATTGGGCTGCTGCCCGGACTGTTGGTGGCGACGGTTTTGCCCATCGAGTGGCTGGCAAATATCCTGACAACCCGCCAGTGGCCCAACGCACTGTACAAGCGAGCCGCCAAACCCATGTACACCCTCCTCACCCTCCTCGTCATCCTCTTGGGCATCTCGGTATACTGGCGCACAGCCTACGACATGCTGGAAGTGTGGATGAACCATCCTGGGGTTTACTGGATGACTATGGCATTTTACGGCGAAACCGCCGATTATATCAACCGCTCGCCCGACTCGATCCCGCTCAATTACAACATGGACGTGTACGTTCCCTGGCGCAAAACCAACCTGCAGCGTCCCATTCAACGCAAGGATGTAGCGGTGCGTTGGACCATTAACAACGCCTTCGTCTTTCCCAAGGACTCGTGCAGCCTGCGGCTAGCGTTCCAGATTTACGCCGCGCCTGCCCCGGCTCTGCAAGCGGCTTTTATTGACGTTGACACGCCAATCTATATCGGCCCGCGGGCTGACCCAAGCGGGCAGCACATTTTGCGCGTGTACAACATTCCTTGCCAGACATTTAAAGACCACCTGGCCCGCGCGCAAGCAGCCAAGGTCTTTTTGCCCCACAGCACCACACCCATCTCTGCGCCAGTCGAGGTAGGGCCTCTAAATTTGCTAGGCTATGAGCTGCTCAACCCCGATGCGCAAGCCGGAGAGCGTCTGTACATGCTCACCTACTGGAGCGTGCGCCAACGCCCGCCCAACATGGCAACATTTTTGCATTTGCTTGATCAAGCAGGGGAGCTGGTGGCCCAGTACGACGGGTTTGATGTGGTGGTAGATGATTTGATGCCCGGCGATATTGTGGTACAACTGCACACTTTGGAACTGCCGACCAAGCTGGCAAGTGGGGTCTATCGCTTCCAAATAGGCGCGTACACGCGAGACAGCCTGGAGCGCCTGCCCCTCAATGTTGACTCGCCAGACCGCCTGTTGTGGCTAGACACCTGGCAGCCTGTTGCAGCGCCATGAAAAGTTGGCAGCCTAGAAGCTTGTCGGAGAGGGCCGTTCGTAGTTCGCGCACAACGAGCCAACCAGCCCCCTCTACGACAGCCTGCTAGAAACCAGGTTTTTAGAAGAACCTGGTTTCTCTCTATTTTGTTGGGGGGGGCGATTTGAGAGAGATAATCGCGCTCAATTCGGCCGCAAAGCGGTTAAAGCCCTTGACATAGCTTTCAAGATAGTCTTGAGCCAGCATGTTGGCCAGGGTCGCCTCGCCGATAGCCAACAACATTGGGACAAAGGGGCGAAAATCGCGCAGGCTGATAACCATCTGCCCCTGAGCGTTGGTGAGGATGCCCCACACCATCTCTTTAGTTTGCCCATCGTCCTTGGCGCTGATAAAGCGCGTCAGTGACGAGCCAGGTGTTACCCGCCCCGTGTTTGAAAACACCTCGTTGCCCTTGACAATCTCGTTGAGCACACCAATGTGCTGAGGAATCTGGTCCAACAAACGCTGCATCGAAGCAGGCAAATGCGCCAGCAGGCGGATGGTGGCCGTGTTAAAGCTTTCGCCGCGCATCGTCACCGCCTTGAGCGTGTCAAGCAGCTGCCCAAACGCTTTGAGATACGCCAAAAACTCGCGGCGAGCCCGGTCGAAAGAGCGCCAATGGGCAGCATCTGATTGCGAACGATACGCCACGTAACGCTCTTGGGTGGCCTTGAATTTGACATCAAGCTCTGTCAGCGGGTTACGGAAGGTGGTGGGGAAAACGCGCTCTTTAGGAGACACGTTACTGGCATCCATTGGGATGAGAAGCGCTGGGTTCATTTCTTGCAAGCGAAGCAGCGTGGCTCGGATAGATTCATAAGCAGCAACAGCGTCTGGAGAATCGGTGCGGCGGGCCAGCTCTTTGATAGCCCGGGCAAGCGACGCAGAAGGTTTGTAGCGAGAGGCGTGAAGAAAACGATACAAAATCATCAAGTCGTTAACTGTGAGCGGAGTCCCGCGTTGATTCAGCCATTTGCGCAGGCGCGCCAAGCGGGGCATATCTATTCCGGTGGATTCGGCGGCCACTTCGCGCCACTGCGGCTGGGTGCGGCCTTCGGCCTGCACCATCGCCTCCACCTCTGGCGCGCTGCTCAATGCCAGGGGAACGGGCGCGGCGCTGGGTGGGCTGGCCGAGCGCCATTCTACGTGGCGCTGCCAATGGACGGCGCCATCGGTGAGGATTTCGGCCACCGCCAGCCCCCACATGCCATCGAAAAAGATGTGAGATTGGTCAAAGACCATACTCCAATCGGTGCGCAAGACGGTCAGCGCGTGATCGCCTATGCCGCGCCGCCCGCGCCGGATATAGGCCAGGGGCAATTCGTAAGAAAAACCATCCCAGTTCAAAACAACCGGCGCGCAGCGCAACGATGCCAGCTCGGCCCGCGTTTGGGGGGGCAGCTTGTCGCGCAACTGCGCCTGGAGCGCGCGAGGGCTTTCGGCCAGCAACAAATCGAGCATGGGGGGGGCATCGCCGGCCGGCGTGGCCAAAATGGCATCAAGCCAACCCAACACCGCCTCGGGGGTTGGCGGGCGCAAGCGGCCCAACGTTTGCCCATCGTCGCGATAAAGGACCCTTCCGCTGCGGTCCACCCACACAGCTCGCCGCTTGGCATCGCACAACTTGCCCGCGTCCAGCATGTAAAGAGGCATTGGGCCGGCTGGCTCTGCCGGGAAACACAGCGGGCTGCCGTGTTCATCCTTCTGGCAAACCGGCAAGAGATAGCAATGTCCCTGCCAGATAAAAGCTACCATCGCCTGCCACAGAGGCACAGCTTGCCGGTGCTCCTGATAACGCTCTGGGTCAAGCGCAGCCAAAATCGTCATCTGCTCCTGGTAATGCGCCAGCTCCTGGCTCTGGCGAGCCTGGTAGCGTTGATGAAATCGCTTTTGGGCTGTTTGGGGCAAGGCGGCCAGCCGTTCGTTTAAAAATGGCTGAAAAACCGTCTGGCGATAATAGAGATAATCCGAGCCATCGGCAGGGCGGTGATAGGGCCGCGTTCCATTCCAACGCTCAACCGCGGCGGCAAACAACGCTTCATCGGCCAGTTTGGCTGCGGTAGCCTCTTCTTGCAGCAGCCGCAGCATTACCCGCTCGGACCAATCGGCAGCCAGCAAATCATCGTAGCGATAGATCAATTCCAAGATAGCGCAAACCCAGGCGGCCGCCTGGATAGCCGAATGGGGTTGCTGCCGGCCGGCTGACCGAGCCGCAAGCGCCTGTTGAAAACCAATCGTCTCATTGGCGTGGCGGGCGGTATCTTCGCGCAGGGCAAACTGGAGATAAAATTGCCACGTGCCCTGAGGAAAAGCGCTGGCAGAGTCTTTGCCGGCCAGTTGCAACAGCTTTTGATAGGCATACAACGCAGCCGCCGGGCCGGCAAAAAAGACGCTATACAATCCGTGGGGAATCAGGTCAATGCCGCGCAAAAGCGCCGTCACATCCTGGCTCACCTGCTTGGGGCTAAGCTCGCGTCCCTTGAGTTTGGTCAAGCCGATGAGAACAAACGCCAGCAAATTGCCCGCCGGAAAAATTTGGGCGACTTGTTCCTTGATGGCCTGGATTTCAGGCAGGGTGAGCCGGCTCAGTTGTTGGAGCGTGCTATCATCTACCTGGGTCAGCGCGGCCAAGGTGGTTTGCCGCGACTGTTGCACTGCCAGGTCGAGTTGTGAATCGTGTGTTCGAGTTTTGGCGTTACGCACTGCTGGTGTGCTCCTAGGGCAGCCGCTCGCCAATGACCGCGCAGCGAAAGCCCAGGTCGGGGCCGCGCGCCTTTTGGGGATCGCCCATGTTGCGGAAAGCAGAACGCGCTTCGGCTGGGCCATATCCATACGACCCGCCCCGCACTATTTTTTCTTTGCCTTTGTCGGGGCCGGTGGGGTCTACCCAGGGTGGTGTCGTTTGACGATAATAATCTTTGTCGTACCAATCGGCCACCCATTCCCACACATTGCCGGCCATGTTCAGCAGACCATAGGCGCTGGCGCCTGCCAGGTAACTATCTATCGGCTGGGTGCGGTTCAGTTGGCTATCTTGAAAATTGAGCAGCGTTGCATCGGGCTTACCATCGCCCCACGGATAGCGTCGCTTGGTAACATTCTGCGGATCCCACGAAGCCGCTTTTTCCCATTGCGCCTCGGTAGGCAAGCGGGCATCCCAAGCGGTCTGCGCGGCCACCCACAAGCAATAAGCATTGGCGCTATCCCAATTGACAAAAGTAACCGGATGATTGGCCCGCGCCGGGTCATCGTAGGCGGTGCGAATCACGGGCGCAGCACACGCGCCGGCCTGGACGCAGAGCTTGTACTGCGCATTGCTCACCTCGGTCTGATCCACCCAGAAAGGCCCAAGCGCAACCTCGTGTTGAGGCTTTTCACGGTCTGGGGCGTCTGCATCGGCGTTGCCCATCAAGAATGTGCCGCCAGGAATAAAGCGCATGACCATAGTGTCCACCGTGCGGGTCAGGGCCTGCCCGGCAACCAAAGTGGGCGTAGGGGTAGGGCTGGGTGGAGGGGTGAACGTTTTGGTAGGTGCCGAAGCTGTGGCCGTGCGCGTCAGAGTAGGCGGCGGCTTGGTCGCCGTTGCGCGAGGCGCTGGAGACAGCGTGGCACTTTTTGTGGCAGGCTTGGCCGTAGGCGATTGAACGCTGGTCGGCGCGATTGCAAGCACAGTGGGAGTATGAGGGCGTGGTGTTGCTGTGGGCAAAGCAGTTGGCGAAGATCGAAGCGTGGTGGTGGCGGCAATAGTTGGCAAAGGGCGGAGCGTAACAGTAGCAGCAGCGGTCGGCGCGCGAGTAAAGGTAGCCATTGCCCCGGCCACAATGGACAGCGGATTGCCATGGGTCAAGACAAAAGCACTCACCACTCCGATCAACAAAATAATCACCACGCCGACGCCGGCTACCCACGCCCGCTCTTTGTCTTTTGGAGTAGAAGAAGGTAAAGGTGGCGCAAGCTTGGGTGGTGGGGCCGGCTGCGGCGATTGAGCTGGCGATGACTGGCGAGCAGATGCGCGTGTAGACGTGCGCGCATCTGCGCGCGCAGATGCGCGCGCATTGGCAGACGATGCCGACCGAGGCGC
>JBGSMF010000506.1:0-18672 GCA_041740315.1 Thermoflexales bacterium
AAGGCCGGCCGGCCCGACAAACGACTCTGGGGCCAATCCCTCGTGCGCAGCCAGCATCACGTCGTGCCAGATAGGCCCGGCGCCATCCACACCGCTGATGTGGCTCATCGGGCTGCCGTCGGCGTTGCCCACCCATACGCCCACCACGCGCTGCGGCGTATAGCCCATGGTCCAGTTATCGCGCCACTTGGTCGTTGTGCCGGTCTTGGCCGCCACCGGAAACGGCAAGCGCAAGGGGCTGAACAGGCCGAATTGCTCTGAGCGGGCGTCGTTGTCGCTCAGCACATCGGTCACCATGTACACCGCGCGAGGATCCAACACAATTTCAGATTCAAGATTTAAAACTTTGGATGATGGGCAAACATAATCTGAAATTTGAAATTTGAAATTTGAAATTCCTTTGATTGAGCAAGGGGTGACCTTATGGCCGCCAGTGGCAAACGCGCCGTAAGCTGCCGAGAGGTCGAGCAAGCGCACCTCGCCGCCGCCCAGGGTGAGGGTGAGGCCGTAGCGTTTCGCGTCGGTCAAGGTGGTCAGGCCCAGCGCGCGCGCCAGTTCAAGCAAGTTATCGGTGCCAACGCGCTTTTGAAGGATGACCGCCGGCAGGTTGTACGAGTTGCCCAGCGCGTGCCGCAGGCTGACGGGGCCGTGAAAGAGATTGTCGTAGTTGGCCGGCAGGTACGTTTCGCCTGCTTGGTCTACAAAAGCGCTTGGCACGTCGTACAGCACATCGCCGGGCGACCAGCCGCGCTCAAAGGCCGCCGCATACAAGATGGGCTTGATGGCCGAGCCAGGCTGTCGCAGCGCCAACGCCACGTTGACCGCGCCATCAATCGAGTCGTCGTCGTAATCGGCGCTGCCCACCATTGCCAGGATTTCGCCCGTGTGCGGATCGAGCACGATGACGGCGGCATTGGTCACATCATGCTCGCGCAGCTCGGCCAGGTGGCGCGTTACAGCCTCCTCGGCTGTATGCTGCAAGCTCAGGTCGAGCGTGGTGGTAATGACGAGCTCGCCGGCAAGCAGCGCGTCGGCCCCCAGCGCCTCTTCGAGCTGGTTGCGCACGTGCACCACAAAATGAGGCGCGAGCAGCGGCCCGGACGATTTGAACTTGAGCGGCTCGGCGGCGGCTTGTTCGGCCTGCGGCGGCGTGAGATAGCCTTGCTTGACCATCAGCCCAAGCACCACCTGCTGGCGCTCTTGGGCCGCTTGCGGGTTGAGGAGTGGATTATAGTGGGCGGGCAATTGCGGCAAGCCGGCCAATAGCGCGCACTGCGCCAGGTCCAGGTCGCGCGCGCGCGCGCCAAAAAAGGTCTGCGCGGCGGCTTCAAGGCCATAGGCCATCTGGCCATAGTAGATTTCGTTAAAGTACAAAGTCAGAATAGTCTCTTTGCTAAAAGCGCGGCTGATTCGATACGCCAGGATGGCCTCGCGCAACTTGCGGCGCAAGCTCCGCTCGCTGCGCTCATCCTCGCTCATCAAAATCATGCGCGCCACTTGCTGCGTCAGCGTGCTGCCGCCAGAAACCACCTGGCCCGACTGCGCATTTTGCAGAGCAGCCCGCGCGATGGCGCGCACATCCACGCCGGGATTGGTGTAAAAGTTGGCATCCTCGGTGGCGATGGCAGCTTGTTGGCAATACAAGGGGATATCGTCCAGGCGCAGCCGGGCGCGAGCGCCAGAGCGCGGATCGAGAATCTCGTACAGCAGCGCGCCATTTCGGTCGAGGATTTTTGTGGCCCCGGCCGAAGCGCGTGTGAGAAGCGCGTCCGGTGCGGGCAGGTCGGCCACCAGGGCGCGGTAGGCCAATGCCCCCATCAACACCAGGCCGATGGCGGCCAACGACAAACGGCCAACGACACGCCGCCGCTGGCTGACGTTTGCTTTGGCAAGCGATGCGTGAATTGCCCCCCTCATAGCTGCCTCCAACTTTTTGTCATGTGGTTCTATTCTCAAGACGCTACGGCCTGGCGGATTGTTCGATGTACTAGCCGCACGTAGGGAAAACGTAGAGCAGTTATCAGGCTGGCGGTGGATTTGCTCAATTGGTTGACCGAATTTTCTGGCTGGCCTATAATCGATGTGGGTATAGTGGGACACGCCACTGCCTGAACAAAGGAGTGTGTAACTACTCAGCCGGCACCCTTCGACCTGTCTGCCGACAGAGCAGGCTACGCGCCGCGCAGCCTGAGCAAAGTGAAACGCAGTCGAAGGAGCGCGGCGCTTATCCTGAGCAAGGCCGAAGGACGCTCAGGATGCTGAGTAGTTACAATATTTCAACAAATTGAAGACCCCCAAGAAAAAGGCAACCACAAAAGAGCTTGGCAAGAAGAAAGCAGCCAAGAAAAAAGAAGAAAGCGTGGATCGCTCGGCTGGGAACTATCGTGACAGGGCTCGCCTATACCTCTTTGAGCGCATCGAACAAGCATCTATTCGCCTGGATCGTAAGATCGAGGAATTGTTGCCAGAGCGTGTTGACGATGACACTCGGAAACCGCGGTCACGGGCTACAGCGCGTGGGGGTGTGAAGGGCTGGGCGAGGCGGTTGGCAAAGTGTGTAGCCGATTACGGTTCCTACGAACTAGAACAAATCAAGATCCAGCTTGCCCAGCAAAGCTTGGCCGATCAAAAATGGCGCGTCGCCATACCCTAATTTGAACTGCCACTCCCTGGCGCAGGTGAACACCCCCAGGATGTTCCAGCCGATATTGCTCAACATCTGGATTGGCCTCTCTGTGCTCAACAAGTCCTGTTCTTGATCAGTGCTTACCAGAATGGCCCAGCCAGACTTTGAGGACAAACCCGCGCCCATCCCAGAGATCGCTCTTGGCCAGGCCCCACCGTCGGCCAGCGCAAATTCATAGTCGGCCTGCTCGGCGCTTTCATACACGGCATTGACCAGCTCTGCTTTTCAGTATGTGGATAGGCGATCCATCTCTAAGAGCTTGTTTAAGAAATCGGTGCTACCATGAGAATCATGAAACGCAAACCTTATCCAACCGATTTGACCGATAAACAGTGGGCTATCTTGAAGCCCCATCTCACTCTGGCTAAAAGCCGTGGCACACCCCGGCGGGTTGACCTGCGCGAAATCCTCAACGCCTTGCTGTATCTGTCGCGGACAGGTTGCCAGTGGCGTATGTTGCCACACGATCTGCTGCCGTGGGAGACCGTGTACTATTATTTCAGTCAGTGGCGCGACGATGGAACCTGGGAGCGACTCAACCGTGAGTTGCGGATTGAAATTCGCGTGAGCGCGGGCAAAGACCGGGAACCCAGTGCGGCGATTCTGGACAGCCAATCGGTGAAAGCGACCGAAACAAGCGGGACGCGCGGGTATGATGCTGGCAAGAAAGTGAAGGGCATCAAGCGCCACATCCTGGTAGACACCTTGGGAATGATTTTGGCCTTGGTGGTTCTGAGTGCAGATATTCAAGACCGGGATGGTGCGCGCACCTTGCTGGAGAAAATCAAAGACCAGTTTCCACGCTTGCAAAAGATCTGGGCCGACGGGGGCTATCGCGGCGCACTGATTGAGTGGGTGAAAAATGTGTGCGGCTGGGTGCTGGAGATTGTGAAACGGAATGACACGGCCAAGACGTTTGAAGTGTTGCCGCATCGCTGGATCGTGGAACGCACCTTTGGCTGGCTGAACCGGTCGCGGCGGTTGAGCAAAGATGTCGAGCGGTTGACGGCCTCCAGCGAGACAATGGTCTACATGGCCATGCTGCCGTTGATGACAAAGCGACTGGCCAAACAGCAAACCTGCTTTGCATAGGATTGGCCTTGTCGGATTGTGCCTCTTAACCGAAATGGGACCGGTTATGGCCCTTGGAAGGTGCGTAAAAATAAGCTTATCCATCATTCAAAATGATCCTAACAATCACTGTCAAAAGCTATCAATCCCGATTTTCCAAACAAGCTCTAAGGGGGATAGATGGCTGCGATCAAACCCAGGCAGTACATCCATCGCTGATATTCCAGTCGTCCATGGCTCACCTGGCTCATAATGTTGCACTTGCTTGGCCAAGGCATCAACAGAGATGCGCCCATCGCGCAAAAATGGGGCGACGAGATTCAACAAGTTGTGATCCGCAGAGATGCCCAGGTGGGTATTGATTCTGGCCTTGTTATCGCAGAGGTCCAGCAAAAGAGTTTTGCGGCGCGCGACAACGCCAATGATGGCAGCGACATTGGCTGCCAGGGGGGCAGTCTCTATACCAGGATGGACGCTCAAGAAAATGACAGGTACGGTTTGGCGCTCGTGTTGATCGCGAGCGTGTGACGAAATTTATGTGGATGCACACTATTCACGCCAGCCGTGCTGCAAACTCGTCATACTTGGCCGGGTTGCGCTTTTCCACCTGCCTCAACAAGGCCTCCAGTTGATTGTGCCGCTCACAATGCTCAATCAGCCGCTGCACTTTGTCTGGCTTGCTCATCCCACTGCTGAACAGCTCATAGACCGAGCGAAAATGGTCAAAGCACAACGTTGCCAGTTCGCCATCGTCAAAGGCTGCCAGCATCAACTCGCGCACAACTGCTGATCTGCCCACTGCGTCGGTGCTGCTCGCTGCCAGTGTGGCTGCGCCGCCAACCACATAATCTCCCGCCACGTTGACCTGTGTGCTCACCGTCTGCCCACGCATATCAAACACCGTCGCCGCCAGCCGACTGGCAGTCTCCTGCTCCTTGCTTCTCTCCACCTTGTCCTTTTGTCTCCTTGCCTCCTTGTCCCCTTCCGCCTTCATCCCTTCGCCTTTCACTTTGCATGCCAACTTTTCCACCTCCCTCGGCATTTCCTACATCAACCGCATCAAACGCACCTGCGATTTGCCCGCCGCCACCTTGATTGCATTGGCGCGGAAAAATCTCCTCTGGCTCGCTAGCAGGCTGTCGGAGAGCGGGCTGGTAGGCTCGTAGTGCGCGCTTCAGCGCGCTAAAGCGCGCACTACGAACGGCCCTCTCCGACAAGCTCCTAGACCTTCACAGTAAAGGACTTGCACTTCCTACACTTGCCGGTTTTATCCTGGCGCGCGAGAGACAACAACGCGAAACCCAAGATCCTTGTCACGATTGTCCGGTCCGAGCCTGCGCCGAAACGCACACCGCCAGAGGTCCCGGCTAAAGTTGAACGCCCCGCCACGCAAAACTCGCAAAACCTTATCCCCTGCCGCAAGGTTCTCGCGCCCATCGTCAAACTTGTAAGGATACTTGAACTTTGGTCTGCCCCAATTCTCTCCCCACAAGGAAATCGTCCACTCCCACGCATTGCCCACCATGTCTAGGCAACCATATGGGCTGGCTCCATTGGGAAACATTCCCACCACGCATGTATCATTCAGTCCAAGCTCAATGTTGTTGCACCTAATGTCGTCCCATTCATCGCCGCAGAGATACACCCGCTTCTCTTGTTTCTCCGCCGCAGGCTGCGACCAAAGGGAGGATTGAGCGGGGGTCCCACGCGCGGCCTTTTCCCATTCCGCCTCGCTGGGCAAGCGCGCGATTTCATTTTTTCCAATCTTGCCCCCAGTCTGCCACACTCGTGTCACCCACTCGCAATACGCTCGCGCTTCGTGCCAGGATACTACTACCACCGGCTGATTGGCCTTTTCAGCCCGCTTGCCATTTCCCCAATCCCACTTTTGCCCGGTCTCGCGGATAAAACATAGATATTGCGCATTGGTCACCGGGTATTTGCCAATCTTGAACTTGGGCAAAGTTAGCTCGTGCTGCGGACCGAAAGCGCCCCCGCCTTCTTCACCCATCAAAAATTGCCCGGTGGGAATGGTAATCAACTCGTCAAAATCGCGGTCATCGCCCAAGATTGCCAGCGCCTCACCCGCCAGCGCACGGTCCACTGGCGGTAGCCAGCCGCACTCCACAATCGCCCGTTGCCACAAGCGGATGCGTTCCAGCTTGGGCTTGTTGCGCTCGGAAACTTGCCTCAGTCGTTCGCGCTCGTTTTCCAGCAAGACCTGCGCGGCCAATAGCGCGCCCCAGCAATCTGCGCTGGACAAGCTGCCAGTTTGCCCTACAACTGGTGGGTCACGGAAGCACAATGCCTCGGCCATGTTCCATGCCGCCGAAGTTGTGCCGCGCGACGCTTTGGCCGCCGCCAGCAGGGCCGCCTCGCGCCAGCGCTGTGGGTCGGCCCGCAGCAAATCGGCCACATCGTCGGGAAAGCCATAGTCGGTCAGGTGGCACGCCGCTAGGTATTCTTGAAAGGTGCGATGCGGAAAGGTATACACGCCTTCACCCCGCGCCGCCAGCAACCCGGCTCTATCGCGGATGTATTCCACCAAGCGCGCCGGTTTCACTTCGGGATTGTTGGCCACTTGCATCAACGCGCTCACCAGCCGCTCTTGCACCACATCGGCAGTGCCCACCAGTTGTGGCTGGTCTTTGTGCGCTTCATACGCCAGCCGGTTCAACTCGGCGCACACCACGTTCCGATCCACGTTCAGCCACTCGGCCAAGCTCGGCTGCCGCACCAACACCTTGCCCTCAGCGTCGCGTACCACCTTGGGGCTTTCCCATTTGTCCAGCAGCAAGTCTACTGCGTCGGCGTATAGCTCTTCGCGTTTTTCCGGCAGGCTACCGCCGCGCCAGGCATGCAGCGAGGCCATCAAGGTCAGTAGCAGGGGGCGTTCGGCCAGCTCACGCAGGCGTTCGCTGCGCTCGATGGCCGTCTGCAACAGCGCCGCCCGTCCTTGCGCATCTTCTGGGTTCATATCGCGCAGCGCCGCCATGTGCGCGTACCAGCTTGACACAAAACGCCTGATTTGCCCCGGCGTGAACGGGCTGAGGCCCGCTTCCGCAAAACCATCCAGCTTCCAATCTTGCCGCTGGTAAGCATAGGTGCGGCTGGTCACCAGAAAGCGGCAGCGCGGAAAGCAGTCGGCAAAGCCATTCACAGCCTGTTTCACCTGCTCGCGGCAATTGTGCGCATCCAGCACTTCGTCCAGCCCATCCAGCAAGATCAACCCGCCGCGTTCCAATAGTTCTTGTTTGAGGTGGGGCGCAAACTCAGCCAGCGTATCGCCCAACTCGCCCACAATAAACTTCCACAGCATATCGCTGCCGGCGCTCTTGCCAGGATCGGGCAATCCCCGCGCAGTCAAATCTCGCAAGACAATGCGCACCGGAAGCAATGCGCCGTGCTCCCACGGTTGCGGCTGAGGTTTGTCATCGGGGCGGTGTTCATCTTCTTGTGGCAAGGGCGCGGTGAGCGTCTGGAGGTTTGCCTCAGCATAGCCCAGGGCCTCGCCCGCCAGGCATAACGCCACAAAGTTGACAAAGGTGCTCTTGCCGCTGCCGGGGTCGCCCAGTAACACCAAACGCGCCTCGTTATTCAACACATCCAATACAGAAGCACGTTCTACTATGCCAGTTGCTATCTCGTCAGTTCTCAATTGCCCCACAACCATTCCCCGCTCCAGCGAATCTATATAGCGGTTTGTCATCAATGCTGTGTACACTGCCGCAAGTTGCAGTTCGCCGCTGCTCTCGTCGCCGGCGGCCTTGGGGTCAATGCCCGCCAGCGGCAGCCGGCGCGTCTGTTGCGCCAGGCGGTGCAGGTACGCCTGGCGCAGGGTTTCGGCGCTCGCGCCCGGCTCTACCACTATTTGGCGATGGTCATAGTAACTGCCTGCCACATTAACCTGCTGCTCGATGTGTTGGCCTTGCAGTTCAAACACCGCGCCCGGATCGAGCCCCAGGCCCTTGATTGCAGCGTGATACAACTCTCTAGTCAGCATACTTTGTTTATACAATTGCTGCAGCCGCGCCATCTGCGCAATTTTGTTTTCAGTTGGTTCCGCCATATCATCATTCTCCCCATAATCACCCTGAGCGGAGCGCCCTGATTGACTGACAAAACTCACCACGGAGACACTGAGAACACGGAGAAAACCTGAAAAATTCTCTGTCCTCCGTGCCTCAGTGGTAAAAATTAGATTTGTCAGTCAAGCAGGCGGAGCGCCTCTGCCCTGCCCAGCGGCGCTCATTCACGCGCTCGGATTTGAGCAGCCTGATCGAGCGGCCTTCAATTGCGGCGCGCACGGCCTTTTTCTCCCACTACTAGCAGGCTGTCGGAGAGCGGGCTGGTAGGCTCGTAGTGCGCGCTTCAGCGCGCTAAAGCGCGCACTACGAACGGCCCTCTCCGACAAGCTACTAGGCTAGTTTCTGTCCCAAAAGTCATCGCGAGCCCCGTAGGCGCGAAGCGATCTCAGCCTCGCGGTGTTGAGATTGCTTCGGGCTGCGCCCTCGCAATGACCAGACGCGGGGTTTTGAGACGCGAACTAGGCTAGCCTGGTGCGGCAAGCGGCTGCCGGGCGCCAGCGCAGAGTTGACCAAAGTGGCAACAGTGCGCCACGATGCGCTGGAGCGTCCGCGTGCTCAATCTCGCGCAGGTATTGCGCCTAACAGCCCTCCGCCAACGGCAACACAATCTCCACCACCACCCCCGCCCCATCCTCTCGATTATACATCCGGCACGCGCCGCCCACGCCCCACACCAGTGAAGCGACCATCGCAAGTCCCAAGCCCATGCCTCCCACCTCGCCGGTGAGATACTTTTCACCCTGGTAATAGGGGGACCAGGCCAACGACAACTGTTCTGATGTGAGCGTCAGGCCATCATCGCGAACCCGCAGCGCCATCTGACCGGGGCCAGGACTGGCTACCTGCACCGTCACATTGGGTGATTGAGCAGGATGAAATTTCTTGGCGTTTTCCAAGATTTCCCACAGCGCCAGCTCTATGCCGCGTTCTGAAAGCACGATACGCGCCTGAGAAAGGCTGTCTTCGATGGACACCGTCACTGCTTTTAACCCCAAATAGCCAGCGATCTCTTTCACCATCAGCTCAAGACGGGCCAGACTAAAGCCCTCGCCAGACTTGGCCAGTGTTGGAGCGTTCAGATATTGTAAAACATCGCCCACATCCTGGCGCAGGCGATTCACGCTTTTGAGCGCCATTTCGGACAATTCGGTAATATCAACCTCTGAAAGGTTTGCCATGTGCCGCGCTTGCAATTCCAGGCTATTCAGCATCACGACCAGCGGCGTGCGCAGCTTGTGGCTGATAGCCGCGTGAAAGCCCCATATTTCTTTGCGCAAGGTGATTTGCGCCGTGACATCGCGCAGGCGAATGAGTCGCCCACTCGCCTCCTCCACAGGCAAAGTGAGCACATCCACTCGCAGCCAAAAGGCCTGCGCAGTATCAGATTCGGCCTGAACCAGATATCGCTGCGCTTTGTCAGAGGCCGCCGCCGGCCAGTTTTCCCACGCCGCTTGTGGTTCGCAGCGGTATCGTTTGGCGGCCACGGTCAAAAACTGGTTGGCAATCAGCCCTTCTTCAGACAGGCCCAAATAGCTCTGCGCTTGTGGATTGGCATACAACATCTCGCCGGCATCGCCTATGACCACATAGCCGTCGAGAGCCTGGTCAACCACCCACTTGAAGCGGGTGCGTTCGGCCAACAGGCGGCGGTAGCGGTTAAGCCGGGTGATAGTTTTGATGCGCGCGCGAAGCTCTTGCGTGTCGTAGGGTTTGGAGATGAAATCATCTGCTCCGGCCTCTAACCCGCGCAAACGAGATTCGTGGTCGTCTAGAGCTGTGACCATGATAATAGGCACTTCCGCCGAGTGAGGGTCTGTTCTCAACCTGCGGCAAACTTCAAAGCCGTCCATTCCCGGCATCATCACGTCAAGCAAGATGACATCGGGCACTAGTCCGGCCGCCTTTTCCAATGCTTTGGGACCATTTTCGGCTAAAACCAGGTAGTAGCCTTGAGAAAACAACAAGCCTTCCAAGGTGTCGCGGGCAGTTGCGTCGTCGTCTACAATCAATATGGTGCTGATACGTGTCATCTCAATCCTCCGTCAAAGGTAACTACTCAGCGGCCTGAGCGTCCTTCGGCCTTGCTCAGGACAAGCGCCGCGCTCCTTCGACTGCGTTTCACTCCGCTCAGGCTGCGCGGCGCGTAGCCTGCTCTGTCGGCAGACAGGTCGAAGGGTGCAGGCTGAGTAGTTACCGTCAAAGAATAAAAATGGTTATCCCTTGCCCGCCGGCTACTTGCGCCACGGCAGCGATACGGTAAAGCGGCTCCCCTGGCCCAGTGTGCTTTCGACGGTTATGCTACCATCATGCAAGCGGGCCAGGCGGTGCGCCAGCGACAAGCCCAGCCCTGTGCCGCCATATTGGCGCGATAAGCTGCCATCTAATTGCACAAAGGGTTGGAAAAGTTGATCCATGTTTTTGGCCGCAATGCCAATGCCAGTATCCCAAACGGTAAAACAAACCAATTGCCGCTCTTCATCACTGCCTACCTCCAGCCCAATTGCCCCACCTGGCTGGGTAAACTTGACGGCATTATCCAACAAGTTGAGCAAGATTTGCTTCAGGTAACGCTCGTCGGCTTGCAGTGTGGTTACATGGCTATCCATAGCCAAAGACACATTGAGGCCTTTCCCATCTGCTTCTTGCCGGATAGAGTCCAGGCTGGCCATGCATAAAGACTCTACCACGACGGGGGCAAAATACAACTGGACTTTGCCGGCCTCGATCTTGGACAAATCAAGAATGTGGTTGATGATGCCAAGCAATCGCTGGCCGCTTTCGTGGATGGTGCGCAAAGACCCCAGTTGCCTGTCGTTCAATGGCCCAAAAGCTTGTTCGCACAGTATTTGCGATAGTCCCAGAATGGCATTCAACGGCGTGCGCAGCTCGTGGCTCACGTTGGCCAGGAACTCGTCCTTGAGGCGGACCGCTTTGACCAGCTCGGCATTAGCCGCGCTCAACTCGGCGGTTCTTTCCGCCACGCGCCGCGCCAGCAAGCTGCGTTCTGCTTCCAGCTCCGCATACAGGCGCGCGTTATCGATCGCCATGATCAAAATGGGGGTGACCGCCTGCAAATCGTTTAGATCGTTGCGGGTATAGACGCCAGGTTGGCTGTTTGCTATTTCGATAACGCCAATGACGCTCTCGCGTGTGAGCAAAGGGATAGACATTAGCGCGCGGGTTGGACATGCCAATAGTTCATCCAGGCTATTCTCAAAATGGGCGTCTTTTTGCGCATCCTCGATCACAATAGGCGCAGCCTGTTCAAGCGCCCAGGCGGCTATTCCCCGGCCTGGTTGAAGACACACGGAAGCGTCAACCCACTCTGCCCGGACCAGTGTTTTTGTATAGCACAATTGACCTGTTTCGAGAGCCGGTTGCAGCAACGAAACACGAGCGGCTTTAAAGAGCTGCTGAATGTGAGTCAGGGCCGTGCCGATGACCGAGGCAAGATCTAGGCTGGCAATTAACGCCTGGGCAAATTGCTGCAAAGCCACCATTCTATCCGCATACGACAGCGCCACCGCCTGTACGTGGGCGTTGTTGATGGCAAGCGCGGCCTGCCTGGCGAACATTTCAAGCAACTCGACATCCTCTTGTGTAAAGACGCGCGAAGCGTGGCCTTGGACGGCCAGAACGCCCACAAAACTTTCCTGGGCGATGGCGGCATGCTGGCGAATTGGCACGCCGGCGATGGCGCTGCATTTCTCACCCTCGCCGTGTTCGTAATCATTCGCAATGAACGGCAAGCCTGTGGCCCAAACTTTTTCTGCCACAACCTCGCCGCACTCGGCGCTGCAAGCCGATTGAGCTTTGTCCCCCAGGCCGGGCTTGTGTCGTTTCAGCGCGTTTTGCCCTGGCTGATAGAGATACAGTTCCGCATGGCTGCCGTTTACCAATTCAACCGCTTGCGAGAGGACGGATTCAAACAAGAAATCCTTGTCTAGCCGGCCAGAGAGTTCCAGATTCGCCAGATACAGTTTATGCAAGCGGGTTACCTGCCGCTGCAAACTCTCTTCGGCTTGGCGTTCGGATTTGTTTCCTGATTCGTGAGCGTGCAGAGCCACTTGATTTTCCTTCCTTATAAAAGGCCCTACGCTGCCGCTATTAATATTTCACTATCATTTTAGCAAATACAAGCGGTCATGTCTATAGCAAATTGCGTGCAGTTTGTTGACAAACGTGCGAAAGGTGCAAACAGCTACCCTAGGAGCTTGTCGGAGAGGGCCGTTCGTAGTGCGCGCTTTAGCGCGCTGAAGCGCGCACTACGAGCCTACCAGCCCGCTCTCCGACAGCCTGCTAGGCCAGGCGCAATCAGGCGATAACCCACCCCGCGCACATTTTCGATGCAGCCCATCTCGCCGACAGAATACCCTAGCTTGCGGCGGAGCGAGCGGACCAATGGGCGCAGCAGCTCGCCGGCTTCTCCATGATCGGTCTTGAGTTGGTGCGTCACCTGGATCAATTCTCGCGGAGCAACAATTTTGCCAGGGCGGCGCGCCAGATATTCTAGCAAGCTAAACTCGCGAGTTGATAGCGCGATAGCTTTTTCGCCCAACCAAACACGATGCTGGTTGGCGTCGATCCGCAATTGTCCCAAGGTGATGAGCGCGTCTTCCAATATCGCCGTTGGCGCTGGCATGCGCGACAGTTGTTTGGCGCGCTTTAATTTGCCGTGCACGGCAGCCAGCAGGTCTTCTGGCTGGATAGGTTTGGCAAGATAATCATCTACTCCCAACTCTTTGCCGTAACGAATGTCGCTGTCTAGCGTGCGCGCCGTTAGAAAGATGAATGGGACGGCAAGCCACTGCGAGTTTTGGCGCACGCGCTCATAGAGTTGGTAGCCATTCATGCGCGGCATGGCGATATCGGCCAGGATTAAATCAACAGTTTGCGAGTTCAAGACATCGAGCGCCCCCAGGCCATCTTGGGCTGTCAAGACAGCATAGCCGGCTGCTTCCAAGGCAAAGCTAATATTGTCCAACAATTCTGGCTGGTCATCTACGACCAGAATCAAATTTGGCGCGTGGCCTGAGCCGCTTTCTGGCTCGTCTTGCCTGGGGTTGGCCGGCGGGGCAGCCTGGCGCAAGTTTTGCGGCGACAGGTGATGCGCTGAGCGCAAATTGCCAGATTGGATGGCCGGTTCATGGGTGACGGCGCTGATATCGGCCTGCGCCAGGGCAGCAATAAATTCCTCTGCAGTGTGATGCCGCCGGTTGGGATCTTTTTGAAGGGCAGTCAAGATAACTTGCTCAACCACTGGCGGCAAATCCGGGTTGTGTGTCCGGGGTGAGCGCGGCTGCTCGGTCATGTGTTTGAGCAGCGTGGCGATAGGGTTATCGCTTTCGAACGGCAAGTATCCTGTCACCATTTCGTACAACGTTGCGCCCAGCGAATACAAATCGGCGCGGTGGTCAATGGCAAGCCCGCCAGCTTGCTCAGGCGCGATGTAATCGGGCGTCCCCATGCTGATTCCCGAGCGGGTCAAGTGGGCAGGGTCCGTCAGCAGCTTGGCGATGCCAAAATCGCTCAGCAGCGCCCAATCACCCCGGACAATGAGGATATTGCTGGGCTTGACGTCGCGGTGGATGATGCCACATTGATGGGCATAACCCAAGGCAGCGCCCACTTGCGAGATTAATCTAAGGGCCAGTTCTAGCTTTAGTGGGCGGCCGGCAAGCATTTGCTTGAGGTTGCCGCCCTCGACGTATTTCATCACAATGTAAACCGTGTCGTCCAGGCGAGCAAAATCGTACACGGGCACAATATTGGGATGGTCCAATTGAGCAATGGCGCGCGCCTCTTGAGAAAATCGCTCGACAAAGTTTTGGGCGACGTGCGAAAAAAGCACCTTGATGGCGACATAACGATCGAGCTTGGGCTGATAGGCTTTGTAGATGGCGGCATGCGAGCCTTGGGCAATCTGCTCCACAATTTCATATTGGCCCAAGTTTTTCCCTACCCAATCAGCCATGTGGCGCCTCCTCAAGCAAAGGCAGATAAATGGTAAAAACGCTCCCCTGGCCGGGGATAGAATCTGCTGTGATACGTCCCCCATGCAATTCGACCAGATCTTTTGCGATGGACAGCCCCAAACCTGTGCCCGGAATGTTGCCTTGTTCTTGAACACGGTAAAAGCGCTCAAATACGTGGGGCAGATGTTCGGCTTCGATGCCAATGCCGGTATCGGCCACGCGCAAGGCCACCCACTGCCGGCTGCCCTGCGACTCGGTTGATCTAATACATTCACACGTAATTTGTCCGCCTTGAGGAGTGTATTTGATGGCGTTGTTCAACAGGTTACGAATGATCCGCCGCAACTGGCTTTCGTTTCCCCACACAGGCAAGCTTTCATCGCCGGTCACGCTCAAGCTTTGCTTCTTTCTATGAGCCATAGCTAGCTGCTGAGCGGCTTCTTCTTTAGCTAATTGCGCCAGGTTCACTCTTTGGCGCTCGTCAGAGATGCGCCGGCTGTCAATGCGCGAAACTTCCAGGATGCTCCCAATCAGCTCGTCTAGCGTTTGCGCGTGCCGCCGAATATCGCGCACAGTCTGGCGGCGCTTGTCTTCATCCATGCGCTCGTAAAAAGCGTCCAGGTTGCCGCTGGCAAAGGTAATGAGCGAAAGCGGCGTTCGCAGCTCGTGCGAGACGTTGGAAACAAATTGATCTTTGAGGCGCTCGGCTTCTTTGAGCGGGGTAATGTCGCGTTGGACGCAGACGAACCCTGCAACCGCGCCAGGCTCAGAGTGCAAGATATCGAGCGTGTACAAGGGCGCTACCGTCAGGGCGGCGTCATAAAGCGCGCCATCCTTGCGCCTGTGGCGCGCCTCACCGCGCCAGGTCCGGCCTTGCAGCGCGCTTTCTTGGATGCGCGCGTAAAAGTCGTCCGGCTGGCTGGCGCTTTGCCACAAGCGCCAGTTTTGCCCCGCCGCTTCCTGGCTGCCAAAGCCGGTCAGCTCCGCTGCAGCCGGGTTGAGATATTGGATGTTGCCCTGTGTGTCGGTGACAATGACGGCTTCTCCTAATGCCTCCAGAATGGCCTGTGTCCGGTCGCGCTCGGCCCGCAGTTCGGCGGTGCGGTGGGCCACGTCCTGTTCCAGGCTTTTGGCGCGGCGCTCTAGCTCTTGGTACAGTTGGTAGACGTGCTCCTCGGCTTGCTCACGCCGGCGGCGTTCAATCAGCAGCCGCCGGTAGCGATTGAGCCGGGTAATGGTGCGCACACGCGCGCGCAACTCGATGTGATCGAACGGCTTGGTCACAAAGTCGTCCGCGCCGGCATTGATGCCCCGCAGACGAGAATCGTGATCGTCCAGCGCCGTGACCATGACGACCGGCACTTCAGCCAGCCTGGGGTCGGCGCGCAAGCGCCGGCAGGCTTCAAAGCCGTCCATCACCGGCATCATCACATCCAGCAAAATCACATCTGGCATCAAGTCGGCCGCCAGGGCCAAGGCCTGCGCGCCGGTGCTGGCAACTTCCAGGCGATAGTCTGGAGCGGCCAGCAGCGCTTCAAGCGTGTCGCGCACGCTCAGTTGATCATCTACGATCAGAATTGTGCTGACATCCATATCCATAGGTCAACCCTCTGCCAGGGGCAGCCCAAGTTCCACCACCACACCCGGCCCATCAGGGCGGTTGTACAGGCGGCATGTCCCGCCCGCGCTCCATACCAGCGAAGCGACCATGGCCAACCCCAGTCCCATTCCGGCGGCTTGGCCGGTAAAATATTTTTCGCCCTGATAATAAGGTTGCCACGCGTGAGCCAATTGCTCCGGCGAAAGCGTCCGCCCATCATCCCTAATTTGCACAATAACCATGTTGCCGGGTTGGTTATCTCTGGCGCGCACATCAAACTCTAGCTTGGGGGCTTGCCGAGGATGGAACTTGAGCGCATTTTCAAAAATTTCCCACAGGATCAATTCAAGTGGGCGCTCGGACAACGCAAAGCTAAACTGGAGCAACTCGGGCGGGATTGAAAGCGCCACCGGCTCGACCCCCAAGGAAACACGGATGTTTTCCACAATGGGCGCCAGCTGGGAGAGGGCGACGCCTTTACCCAGGCAAGCCAGGATAGGGGCGCTCATGTATTGAAAGATATCTTTAACCGCGTCGCGCAAGCGTTCCACATTGCGCGCGATTAACTGAGCCAGCTCAGCGAGTTCTTGGGGCGACAAGGTGGAAGTATATTGCGTTTGCAATTCCAGGCTAGTAAGCGCCAACGTCATCGGCGTGCGCAATTTGTGGTTGATAGCCGAATGAAATTCCCACACGTCGCGGCGCGAGTTCACCTGCGCGCTGACGTCTCGCAAGTGAATCAGCCGCCTGGCGCGCGGCTCTGAGGGCGCTTCGAGCAGATCAACTTGCAGCCAAAATGGCTGCGAGATCTCTGATTCGGGCTGTAGCAGGTAACACGGCGAGTTCGCGGCCGCGCTGGGCCAACTTGCCCAAGCCGCTTGCGGTTCGCGCGTATATTTTTTCTGCGCCAGTTCCAAAAATGAGCAGGGCGCGAGTTCGCTTTCGTCTTGAGGCAGATCAAGATACAGGCGGGCTTGGGGGTTGGCGTAAAGAATAGTATCGTCGTCAGCTACAATCAGATAGCCTTCGCCGCTGCGCTGAATCATCCACTCAAAGCGCGTTCTTTGTTCCACCAGGCGGCGATAGCGATTCAACTTGGTAATAGTGCGCACACGCGCGCGCAACTCGGCCCGGTCGTAGGGCTTGGTCACAAAATCATCCGCGCCCATTTCAATGCCCCTGAGGCGAGACTCTTGGTCATCCAACGCCGTGACCAGGATGACGGGGATTTCTGTCAGGCGGGGGTCGGCGCGCAGCCGGCGGCAGACTTGAAAGCCATCCATCCCCGGCATCATCACATCCAGCAAAATCACGTCGGGGGTGAGCTCGGCCGCCTTGCGCAGCGCTTCTTCGCCGTTGCTGGCCAGGGCCAGCTCGTAGCCCTGGTGGATTAACAATGCTTCCAGCGTGATGCGGGCCGATTGGTCGTCGTCCACAATCAAAACAGTGCTTGTGTTTGTCATACGATTCTCCTCTTGGCGCATAGCGATAGTAGACCTTATCGGAAATAGCAGGACTGGCATCCCCATGCCAGTCCGCCAACGTGTGGGGATACGTTGGCTACGTTATTTCCGATAAACTCTAGTGCATGCCAACCACTATTTGCTATTCATTATCCGCTCAATCGCTTCGATCAACTCTTTCAGCCCGACCGGCTTGCTCATGTACTCGTCTGCGCCCGCTTCCAGGCATCGCTCGCGGTCGCCCGGCATGGCCAGCGCGGTTAGCGCGATAATGGGGGTAGCCCTCACCCCTGGCCTCTCTCCCTGCAAGGGCGAGGGGAGGGCGCGGAGGCGGCGGATGGCTTCTAGCCCATCCAACCCCGGCATTTGAATGTCCATCAGAATCACATCCGGCCGGTCCTCGCAGGCGCGTTGAATTGCTTCTTTTCCATTTCGGGCCACGATGACACGATAGCCCTTGACTGAAAGATAATCAGAGATAGTGTTAATGTTGGTTTCGTTGTCCTCGGCCAGCAAAATCAAGTATGAAGGATGAGGGATGAAAGGTGATGCTGGCTCTGTTTTGCCTTCAGTTTTCATCCTTTTGTCTTCCGCTTTGCGCCACGGCAATGACACAGTAAAGCGGCTGCCCTTGCCCGCCTCGCTTTCCACGTTCACGCTCCCGCCGTGCAACTCGGTTAGCCGCTGCACCAGCGACAGCCCTAACCCGGTGCCGCCATATTGCCGCGACAGGCTGCTATCCAATTGCACAAAGGGCTTGAACAGCTCGTCCATATCCTCTTTGGCAATGCCGATGCCGGTATCCCACACCGTAAAATGGATCGCGCCGCGCTCTATATCGCCTTTGACTTGCAGGCCAATCTGACCGCCCTCAGGCGTGAATTTGACGGCGTTGGCGAGCAAATTCACCAGGATTTGTTTGAGCCGGCGCTCGTCGGCCAAAAAGGCGCTCGCGTTTTCATCCAGCGTCAAAGACACCTGGATGCGTTTCTGATAGGCCGCCTGCTTGACAAACTGCACGGCAACCTGGCAAACCATCTCGACGATGACCGAATCAAGGCGCAACTGCAATTTGCTGGCTTCGATCTTGGACAGATCAAGGATATCGTTGATGAGCGAGAGCAGGTGGTGGCCGCTTTCCGAAATCGTGCCCAGCATTTTGAGCTGCTTTTCATTGAGCGGGCCAAAGACCTGTTCTTGCAGCGCCTCAGACATGCCCAACACAGCGTTGAGTGGCGTGCGCAGTTCGTGGCTCATGTTGGCCAGAAACTCGTCTTTGAGGCGAGCGACGCGAGCCAGTTCGGCGTTGGCGGCGGAAAGTTCCGCTGTGCGCTCTTCAACACGTTGGGCCAGCAGAGCGCGCTCGGCTTCCAGTTCCACATCCAAACGCGCTTTTTCAAACAGCGTTGCCAGTTGGCTGGCCAGCGTCGTCAACAGGCGCAAATCGGCTTCGGAAAAGGCGTTCAGGTGAGGGCTTTCTACATTGACCACGCCAACGGCGCGCTCGTTGCCAATGAGCGGCGCGGCCATTTCCGATCCTGCGCCGGGCACGCCGGTGATGTAGCGCGAATCGGCCGCTATGTTGCCCACGCGCAGCGGCTGTTGTTCTTGCAGGCAATAGCCCGTGATGCCTTGCCCCATCGGGATACGCAGATTGGCGGCGATTTCCGGCGGAATGCCGTAACACGACGGGTGCAAGCGCAGCGCTTGCTCTGATTCGTCCACGAACAAAAAGCTCACGTTCACATCCGGCCACAAGCGGCCCAGGGCCGCCGCCGCGCGCGCGATG
>JBGSMF010000507.1:0-8743 GCA_041740315.1 Thermoflexales bacterium
GCGCGCCGGCTTTTGGGGTCTGGGTGGTTCGGCAGATTCCGCCTCCGGCTCGAACGACTCGATGATTTCACCGGCTTGTTTGGCCGCCTGGTAAGTTTCGTTCAGATCGCCCCGGATGCCTGGCCCAAAAGAAATGCGATAGAACTCGAACATGCCATCGTAAACAATGCGCCCTTTGAACGGCAATAGCACTGTTTTGACCAAAATGGGTGGCTGCTGCGTGTACAAGATATCCTCTATTCGATCAAACAGGCCCAACACCGCGTACACTTGGGACGGCTTGGACATTAGAAAGATGGTGTGCTTTTTGAGAAACTTGAGAATGTAAAAATCGCCGGCGATGTAGTAATGTCTCCAGCGTTGGATAATCTGCAATTCGTCGGGCGGCAGGCTAGCTGGGTTTTCGGAAACAAAGGTGTCCAGCAAGTCAATGTGCTCATACATAGCCTTGCGGACCTCTAGTTTTTCTGACTGCGGGAGCAGTCTAAAAGCCTCCAGCGTTTCCATGTCCTGGATGATATTGAGCTGCTGATTGACAAAGAGCTGCACCCGCCACATCAATTTGAAAAACAGATCAGCTTCTTCACGCGATAGATTCATTTTGCTCTCTCCAAGCAATCCGCCAGGCGATCCTGGCGTGAGGTTAACCCGAGTGCTTTCATCATTTCGACAAAAATGTCCTTGTGCTCTTGCAAAAGCTCTACAAACGACTCGGCTAAACGTTTTCCATTCTTGACCACTTGCGTGATGTGATGGGTCCAAATGCCATAGCCGAAAACGTTGGTATCTTGCGCGCAAGCCTCTCGCACAATAATCGCAATTCCGTCAATCACGGCGATCCCTTGCCATTCAGTCCAGTTCGGTAGTTCGGAGTCCAAACGCTTCACCCACTAGCTGGTTCCGCCGGGGGCCACGTGGCTCTGATATTAGCTGCGTGAAAATCTCGATATATCGGGCGCGAACTCGGCGAAACTCTGGCCTGTTATAGGTCTCTTGCGCCCATTGCAAAGCTGCTTTGTTCCACAACTCCCAAATTTCGGGCGGCACGTATTGAAGATAGTCCTTGTCTTCAAAGTTTGAGCTATGCCAGATGGGCAGCCTGTCTTGCTCCATGCCAAGCAGATGTGGAATCAAATAGAGATTAGATAGCATGGTCTGGAGCAGCTTGCGGGATGCTCCGGCTATGTTACCCGAGCGGTACAGAGCCAGTGCCCAGCACAACAAGTGGGCCGGTTCGCCTATATCGTCAGGGAAAGTCTGTTCAAACCACTCGAATGACCTGATGGCCCCTGCCAAGTCACCCGCAAGCAGATACAGCGGTCCAAGCAAGTATCGCTTTCCAGAGCTATCGTCAATGGCCCCATAGATATTGTATTCTTTACGCAGTTCTCGCTCATAGCGGGTAATTCGCTCTCTGATCTTTTTGGGTTCTTTTGGAAATTGGGACATTTATACTTTCTCACTGTGGTGTTTGCAGGCAATGCAAAAATCAGAGGTATTATAACCTGTTGGCAACACCAATACAAGTTGCAAAGCGAGCGCTCCCAATCTGACCATTTTCCACTTGTGGGCAATTGTGTTAAAATCTAACAATCTCTATTACATTGAGAGGGACTATGCTAAACCCATTTCTGGTGCGACAACATTTCCCAGCCTTGCAGCAAATCCATGACGAGCGGCCGGTGATATTTTTCGATAACCCCGGCGGCACCCAGGCGCCTCAGACAGTCATTGACGCAATGACCCACTATTTGCTCCATGACAATGCCAACCACGGCGGGGCCTTTGCCACCAGCCAGCGCAGCGACGCAATGCTGCACGAGGCGCACCAGGCAATGGCCGATATGCTGGGCGCGGCCTCGCCCGATGAGATTGTCTTTGGTCCAAACATGACCACGTTGACCTTTGCTCTCAGCCGGGCGATGGGGCAATGGCTACAGCCCGGCGATGAGGTCATTGTCACACGGTTGGATCACGACGCCAACATTACGCCCTGGGTGTTGATGGCGCGCGACGTGGGCGCGACGGTGAAATGGATAGATTTTGACGTTAAAGATTGCACGCTGAGAATGTCCGATTTTGAAACGCAAATTTCCAAGCGGACAAAAATAATAGCGTGCGGCTATGCTTCCAACGCAGTCGGCACAATCAACGCTGTCAAGACGATTGTCGAGATGGCGCACGCAGTAGGGGCGCGGACCTTTATTGACGCCGTGCAGTACGCCCCGCACGGCTTGATTGATGTGCAGGCGTTGGATTGCGATTTCCTGGCCTGTTCGGCCTACAAGTTTTTTGGGCCGCACGTCGGCGTCTTGTATGGCAAGCGCGATTGGCTGGAGCAGCTGCCGGCTTACAAAGTGCGCCCGGCTGATGATCGCCCGCCGCATAAATTTGAGACGGGCACCCAGAATCACGAAGGTATTGCCGGGACGCTGGCGGCAGTAGACTATTTTGCCCAGATTTCCAACCGCAAGTTCTACCTTTCGGACCGGCGCGAGCTGATTGCAATAGGGATGGAGTTGATCCAGGAACACGAGCGCCAACTGTGCGAGCAATTGATAACGGGCTTGCAGCAAATCAAAGGCTTGCGCATTTACGGGATCACGGACCCAGAGCGTCTCGATTGGCGTGTGCCAACGGTATCTTTCCGCCTGGAAGGGTTCTCGCCGCGCCAGGTGGCGGAATATCTGGGGCAACGCGGCATCTTTGTGTGGGATGGCAACTATTATGCGCTGGCTGTCACCGAACGATTGGAAGTAGAGCAAAGCGGCGGCATGGTGCGGGTTGGGCTGGCGCATTACAACACAGCTCAAGAGATTGACCGGCTGCTGGAGGAACTGGGCGAATTGACGAAAAGTTGACGAACGACGAATGAGGAACGATTATTGGTCAGTGGTCTTTTGCTGTTGGTTGGGTAAGTAGCCATTAGCCCGAAACCAAGCCAGTGTATCGTGCAGCGTATCCTGCAAGGGGCGCGGCTCTGCCAGGCCCAGCTCTCGCTGGGCTTTGTGTGTGTTTAGAGGCTGCAAGCAATCCAGCGAGCACGTCAGGCTGGGCAAGATTGCAAACGGCAACACATCTATGGCGCGAATTATGCCCCTTACCATCTGCAGCGGCAACTGCCAACGCGGCGGCGCTACCCCTGCCGCTTGAGCCGCCAGCGCCAGGGCATTATATAAAGTGACATTGTTCCCCCCAATGATGTATCGCTGCCCCGCCTTGCCACGTTGGGCTGCGGCAATGTGCGCGGCGGCTACGTCACGCCCATCCACAATATTAATAGTCACCCCAATGCTAAAAAGCATGCGCCCACGCGCCACCAGGGTTAGCAACTGTCCAGTAGTAGGTTTGACATCGCCCGGGCCAAGGACAACCGTGGGACACAAGACTAGCACATTCATCCCCTCGGCGGCGGCGCGCAGGGCCTCCATTTCCATTGCATATTTAGATTCATAGTACGCGCTGCGCGTGCTATGGGGGATGTACACATCGCGCTCGTCGGCCAGCCGGTGCGCTTCTGGCGAAGGAGCGATGGTGGTGAGAGAACTGGTATAGATCAATCTTTTTGCGCCCGATGCGGCAAAGGCTGCCAGCACTTGGCGCATCTCGGCCACGCCATAGCGGATGCTGCCGGCAATATCTTTGGTTAGCTCGGCATAAAACGCAGCAGAGTGGAACACAATGTCGCAGCCGCCCATAGCTTCTGGCAAAGCCTTGCTGTTCAAACTGCCGGGCAGCCATTCAATCTTGTCGGCCACATCGCCCAATGCGCCAACAGCATTGGGGCGGCGACGCAAGGCGCGCACAGTCCACCCGGCTTGCAGAGCGGCCCGCGCAACCTGGCCGCCGATAAAGCCAGTGGCCCCCAAGACCAGCGCGTTCATTGAACAGCCCTCACGGCGTTACACAGCGCACAGTCGCTATCATCGCAGAGCAGCGCGGCGCGATCGGCCCGGATCATCTGCGCGGCAATGTCTACCATCTTGCGCAGCGGGATGCGCTGTAGTATCGCCGGGCCGATGGTGGTTTGCTGGGCCACCCAGGCCAGCTTGGGGGCAATGGCATTAAAGCCACGGGAACAACCCGGAAAGCTCTCTAGCCGAAAAGCCCGCTCATCGCTCACGGCCCAACGCACAAACTGCTTGCGGTCGGCGAGTCGTTCGGCCAGGTGAATGGCTACATTGGCCGTGTGATCCGCCCCCAACAACAGCACATCGCCCGCGTTATCCTGCACCCAATTCACAGGCGCCCACGGGTCTTGGATAGACTGAGTGGCAAGAATTTCCTCAGCCCGTTCTCCTATCGCGGCAAACGAGAGCACCGGGTGAGAGCTGCGCCGCGCCTGGGGAAGGCAGCGGAAAGCCTCGGCGACCAGCCCCAAGCTGGCATGCACAGGCAAAGCGGGATGAAACATCTCTGCACTAGCATTTTGCTCGGCCTGGTTGCCATACTCCATGCCATTATCGGGCGGACCCTGGGACGGCACAATCATGGTCTGGTAGGTAAATGCCGGCATCACCACCGTGCTGCCCGAAGCAACCAGCGCGCCCACCAGCGTCTCGGCCCCGCCGCGCAGCTCGCCAAAAGCAGCCAAGTCGGCATGGGCAATGACCGTATCGGCAGCATCTAGCCCCAGCTCGCGCAATCCAATGACAATGTCGCGATAAGAGATAGCTTTAGCCATAATCACTTGCCTTTCCACAGAGTATTAGAGACCAAGTTTTCCATAGCTCCGCACGCCTTGCAGAGTAGGCGGCATGGGGATACCAGCCTACTTGGGCAGGCTCTCAGATTGATACAAAGCCAGCACCGCGCCCCAACGCGCCAGCCGCGCCCACAATTGGGCGGCTACAAATGTCTGCTGAACCCCAATCGCCACAAGCGCCCAGCCAAATGGAATTAGAGGCGCCACAATGAAATTGTACACCACAATGAGCAAATAGCCCAATACCGTCATCAGCCCATACAGCCCCAGCGCCTGCGCCGGGCTGCGAAACACAAAGCGAACCGAGCGCGCCAAAGCCCAAAAGATGTTGCGCCGATTCTGGCACACGGCGATGGCGCGGGCGTAATCGAACAGCATGGCTACGGCAAAATACAAGCCCAGCAACACAAACAGGCACGGGAGCAGCAGCACGCCCAAATCGAACAAACCGATCAACAGCATGACCGCTAGCCCAAGCAGGATAATCAACGATACAGCCAAGCCAAAGAAAAACAGCAGCGCCAAGAACGGCAGCGCCCAATGCCAGCACCCCCACAAAAAGCGCCGCCAGGTAAAACGCCCGTCAGCATAGACACACAAAGCGCCGCCGCCTAGCAGGACATTGGGAATTGAAGAGGCCATAGCCAACCCCAGCGCCAGAGCCGCCACGAAAGCAGCCATTGTGACCAATCCAATCATAATGGCAGATTCGTCGGGGGTGGGTTGGGCGGCCATATCGGCGTCGGCTGCCGAATTGGCCAGGGCGTCCGAGTTGGCCGAGTAGGCGGAACCAAGCAATGGCTCGATGAGCGAGATAATGTCAAAGGTGCGCGCCATCTCGTTGGCGGCCAGGCGATATCTAAGCGTTTGGTTCAGCCCGCTGAAAAATGGCAAGGTGAACACAAGCGCGCCCAAAAGATACGCTCCAAAGAGCAGTATCAGGGGCGCAGGAAAACGAACGGCATTGATAGATCCACGTATGATTGAGCGTAGCATAGTCATCATCCTCATTCAGTGCAGGCCGATATGGGGATATCGGCCTACATTTCCCCCAGCGCAACCAACAAATTCTGAAACCAAAACAAGATACGGCTGCCGATGCGCAGTGTGGAGCCGGTTTGCGGCCGGAGGGTACGGCTATTATCCTGCAAATCAAGCTCCATCATTGCCAGCTTGCGGCTGGG
Organism: Thermoflexales bacterium; assembly: GCA_041740315.1. Lineage (GTDB taxonomy): Bacteria > Chloroflexota > Anaerolineae > Fen-1058 > Fen-1058 > JBGSMF01. The sequence continues at coordinate 5,890 of JBGSMF010000507.1, forward strand.
GTCAATGTGAACCCAGGCTAGCGGCCTGGCGCGGGTGTAAGCAAAGGTATGCGTGCCTTGGCCATCCCAAATCTCATCTACTTGCGCGCCATCGGCAAACGCCGCACGCACTGTCACAGGAAAAGAGATCGTCCCAAGGTTTTTCACAATCGCCTGCGATTGGTAGCTTTTATCAGACTGGCGCTGGCTTGCCACCGATTCGACCGCATAGTTCAACACACCATCGCCATACACGGCCTGGTCGAAAAACCAATCGAGCTGTTGGCCGCTGATTTCTTCTGCCACGGCGATAAAATCCTCGGTGCGGGGATGCTTGAACTGGTAGCGCGCATAATAAGTCTGCAGCACACGCCAAAAAAGCTCTTGGCCCAAAGTGTTTTTGAGCGTTGTAAGCGCCATCACCGGCTTGGAATAGGCCGCTATGCTATAATCCAGCATTCCCGTAAACTCCCAAGCCTTGCCATAACTGGGCACCCGCGGGTTGACGAGGTATTCCAGCCGGCGCGATTGCCCACTGCCCAGCTTGAGAAATGGCGCATCAATCATTGACGTGTTGCGCCCGTAGAAATGGTCCAATGCCTCTACCGAGATGAAATCGGTAAAGCCTTCATCCAGCCAGGGTTCTTCGGCTTCGTTGGTTGCCACGACCATGCCAAACCAATTATGTCCTATCTCGTGCATGGTCACCATTTCGACATCATAGACGGCGCTGCCGGGCAGCTCTGGAATGCCCATCATACCCACCCCACTGGTGACGAGCATGGGGTATTCCATGCCGCCCGCGCCGCCGGCAGCGGCGGGAGGGTCAACAATCGTCAGGCGCTTGTAGACGTAGGGGCCAACGCGCTGCACATAGAATTCGATCGCTTGCTGGGTCGCTTCCAGATAACGGCCTACATAGGCTTGGTGTTCCGGCTGGTAGAGCAGCACAATTTCCACATCGTTCCACTGGCGCGTGGCCGTTTGATAGTGGGGGCTGGCGGTCCAGGCAAAATCAATCACGTCTGCGGCGTGAAAAGTTTCGGTCTTGGTGCCATCGCCGTTATCCTGGCTGCCTTGAGGGAAACCCGTTGCGCCAACGACGTATGATTGGGGGACAGTGATGCTTACATCATACACGCCAAAATCGGCAAAGAACTCGGCGTTGGCGTGGAACGGCCAACTGTGCCAGCCCAGGTCATCGTACACGGCAATTTTTGGGAACCACTGGCCGACCATGAAAAAATCATCACCCCACCAGCCAGTGCGGGCAAACACCTTGGGCAATTGGGCTGCAAAATCCATATCCAGCATCAAGGTGGCCCCCGGCGCAAGCGGCGCGGGCAAGGTGACGGTCATGACCGTGCGATCATCGTTATAGGTCAACGAGAGGTGTTGTCCCTCGCCCCCTGCAAGGGAGAGGGGAGAGCTGGCCAGGCGCACATCGTTGACCTTGATCCAGCCGGGCGCATTGAGGTCGGCCTGGTCGCCGCGCAATTGCCCGCCGCCCTCGCGCATAAAGATTGTATCTGGCCCGGCAAACGCATTCAGGTAAAGATGAAAAGGCAATTCGCTCAGGGCGTCAGGCGAAGCGTTGACATAGGTCAGGGTCTGCTTGCCTTGCAGCGTTTTGGCAACTGGGTCGAGCTTGACATCAATGCGATACGAGGCGGTAGCTTGGCCAGCGTCCACCGGCGACCAATCATCGGCTTGGGCAGGCGCTCCTGCCAAAAATGCGATGATGAGGATTACACATAAACAAGCGCGAAAAATGCTGATGGGAGCGCCACAGAGGCGCAGACAAAAATACATTGTTATTCCTCCAATGCCGAAACTAGGCGGGTCGCCGTAGCCGACCCAAAGCAGTTTCGGGCTTTGCCCGAAACTGCGACCAAGATAGCGGGATTAAAACTTTTCATTTGCACCGATCTCAGGCAATATAGATGTCTAGGCTCGTTGATTGCGCCAGCCCAGGCGGGCGGCGATTTTTGACCCGATCATCCGCGCGCTTGCCCCAACCCAACGGCAAGCCATCTACTGCCACCAGCACCCAGCCCGGACCGCCATCTGCTTGCAGCGATTCACCGCGCAAGTAGGCCGCCACGCGCGGGTCGCCTGCCGTCAGGTCCAGCGATTGGCGAACAGCGGCAGGCTCTAGGGCCATGGCCAGCGCGTGCCCCGGCGCAAACACTTTGCCCTTGATCGTGCCCACCCACCACCCCCAGCGCACCACACGCAGGCCATGCAAAGCGGGTGTATTGGGCGGCACAAGATATAAATCTTGCCCGGCTTGCAGCAATTGTCCCGGCAGGGGACCAGCCAGATACTCGTCGCAAAACTCGTGAAAGAGATTTGCGGAGAGAGATTCGGGGCTACCCTCAAGCCTTGAGGTGAATTGGCGACTGGACGTTATTTCATCCTTGTCGCCCGAATCTTGGCAATGCAGCCTGGCAATGAAATGCCCCTCGCCCAGGCTGAGGTGCGGCCACACGCGCACACATTTGCTCAGGGCAGGGTTGCCATCGGCCCACTCGGGCCGGCCCGGTGAAAAGCCCGGCTTGGGCGGGATGGCCTCTAATTCAAAATCTGGATGGCGCTGCAAAAAGCGCGCAAGGTTGCCCTCGTTCTCTTCTGGCTCAAACGTGCACGTGCTGTAGACAATGTGGCCGCCGGGGCGAAGCAGTTGCGCGGCTGAATCGAGAATGGCGCCCTGGCGCGCCGCATCGGTTTTGATGCGGCCCGGCTGCCATTTAGCGCGAGCGGGCTTGCTCTTGCGAAACATTCCCTGCCCCGAACACGGCGCGTCCACCAGCACGCAGTCAAAGCCGCCAGGCCAGCGCGCCGCTAATCGTTCGGGCGTCTCGTTGAGCACCAC
>JBGSMF010000508.1:0-4254 GCA_041740315.1 Thermoflexales bacterium
AAAGGCCTGGCCCAGTTCCGGCCTGGCCTGACCGGGCGCTGGCAGCGCCCGGCGGTCTAGCTTGCCGCTGGGCAGCACGGGCAGCGCGTCTAGCGTCACCAGGGCCGAAGGCAGCATGTAATCTGGCAGCGTTTGCTTCAAAAAGCGCCGCAATTCGCCAAAATCAAGTTGTTGGCCCGGCTTGGGGAGCACATAGGCCACCAATTGTTTTTCGCCCGCTTCCGGCTGCGTCTCCGAGGCCATCACAACGGCCTCTTGCACAGCCGGGTGCCGCCCAAGCGCGGCCTCAATCTCGCTCAACTCGACCCGAAAGCCGCGCACTTTGACCTGGTGATCCACTCGCCCCAGAAACTCGACGTTGCCGCCGGGCTGGTAGCGCGCCATATCTCCGGTCCTGTACAAGCGCGCGCCTGGCGAGCGGCTATACGGATTGGGCACAAACTTGTCGGCGGTCCAGCCCGGCTGGTTGAGATAGCCCCATGCCAGGCCATCGCCCCCAATGTACAATTCGCCTGGAACACCCACCGGCACAGGCTGCAAATGTGAGTCGAAAATATATATTTGTGTGTTGGCAATAGGCCGGCCAATCGTTGTTTTATCCTTTGAGCTTATCCGAGCCGCGCTTGCGTTGGCAGTTGCCTCGGTGGGACCGTACAGGTTCCAAATCGGCAGGCTGGGCAGCCGGGTCAAGGTCTTGTCAATCACCTGATCAATCGCTTCACCGCCAAGCAACAAAGCACGAATGGGCGCAGTTGGCGAGGTATCTTGATTCATTACATCGAGCAGGGCCTTCCACGCCGACGGCACACAATTGAGTCCAACGCCGGGGCGCGCTCGAAGCAGCGGCAACAAAACATCTGGCTGAGCAAGCACACCTTCTGGAAGCACCCATACCTGGCGCCCCTTCAAGAGCGGAGCAAGCAACTGCTTGAAACATGCGTCAAAGACCAGGTTGGTAGTGGCGGGGATTTCTAGCATCTGCTGATCGAACAGCGTTTCATTGGCCCAGGTCAAATAGTTCACCATGCTCTGATGTGTAACCATGACGCCTTTGGGCCAGCCGGTCGTGCCCGAGGTGTAAATGACGCAGGCCAGGGTATCAGCCCCGATGGGAGCAGCCAGCGGGCTATTGCCTGCGCGCGCCACACTCTCTGGCCAATCCGAATCAAGACACACCCGGCGAGGCGCGCACTCGGGCAGGGCGGCCACAAGCCGGGCATGAGTCAGCACGAGCGGCGCGTGAGTGTCTTGCAGCATAAAAGCCAGGCGATCTGGCGGGTAAGCCGGGTCGAGCGGCACGCAGGCGCCACCCGCCTTGAAAACTCCCAAAATGCCCACCACCATCTCAACCGAACGTTCCACACACAGACCCACCGGCGCTTGTCCAACTCCCAGGGAGCGCATATAATGCGCCAGACGATTGGTCCGGCTGTCCAATTCGTGATAGGTCACGTGTTGGTCTTTAAAGACCACGGCCACAGCGTCTGGCGTTCGTTCCGCCTGGGTCTGGAACAATTCGTGCACGCACTTGCGCGGATAGTGCGCCTGGGTATCATTCCACTCGACCAGCAGTTGATGCTGCTCAACAGGCGTCAATAGCGGCAGGTGGGCGATGCGTTGATCGGGGTCAGCTACACAACCTTCCAATAAAAGTTGCCAGTGCGCCAGCAGGCGCGTGATGGTGGGCGCGTCAAATAGGTCGGTGTTGTACCGCAACAATCCCTTCAGACCTTGCCCGCTTTCTTCCAAGGACAGACTCAAATCAAACTTGGTTGTTCCGCTGTCGGCCTCTAAAAAAGTCAAGCTCAACCCAGGCAATTCCAGCGCCTCTACCGGCACATTTTGAAGGGCAACCATCACCTGGAACAGCGGCGTGCGGGCCAGGTTGCGCTGGGGTTGCAACTGCTCCACCAGCATCTCGAACGGCAAATCCTGGTGAGCATACGCTCCCAACGTCACCTCGCGCACTCGCCTCAATAGTTCACGAAAGCTCGGGTTGCCTGACAGGTTCGTGCGCAAGACCAGCGTATTGACAAAAAAGCCAATCAAGCCTTCGGTCTCGGCGCGATTGCGATTGGCAATCGGCGATCCGACTATGATATCGGTCTGGCCGGTGTAACGATACAACAATACCTTGAACGTCGCCAGCAGCGTCATAAACAGAGTAACCTGCTCCTGTTTGCTCAACGTTTCTAGCGCCTTGGACAGCGAGCTGGACAAAGTAAAGGATTGGCACGCGCCGTGAAAAGCCTGGCGGGGGGGGCGCGGCCGGTCGGTCGGCAGCGCCAGCTCAGCCGGTGCGCCGCCCAGTTGTTTCTTCCAATAGCCAAGCTGATTTTCCAGCGTTTCTCCTCGTAACCATTGGCGTTGCCAGACGGCCAAGTCGGCGTACTGGAGGGGCAACTTGGGCAGCAGCGCAGGACGCCCAGCGGAAAATGCCTTGTAGAGGGTTGCCAACTCGTGGATCAGTATAGTCATTGACCAGGCATCCGATACAATGTGGTGCATTGTCAACAACAGCACGTGTTCCTCTGCTCCCAGCCGAATCAAGGTTGCGCGGATGAGCGGCCCCTGGCCAAGATCGAAGGGATGCTGCGCTTCTTCAATCGCCAACTGCTGTAACCGGGCCTCGCGCTCAGATTCAGCCAACGTCCCCAGATCAACTGTCTGTAGCGTGAGGGTCAGCGTTGAAGCCGCCACCTGCACGGCCTGCCCTTCCATCATCGTTAAAGTGGTTCGCAAAGATTCGTGGCGGCTGATAACCTCATTCAAGCTTTGCTCAAACGCTGCGGCGTCGAGCGGACCCCTCAGGCGCACAGCAGCCGGAATGTTGTAGAATGGGCTGCCTGGTTCCCATTGATCCAAAAACCACAGCCGCTGCTGGGCAAAAGAAGAGATGGTATATTTCTTGCGTTCATCCAATAACGGCAAAAGCTCTGCTTTATGGCTGGTGATCTCTTCCCGCATGGTGGGTGTCAGAACACCCGCAAGCGCCCGATAACGCAGCTTGCCATTTTCTTTCCATAATTGCACGCCTCTTTGCAAAAGATCAACCAAAAAACTGCTGGCGCTCATGATTCTCCTTCCTCAAACCCAATCGCAACAGTTGTGGCGGCGGATTTTTTCCCAAGCGCATCCTCAATGGCCAAAGCTAACCCTTCTACTGTGGGCGCTCTGAAAAAAATCTGCAAAGGCAGTTCTAGCCCAAACGCCTGGCGCACCTGAGAAATAATCTGGGTAGCCAACAGGGAATGGCCGCCCAGATCGAAAAAGTTGTCATAGATGCCCACTCGCTCCAGTCCAAGAACTAGGCCCCAGATTCTGGCCAGCACCTCTTCGGTCGGGGTGCGCGGCGGCGCAAAGGTCTTTTCGGGCTGCGAGCGGTCTGGCGCGGGCAAAGCGCGACGATCTATCTTGCCGCTGGGTGTCAGCGGCAGCGCCTCGATCATCACAAAAGCGGAGGGCAGCATATAGTCGGGCAGTTTTTCTTTTAGATAATCTCGCAAATCGTTCACTGTTGGCTTTTGCATTGCACCTGGCACGACATAGGCCACCAACCGCTGGTCGCCTGCTGGGCCGTCTCTTTGCGCCACGACCACCGCCGCCCCCACCGCCGGATGTTGCGCCAGGCGTGATTCAATCTCGCCCAACTCGATGCGAAAGCCGCGCAGCTTGACCTGGAAATCGGTTCGTCCCAAAAACTCGATCTCGCCGCCTGGCCAGTAGCGCGCCAGGTCGCCGGTCTTGTACAAGCGGCTGCCGCCTCCCGCGTCAGCGGTTGCAGGCAAGCGGGTTCCCCCCTCTATCTCCCCCCGCAGGCGGGGGGAGTATAGGGGGGAGGCAAAGGGATTGGGCACAAAGCGTTCTGCCGTCAGCCCAGGCTGTTGGAAATAGCCCCGGGCCACCCCGTCGCCGCCGATGTACAACTCGCCTGGAACGCCCACCGGCACAGGCTGCATGGACGCATCCAAGAGATAGACCTCTGTGTTGGCAATCGGGCGACCAATGGCAACTGGCCCCGCTGCGCTTTCTAGCTTGTGAAGGCATGACCAGATGGTCGTTTCCGTCGGGCCATACATATTCCACAGCGCGTCGCTGCGCGTCACCAGTTGAGCCGCCAGCTCGGGCGAGAGCGCTTCACCCCCGCACAAAACCTTGCCGACACTCCCTTTCCACCCAGCCGCCAGCAGCAGCCGCCAGGTGGCGGGCGTCGCCTGCATGGCGGTTACGCAGTGAGCGGCCAGGGCCGCCACC
>JBGSMF010000509.1:0-9613 GCA_041740315.1 Thermoflexales bacterium
GCCAACGTACACCCTGGACTGCCCGTCCACCTGTGCCTGCGCCACAGGTGCAGGCAGGGCAGGCTTGCACCTGCGCTGCGCTTGGCCCCTTCGGGAGTGCAGCCTGCCTGGCGCAGACAGGGTGTGGGGATACGTTGGCTATGTTATTTCCGATAGGGTCTATTACACTCGTTGCACTCGCAACAGGGCATTGGCCGCTTCGATCATTCTTCCCGGTCCTACAACGAGGCGCAAGGCTTTGTAGAGTTCGGCCCGCAGTTGGCTCTCTTGCTGATCGTTCCACTGATAGTCCGCAAAGCGCGCAAACAGGCCGTTGACGGTCTGCGCTTGCCCAGCGTCAACATGCTGCGCAAGTGGCTTGAGTGTGATGTAGATGGCAAAAGCGTTTTCGTCTATGCCCAACTGCTGGCGGTCGGCATCAGCCTGAACGTATTCTTGCGCCAGTTTCTCAAAGCCTTCCAGGGCTTGCTGGGTGGCGAGTTGACGGTCTTCGTAGGCGTGGAAATATCCAATCGCTCGTCGGCGCTGGGGTTGATGGGAAGGGCTGATTGGCCGTTATTTGCTTTGGGCAGTTTTGCGTTGTTGGGTTTCTTTTTGGGCAAGAGAATGGCTCCTGTTGCGGTTAGTGTAGATGACAGGCATATTTTACTCCTCGGCTGGATACCAGCCCGCCGGCCTAACCTCAACCTGGATATAGTCCTCGAAATCGGCCACGTTTTTCAGCATCTCGTCAATTGACACTGGCCGCTGCATCCCCTGTCGCCACGCGGCCCGCTCCAGTGTGCCAATAAGGAAATAGTCATTGCCAATCACGGCTGGGTTGTGCGCGCTCATGTGCTCTGCCAGTTCGGCCTCCAATTGGTCCTGGTGAACAATCAGCATCTCGCAAGCGGGGCAAAAGCGGCAGTGCATGTTCAACGATATGAGCACCGCTGGGTCTATGTGAATCATTAACGCAAACTTGCGCCACTTGGTCAACTGGTTGCACTGTGGGCAAGTGGTAAAGCGATATTCTTGGTAAGGGTTGAGAAACAGCTTGTAACGCGGCGGCAATTCGCCGAACCTGGCTTTTAACTTTTTATGCGCCTTGCGATTGGCCACGCTGATACCTCTTGCGGGTAGAGTTGGAGGATGCGCTGCATCACCACCGGGTCGCCAGCTTGTTCGGCGTGAATATGCCTCAACAAGTTGAGGATTCTGCCAACTGATTCTGGTCACGCCCTTGTGATTACGATTATAACACTGCTTCCATTTGGGGCAAAACGCGGGCAAAAAACTCGTAGAACGCAAACCGCCCTGGCCCAATTCGCCTGCCTGCGTGAAAGGACGGTGTTGGTCAGGCTGTCCGTCCAACTGGTCGTGCCACCCTGGCCTGCTGGCGCAAGCCAGGGCATTGGCGAGCCGCCAGCGATTGATTGTCATTCTCGACGAGTTGCCGCATGCGATGGAAGCTGACTCGTCTTTGACCTCTTTGCTTCAAAATGCTTGACCACCACCTCAAACAATCTCATATTTGCGGCTCTCCCGACTTTGGCGGGAAAAGCGTCCTGAGCGGGGGCCCACCGGGCCGCAGTCGAAGGATGCGCACCCTTCGACTATGCGCCTACGGCGCACCGCTCAGGGCGCTTTCCCGTTAAACCCAGGGGGGCCATAATAGGCTGAGCAGACATGGTGAGTAGAGTTTTTCCTCAGTGGCGCAAGACGAGCGGAAGGTAAATCCTGAATTCTGCTTTGGCCTCATCTGCGCCGAGATCGTAGCTGCCGTCTTGGGGGCGCGCCTGGCCGTCAATATCGCTCGTCACGCCGGCGTCCACGCCCTTGTTAATCGCCGCCGAATCGCCCCTTATGTGGTAGCCGTCACTCCTAAAGACCGGGTCGCCTTTACAATCGTTGGCGTGGATGACATTGCCGCCCCATTGTGCGCCAATGTTGTGCCACAGGCTTGCATTGAGGGTGGCGGTGTTGCCGGCAGTGACGGTGATACCCACGCCATGATTGGCGATGATGGTGTTGGTCAGCGCCACGTGGCTGGCGTTAAAGGTATCATTGTCAACGTGGATAGCGCTCCAATCGCCGCCCAGGTTGCGAGAAAGCGTGGTATGCAGCAGCCGAGGCGAACTGCCCAAGATGAACACCCCCGGCCCCAGCGACAATGCCTGGTTGTCTATCACCGCGTTGTTGACCAACATCGGAAACTTGCCGCCGGCATTGCCCAAGATGAACACGCCCCCGCCGCGATCCAGAGTCTCATTGCCCTGGATGACATTGCCGCTCAGGCTGGCCGCGCTCCAATACAGGTGTATGCCACCTCCATCGTTATCGGCCGTGTTGCTCAGAACCAGGTTGTTGCGCAGCACGGCATCGGCAGCCGATACCGAAACCCCGCCGCCATAGTCACCGGCAGAGTTGTTCGCAATGGTGTTGCCTTCCAGCGTGGCGTGGGCGGCGCCAATCCTAACCCCGCCTCCCCACCCCTGGCCGTGATTGTGGTGGATGACATTGTGGCCCAGATAGGCTATGCCCTGGTAAAGCTGAACACCAGCCCCATCCCCGCTGTTGCTCGTGTTGCTGCTCACCGTGCTGTGGGTTAGCGTCAGGCCGCCGGTGTGCAAGAACAGCCCGCCACCGCCATGGGTGGCTGTATTGCTGTAAACCAGCACGTTGCTCAAGACGGCTGTGGCCTCGTTGATATAAATCCCGCCGCCCACATCGCCCCAGGCAAACGGCCCCAGCCCGGCCGGGTTGCCGCCGGTGAGGCCCAAGTTCTCGATGTGAGGCGCGACCGCGCCGATGATGGCCAGCGCCCGCCCCTGCCCTCCCGCATCCAGCGTGGTGGGGTAGGTCATTGGGTTAGGCGTGGTCCAATTGGTGAGGGTGTAACCGCCGCAAAGAGTCAGGCTTTTGTCCACATAGGCCACCTGTGCAAGCCCGCCGTGGTGATTGACGCCAACACAATAACCAGCGACCTTGACAATGTCGCCAGCCTGGGCTGCATCCACCGCCGCTTGAACGGTTGGGAAAGTGGTCGAGCCATCATTGATCCGCGCATAACAGCCGGCTGCGCCGCTCTGATTGATGACATCCACACTGCGCTGGGCCGGCTGCGGGATTGCATCCTCTACCGTCAGCGTTTGGGTGATAGCGCCATAGAGCCAGTTGCCACTGATCTGCAAGGTTGTAGTCAAGGTATGCCATTGCTTTGCTGCTTCACCTTGTGCCTGCCAGGTTAATGTGTTCGAGCCTGTGATGACGGTTCCTACATCAGCCATTTGGTTGTGTAGCGCCAGGCCAGGGTTCCAGGCTTGGGTCAGCGTAAAACTGATAGTGGCTGTGTGCGTGACCCACACCCGGTCTACGACAGTCAGCGTGTCGCCAGCATGCACCATGAACGGGCCCGTGTCCCAATTCTGCGGCGCGCCGCCGTTAACGCTGACGGTTTTATCCCAGGCTGGTTGCGGGCGCGGGTGCTGAAACTCGATGATGCGTTCGGGCAATTGAACCGCCGCGCTCTGCACAACCAAAGTTTCTGTCAGTGTATCGGCATAACCCGGCGAGGCCAGCACATGCAAGGTCTTGGTCAAGGCATGCCACGCATTGCCGGCCGCGTTCACCGACCAGGCCGCGCTGCGGCCAATCTGCGCCACTGCGCCCGTGCTGGCCTGGTAGCCCACCCAGTCCAAAGACAAGCTCCAACTTTCGCCCAGCGTAAAAGACACGCTGCCCGCCGCCGTAATCCACACCCGCTCGACAATCGTCACATCATCGCCTGGCGCAGCCATAAACGGCCCGGCGTCCCAGGGCTGGAACGCGCCGGTGTTAACGCGGATTTGCTTGTCCCAGGCCACATCGGGCGGCGCAGAAGGAAACTCGTCCGCGCCGATATCATAGCCCGCGCCCTGTGGACGGCCCTGGCCATCTATATCCGCAATGATACCGGCATCCACGCCCCGGTCGAGCGCCATCGAAGCGGCGGTCAGATGATAACCATCCGCATCAAAAGCCGGGTCGCCGGCGCGGTCGTTGGCGCGGATGACGTTGCCGCTCCACGCTACCGTGTTGCTGTGCCACAGGGTGGCGCTGAGGGTGGCGGTGTTGCCGGCCGTGACACTGACGCCCACAGAGTGGCCGGCGATGATGGTGTTGGTCATTGTCACGCTGCTGTGTTCATTGAAAAAGCTGCCGACGACATAGACGCCGCTGCCATCGCCGCCGCCAAGCGCAATATTGCGGGCGATGGTCGTGTGCAGCAAGCGGGGCATAGACCTATAAACGCGGATGCCAGCCCCATGCGACCCGGCCCGGTTATCGGCCACCACATTGTTGACCAGGGTGGGCCCTCCCGATTCTATTTCAATCCCTCCCCCGTGCCAAGCAAGGTTGCCGGTGATGACATTGCCGCTCAAGACAGCATTGGCGCAATTGTAGACGTGCAACCCGCCGCCCTGGTCGGCCGTGTTGCTATAGACGCGGTTGTTGCTCAGAGTGGCCGCGCTATTGTCCACCGATATACCGCCGCCCAAGTCATAAGCAGTGTTGCTAAAAACGACATTGCGATCCAACGCGGCATCACTGACGGTCAGGCCAATCCCGCCTCCGCGCCCTTGAGCGCAGGCATTGTTGTGAACGGCATTCTGGCCCAGGCTGGCCGGGCTGCGTTCCAGGTATGCGCCCGCGCCGCTGTCGTTGGCCGCGTTGCTATAGATTGAGTTGCCATTCAGCGCGGCATCGCTATAAAACAGGGCTGCGCCGCCGCCCAAGGGCGCAGTGTTGCTATAGATGTGGTTGCCGCTGATGACGGCCGTGGCCTGATAAACATAGAGACCGCCCCCGGCGTGGCCTGTCCAGCCGCCGCGCCAGATGCCGCCCAAGCCATCTGCCCGGCCGCCGGTGATACGCAGTCCTTCAATGGTGGGCGTAATGGCGCCAACGATGGCCATCACCCGTCCCTGCCCCTGCGCGTCCAGAAGCGTAGGATAGGCGCTAGGGTTCCACAGGCTAAAATCATTGTTATAGCCGCCCCGCAGGGTGATGGATTTGGTAATTGCGGCAATCTGAGTAGCGGTAAAAGTGGCCGTGTTGAGGCTGGCAAGGGTGCGCATATCACCATAGTTGCCCTGAGCCACCTTGATTACGTCGCCGGGATTGGCCGCGTCGAGCGCCGCCTGGATGGTAGAATAGGGGCAGCCGCTGGGGCAAACGCGCAGGTCGGCGGCAGGCGCAGCCTGCGCAAATGGATTGGCGCTTGCCAGCAGCCACAGCACGCCCAGGGTCAAGCCAATAGCCAAAGCTAAAGCCACAAGAAATTTTCGCGCGTTCATCAAATATCCTCCTAGCGCAAAACGAGCGGCAGATACACAAAAAACGGATCCAACTCATAAGCGCCAATATCACACCTGACCACTCCGTCCTTGTTGCCGTCTATTCGCGCCTTGCCGCGCTGGTCGGTGGGCGGGCAGGCCGCATCGTTGCCGGCGTCAACCGCCGGGCTGGCCGGGCCTAGCGCGTGGGTCCAGGTCTCGCCGCCGTTATCGGCCAGCGGCGACAGGCGCGGGTTGGTGTTGACAATGTCGCTAGCCGCGCTAAAAACGCAGCTATCGCTGTCTTCCAGGTTGTGGCCGTTCGAGCGCATCAGGTGAGCCTCGATGTAACAGTTCTGGTTATCGTTGCCGGCGACAAGGCTGTTTGTCACTGTCATGGCGGCATAGCTCTGGATGCCGCCCGGGCGGCCAGGGCTGAGGGCGGTGAGCTTGTTGTTGGCGATGGTGCTGTTGAGGATGACCATCGAGTCACTGTTCGAGACGCCGCCGCCCCAATCAGACGTGTTGCCGCTGACGGTCACATTAGTCATCGTCATTGGATCCTGGCTGTGGAGGCCGCCGCCATAGCCGTGCTTGGCCGCATCAGTGTAAACCGCGCTATTATTGATGATGGCCACGTTTGTCAGCGCGGCAGGGCTGGCGCTAAAGAGGCCGCCGCCCGCAGCGCTTTGTCCATTGGCGCGATTGTTACTGATGACGCTGTTGCGGATGGCAAGCGCGCCGTTGCTGCTCATGATGCCGCCGCCAGAGGCCACAGCGATATTGCCGCTCACGATGCTATCGGCAACGGTCAACACGCCATAATAATTTTCAATCCCGCCGCCCGCGCCGACATTGCCAACGTTCTGAGCTGTATTGTTGAGAATGGCGCAATCACTGACAAAGAGCGCGCCGTTTGTGTTAAAAATGCCGCCCGCGCCGGCCGTGCCGGTGTTGCTGACGATGATGCTGTGCGCAAGTGTAAGCGTGCCCATGTTATAGAGGCCGCCGCCCCAACTGGCCGAGCCGTTGCGGATGGTGACATCAGAAACAGTCACCCTGGCGTCTGAAGCATACACGCTAATACCAGAGCTTGTCCCATTGCCGTCAATGATGGTCTGGCCGGCGCCCGCGCCTTGCAGCGTCAGGCTTTTGTTGATGCCGACGCTTTCGGTGTACACGCCGGCCGCCGCCACGACCACGCCGCCGGAGTCAACCGAATAGACGCCTTGCCAAAAAGTTTTAAAGGCGCAGTTGGGCGCGCTGCTGGCCGGCTTGTCGTACAAGCCGGTGCACACCGTATCGTCGCCATCGGTGCGGACGTAAACCAGGGCCGCCGCCGGCGCAGGCGAGGCCGCCCCCACCCCCAGCCACAACCAGGCCGCCAGCCCAAGCAAGGCCAGGCTTGCCAGCAAGCCGCGCGTTATCCACTTGTGTGAACGCATTATAACCATTGTTTTCCTCCTATAACTTTTCCCTACCAGGCCACTTCGGCCGCGCGCACCGTGGCCACCCAACGGATAGTTTGGCCGTTGCCCATCACCTGCACAGCCAGCGCGTCGTTGACATCATCGGCCACAGCCTGGACATGCCAGTTGATGTCGTCTTCGCCCAGAGGAAAGCATCCCCCCCCAACAAACGTGGTGACGCCGCCGACGTTCTCAACAGCGCCCCAACAATAATAGCCAGCCGATTCGCCCGCGCTGCTGCGGCCCACTATCAGAGCATCGAAGGTCAGCGTGCGGGTGGGAGCGATGGTCAAGAGCGAGCAACAACCATCAAGATACAGATTTTGCCAGGTGCCGCTGCTGGTCGTCTCTGCGCGCATCACATAGAGCGAGGCCTGGGCGTTACCCCGGTTTGGGACTGAGAATGGGCCATTAGCATAGGCCCACTGGCCAGGGAGTGAAGCGTGCGCAGAGCTGCCACCCGGCACGGTAGAGTTTAGGCCGCTGGCAATGTTGTTATCCCCTCCACCGATAGTGGCGCCGCCACTGACAATGTTGCCGCTGCCTCCGCTGATGGTGCCCTCGTAACCCAAGATAGTATTGCTATAACCACCGCCGATGGTAGTGGCATTGCCGTTGACGATAGTGTTGCCCAACCCGCCGCCGATGGTGGCCCACTCGCCGTCGGCTGTGTTGCGCTCGCCTCCGCCGATAGTAGACGCATAACCGCCGCCGATTGTGTTGCTGTAGCCTCCACCAATGACATCATTTGATCTGGTGGCCGTATTGTTGCGGCCGCCGCCGACGGCGGCATACGAGCCGCTGGCAGTGTTATCCAACCCGCCGCCTATGGTGGTATGAGTGCCCGTAATGGCCTTGTTGGCCTGGCCCCCACCCACAGTGGCATAGGTGGAGCTGGCTGTGTTGCCATAGCCTCCGCTGACGGTAGCAGCATAGTGGCCGACGGTATTGGCAGCGCCCCCGGCGATGGTGGCATAGCCAGAGCTGGCCGTGTTGTTATAGCCTCCGCCGATGGCAGCGTGCTTGGCGTTGGCCGTGTTGTTTTCACCTCCGGCGATGGTAATGTGGTCACCTGTGATAGCTTGGTTACCCTGCCCTCCGCCAATGACGGCAACCCAGCCACTGGCAATATTGAGCACACCCCCACCGACGACGGCATAGACGCTGGCGGTATTCGACACGCCCCCACTCACAGTAGCAGCGGGGCTAGAAGCAGTATTGTACGCGCCTCCGCCGATGGTGGCAAAGTGGTCGCCAGCCGTGTTGCCCTGGCCCCCGCCAATGGTGACGTGAGTGCCCACAACCGCCTGGTTGCTCTCGCCTCCCCCAATAGTGGCATAGTCGCCGCTGGTGGTGTTGCGCTTGCCCCCGCCCACGGCGGCGTGAGTGCCCGTAATAACCTGGTTGCTCTCGCCTCCGCCCACAGTGGCCGCAGCGCCGTTGGAAGTATTTGCTATCCCCCCACCCACGGTGGCAAAGGCGCCGGCGGTATTAGCCATCCCCCCGCCTACGGCGGCGGCAGCGCCGTAGGCGGTATTGTCCAAGCCTCCGCCAATGGTGGCATAGTTGGCAGACGCCCCCGCCACGCTGTTGGGCTTGAGGCTGTTGCCCCCGCCGCCGATGACGACGCCATACAGGCCGGCGTTAACACTGTTGCCGCTATAGCCACCGATGATATTGGGACTTGCGATGTTAGGCTCCAGGCGCAGGGCGGCGGTGCCGCTCACCGCCAAGGTCAGACTTGCGCCATCGGTGGTGCCCACCAAGTGCGTCCCAGGAATTGTGCCGCTGTTGCCGGTGAGAGACCAGGCGTTGCCGGCGCCGCTGGCAGCCGGCCTCCAAAAACTGCCATCCCACTGGAGCACATTGCCAACAATAGGCGGGTTATCAGACACCGGGTTGCCGCGCAGCGCGCCGGTGGACGCGGCATGAAGCGCATAGGGCGCAGGCATCAGTTCCACCCGCGGGTCAAGCGCCGTGTAGGCCCCGCTGCCGCAGTCCACCTCAATCTTGAGATAGCGGGCGTCGCCGGCAAAAGCATCAACGCCAAAGTCTAGCGCCACGCCAAAGTAGCCGTTGTCCAAAGTTACATTGGTCTTGGTCTGCGGGCTGCCCACCGGGTCGTTCCCGGCGGCAGACTGGTACAGGCTAAAACGAAAATTGCACGGCCCAGGCACAGGCTCGCCGCCCGTATTGGCAAGCCGCCCCTGGTAGGTAAAGCCTGTGCCCAGCGCGGCCCAAGCGGCGCTGCCCACAGGCGGCAAGCCCTCAGCCTGGGTGGAATGGGTTACAGGGGCGCTGCCCAAGGCCAGCACTATAAACAAAACTGCTAACAAGCTCCAAGTTTGGGGTTTCATCATGATTATCCTTTCGTGACCTGCTCAGCCTACCCTCCCACAGGTTACAATTTGGCAGCCTTGGCGGACAGGCAAATCTGGTCGAGACACGCTTGTCCACTCAAAAGCGTTCAAACCTGCGGGAGGGTGAGCAACCATTCATTGATTTCTGGCGACAAGCGGCAGGTACAACTGGCGCTTGCCGGCGATAAACTCCCAGGCCGGGCCAGACACAAGCCCGCCCCACGCATCATCCGCATCCACCTGCCAGGTGTACGAGACTCCAAGCGTCAAGCCGGCCGGCGAAAAGGATGTAGCCGTGCCGCTGTACCACAAGGCGCTGGTCGGCTCGCTGGTTGGCCGGCCATACACGCGGTACACAACGGCGTCGCCGTCTGGATCGCCGCCGCTCCAGCTCAGGGTGAGCGGCAGGGTCACGCCCACCGCCTGGTGGCTTGGCGAGGGATTGGCCGGCGTGTTGGGCGTTAGATTCGCGCGGCTGGCAACGTAC
>JBGSMF010000510.1:0-2201 GCA_041740315.1 Thermoflexales bacterium
TAGAAGTCACGAGACACTTTCTGCCCGGGACCGGGCCAATCCTGGCAGAGAAGTGCGCCGTTGTAAGATAATTGCTCTGATGTATCAATATGGAATTCCACACCGTGCCCGGCAAAGAATAACAAAGCCGGCGTCTGATCGCCGTCCAGCAAGTGAGCCAATTGAGTTTTGGTAGCCTTGCTTTCAAAAAATTCTTCAATTTGCCAATCATCAGGCTTATTTTTTACCAAATATTCATAGACCGGCTTCATTAAGTGTTCCAGGCTTATATCCGTGGCTGGACTTGGATGATGCGGGCCAAATACAGTCACCTTTCGAGCCAGAGATATGGGTTGAGTTTCAGCTATGACCACACTATGCGCGTAATTAGCGTATTCTTCCACGGTTTCAAAATGAATACGCCCGACCGCATACTTGACATCAAGCTGATATTGGAATTCGTAAGGGATGGATTCGGGATCGCCCACAATGAGCAGGTAATAGGGCACTTCGGTCGGATTAAATTGTCCAATCCCGGCCCTATGGCGCGACAAAAAGTCACTGGCTGTCTCCCCAGGGCTATAACTAAATTCCTGATAATAACCCGAATCGCGTTGGGTTGCCTGTTGCCGCCGGTGTTCGAGCAGTTCGCTCAGAGCTTGTCTAATCGCTGGATCGGCACCGTCAGCAAATATAACTCCCCACCCCATCTCAGACAGGTATTTATGACGTTCTGATAGGCGTTCGATCTCGTCACGCTGCCGCAAAGCAATCGCTTCCGCCGCGACTGCGGTAGCTCGGGCGACTTCCGCCGCAGCTTGTTGCTCCACGGCGCGTGTACTGGCTGCTTCAGCCGTGGCTTGTTGCTCCACAGCGCGCGTGCTGGCCGCTTCAGCAATCCCTCGTTGTTCCACTGCCGCAGTGCTAGCAATCTCAGCAGTAATTTTTTGCGCTTCAGCTACTTCGCGCTGTGCTTCAGCCGTTTGACGCTGCGCCTCGGCCTCTTGCTGACTACTATAGGTCAAAAAAGTCAATATCGCCATCGCGAGAATCACAATAGCCCCCACGATACTGGCACTGATAGAAAGCCACCGCCGCCTAACCTGCGCCCTCTCAAACTGCCGGCTGGCCTCCAAGAACTCCATTTCCTCGGGCTCCACCTCAGCCGGGTTGGCCTCAGCCCAGGCTAACGCGGCTTCAAGTGGCTTACCCCGGTATAGCAACGTGTCGTTCGGGGCAGCATACCATTGCCGCGCCACCGCTAACCAGGGCATCTGCCGGATACGATTTTGCTCGGCATTGTAGCTGGTTTCCAGGAATTCGGTCTCCTCAGGTTCCATTTCACCAGGATGAGCCGCTTGCCAAGCTAACGCTTCTTCGAGTGGCTTGCCGCGACAAAGTAATGCATTATCTCCGCTTTCCCGCCAACGTTGTGCG
Source organism: Thermoflexales bacterium (assembly GCA_041740315.1). Lineage (GTDB taxonomy): Bacteria > Chloroflexota > Anaerolineae > Fen-1058 > Fen-1058 > JBGSMF01. The sequence continues at coordinate 1,417 of JBGSMF010000510.1, forward strand.
ACCGATAGCCAGGGTTTTTCTTGCGCTTGTTCTGTAGCTTGCTTCTCTCTCCATACACGATTGGATCGCACGATTGGCTCTACTAACCGGTCGTGCGACAGCTCGTACCACCGCGAGCCACCGCGCGTGTCAGAACGAATCAAATGATGATTTTCCAGCGTGGTCACGACAGGATTGGGCAAACCAGCCGTCTCATCTGCGCCCTGCAAGGCCAATCCACGCCGCCCTTCCGGTGTGATCAGTGCATCTCGAAACCATTGGCGCAAGCGGCGTTCGCTCAGACCACTTTGTTGCACGACATTCGCCAGTGTGCTTTCGTAGAAAGTCGTTAAAGCCTGATCAACGTCATAGTGCTTGATTTCATCCCACTCGATGAGATGATCCTCCCCCGCCGTCTCGGGCAGGCTTTCCCATAACTGCTGGCACACCACCTGCAACTGCACCGGCTCAACATACTGACCGATCCCTCCCCCAGCCTCCTCCGCTTGCGGGGTGGCTGAGCGGAAGGTTTTGATGCGGCTGAGATTTGTCACCAGATTTTGGGCCGCTTCCTCCGTGAAAGGACAATGAGCTTGTTGGGCCGGCCCCATCACAATCTGCATAGCCTGCTGGCGCGTGGGCAGCGTCATCCGAAAGCGCGCCTGCAAGGCACTGGGCAGCAGCGGCGTGTAGGGGTCGAGTTCGGCGACGTAATCCTCGCGCAGCACAAACAACACGCCCAGCCCCGGCAGCCCGTCCAACGCCTCACGCACCTGATGGAAAAAGCCCTCGGCCTGCTCCCAATG
>JBGSMF010000511.1:0-19670 GCA_041740315.1 Thermoflexales bacterium
GGGCAGACGAGCGGTGGCTACCCTACTCATCGCTTGATGGGTGTGGGTAGGTCGAGTGTTGCCCTAGCCCGGAACCCCCACATCGGATTTGCCCTACTTCGGCTGCTTTAGGATTCACTTTTTAAGGTGCAAAAGTCGAGTACCAGGTTGGTTGGATAACGGCCCCGCAGGGGCAATACCACTGGAGCCAATAACGCCAGTCCCACCGCAAGTAAAGCCAGTGCACATCCCACCGGATAGCGTGTCATCAAATTGTTTACCCGCTCTGCATCTTGGCGGCGCTGTTCTTCACTCGTTTCATAGAGTTTCGTGTCTTCACGAGGTGCTAGGCGAGACATACCTTTTGTCCTCCGTACGGCCTATTCTACCATGTTTCGATTGTACCTCACGCAGCAAACCGCTCCCCAATCAGAAAGAACGGGGCCCAGTAATAAGGGTGCGCGAATAGGCGTTCGTCGCCGCGCAGACCTTTGGTAGAACCATAACCGGCTGCTGTAGCGAGATATTGCAATTGTCGCTCAATTTCAGCAGCGGGGGCGCTGCTGGCCAGTAGCATTTGCCGCAGTTCGTCGTAGGTCAAGTTTCGGATAAAGCCTTGCGCCCGGCTGATGGCCTCGGAGGGGGTGAGATGATGCTCTATCAGTTCACGGTAAAAGCTCTCCATCAGCAAGCGGGTTGAAAGCTCGCCTACCACCCACTGGCTGACCAGTACCGAGGACGTGCCGGCGTAGAGAAAGGCCCGGGCAAGCCCAATCAACTCGTCGCCGCGCATAATGTGGCTGCGCCCGGTTTCACAAGCGCTCAGGCAAACCAGCGTTGCGTCAAGGCGCAACTCGCGCAGAACATCAGCTACATCAAGCGTGCCATCCGCCAGGTTGAGGCTCGATAACAACGGCCAAGTGGCGTTAAACCAACCGTGGCAAGAGAGGTGGATGTAACCATAATTTGCGCCCTCTGCCAGCAATGCTTGGCGGGTTGCTTCCGGGCCAACCCGGCTTTTTCCTCCTGTGATTTGCACTACCTGGGTAGCCTCCATTTCAGCCTGAGCCAGCAAATTGCCATTGTAGCCTAGCGCCAAACAACCTGTATGCCTGGAGGCCGGTTTGTGCTGGCAATAGTCCAACAAGATCGTGGCGCTGGGAGCATAAACGATGCGCTGCAATTCCGTACCCCGTTCAACAAGATAGTATGTTCTCTCCCCGGTCTTGGCGCACAGAGCGTGAAAGGGCACGTAATGCAGTAGGCCGTGAGGCACAATGCACAGCGTCTGCGCCAATTGGATAATTGGGCCCAACGGCTCTACAAGCCTCTGATACAAATTGTGCAATATCCAGGGTGGGCGCAGGTTTCCACCCTCGCTGCGAGTCAGGTTATGTAACGGCCCAAGCTTTTGATCGCCAACACGCCTGAAAGCGCTTTGTAGCTCTTGCACTTGCAACGGCAGGCGTTTCACAGCGAGTTGTCGAGGCGTGACGACAAAGGCCAAAATATCTTTACCCGTGGTAAAGTATTCCAGCAAGACGGTGTCTTCCGGCAAACGCGCCTGCACCTCATCCAGCGTTAATGGATTTGCCGTTTGGAAAGACACAAACTCGGCATCTTGCAAGCGGATGCGCTCGCGCAATTGGTCCAGTTCCACCTCGAGCGAGGCGATTTGTTCGTGGGGGGCATTGGCATCCTGGTAGAGTTGGTGCAGCGATTGGCGCAATTGGGCTTCTTTTTCCAACCATTCAAGCGGCACGCGCTGCGGCGGGCGCAATGGGCGGCCAGCTAACAATTCAATCAAGGTGCGAGACTTGGACAGCTCGGCATAATAAAAGGCTTGGGCATAGTTGGAAGCCGTGTCCAGGCTGCACAAGCGTCTGACCATTTGCTCGTAGGCCTGTACGCGCGAAGCTGTCATGCGAGCGCGATCATCGGGCAGCACGATATTGGCGCGCAGCAACTCGACTGTTTCTACGGCGCGGCGAGTTTCTTCCAGCGCGGCGGACGGGTCGCCTTGACGTTCTTGCCACTCGGCGCGGCTGAGAAAGATGTGGGTGACAATCTCATAGTTGTCGGCGGCGCGCGCCAGCCGCAAGGCCTCGTCGAAAAATGGTTGAACGGCCTCTAGCGGAGCGGCGTTTTGCATTTCCAGCGCGCCCAGCCGATAAATGACATCTGCTAACTGGCGGGTGTTGCCTGTTTCCTGTAAAGCATCCCTCGCGCGCAAGAAATATGCTTTGGCTTGAGTGACCTGCCCTAGTTTCTGATGTACCTCGGCCAGATTTTGGTACACATAGCCCTGCCCCCAACGTTCATCCCAACGCGCCAATATTGCCAGACATCGCTCGAACGCGGCCTGGGCCTGCTCCAGGCGGCCCAAATCCATTTGGGCTATGCCGTACTGGTTCCAGGCTTTGCCCAATCTGAGCTGCCACTTGGCATCCACCTGGTTTCTTTCAAACAATTCAATGCTTTGCCAGGCACAGTCGGCAGCGGCGGCGTAATCTTGGGCCTTGACATACACAATAGCCTGGTTCAGCAAAACGCGGCCTAACCCAAAATCGTCCTGCGCGGCCCTGTAGATTTCGCGACACTCGTCATAGCAATGGAGCGCTCGATCCCATTGCTCCTTCAGCTCATAGACAATACCCAAGACATTGAGCGCCCGCGCCAATAGATTGGGGGCTAGGCTCGTTTGATTGCGCAGAGATTCCAGGTTGACTATGGCGTCATCGAGTTCAAGTTGCCCATAAATCGCCAGGCAAGCCCTGGCAAAGATGCACCATTGCTCAAGGTAAAGATTATTTGGCAAGAGCGGCTGGGCTGCCTCTAGCAGGCGCAAAATCTCGGCGGCATCGCTGGCCTGCAGGGCCGCATCCAAAAGCGCCTCAAAGCGTTGGTGCGCGTTTTGAGGCGCTTGCTGCAAGTATTCCCGAACTGCTGGGATATCGCTTGGCGGTGGCATGTAGACTATCTTTGTCAGCCTACTCTCTTGCAGGTTACGCTTTTAACCTGCGGGAAGATGAATAGAGCCTGTGGCTATGCCGCCAAAGGCTGGGACCATTATACCGCAAACTATGGATCTCGGAGAAAGCCAGGTTCAGGGCAACCCTCTCTCAGCTTGTGAATACTGACATTAAAAGTCTCACTGTCTTCTGCACTCCCATTCTTGACGTCAATAGTATATTTGCCCGCTTTCCAGCTGTAATCCACCAATGCAAATTCTATTCTTGTTTGGGAAACATGGGTGACCGTTATTGGCACAAAGTCTCCATCCTCTGTTAGAAGAGAAATCGTGGGACTGCATCCTTCTAGAAGATTAGGCGTGCAACCTAAAAAGCCTGTTCCAACAAGTACAAAGTGTTGTTTGAGGAAAAGACAAGCGCCAATTGCCGGTTCTTCTATGCTTTGAATATCGAGGCCTTGAATAGGAGACATGGTCGTGCCAGAAAGGCTCATTGTAAGGGACGAGGCCGCGCTGGCTGGTGGAGATATTGGGCTGAGGCTCAGTAGCGCAACGAACAGAATCAGGCATGGCAATTTACAAATGTTGTCCAAGCGAATCATAATGTTCATCTCTTGAAAAAAACTGTGAAAGCAAATTATGGATATATCCGAAAATGGGCTATGGATCTCGGAGAAAGCCTGGGGCTGGATCACAAGAACTAACATTAAAAGCTACACTGTCTTGTGTGCATCCATTGTTGACGACAATAACGTGCCCACCCACTTGCCAAACATGGTTCTCTATAGTGAACTCTAGCCCTGTCGCATAAACAGAGACAGCTGTTGCTGGCACAAAGGTTGCCTCTGTTAGGAGAAAAACATTTATGGATTGCTCACTGTTGCCGCAATCCAAAAAACCTGTTCCACTCAGCACAAAGCGTTGATTGGGGAAGAGCGGATCACCAATTGCCGGTTCTTCTATGTTTTGAATATCGGGGGCCTGAACAGAAGGCATACTCGTGCCAGAAAGGCTCATAGCAAGGGACGATGCCGCGCTGGCGGGTAGAGACATCAGACTGAGGCTCAATAGTGCAACGAGCAAAATCAAGCAAGATAGTTTTTTAGTGCTGCTCAAACGCGTCATGTATTCACCGCCTGAGAAAAGAGATTGCGAAACAAATTCTGCGGGTGGGCAAGAGATACCCACTTTGCACTTTTCGATAGGATGTGACCAAATCTAGTTGATTCATTTTGTCACCCTGAGCCGCTTTGCGGCTCAGGGTGACAGTCTTACGCGAACGAGATTCTTTACATCCTTGGGCGCTCAGCCTGCCTGGCTCACTCTGGTGTGTAGCAGGTGGCTTCTATAATTTGGTCAATTGGCGCAGATGCGCCCTTTCAGGTAAGCTGTTGGGATGTTGTCATACAAGAACGCCCCATCATCCTCGTCATCACTAACGGCGTCGGTTTCAGACCAGCCCGTCTCTTCAGCAGACCCACATTCCGGGCAAGCCCAAGATTTCTTGGATGATTTCTTCCATTTTTGTCCTTCCTTTCATAGTATTTTGGCAATACCGCAAAAGTTGCTTTGTCACCCTGAGCCGCGGAGCGGCGAAGGGTCTCGTTCCCGTATGAAACGGGATTCTTCGCCGCCTTGCGGCGGCTCAGAATGACATCGCAAAAGCAAGTTTTGCTCCATTGCGTATTTTGGTTAATTAGCGCAGATGCGCCCTTTCAGGTAAGCTGTTGGGATGTTGTCATACAAGAACACCCCATCATCCTCGTCATCACTAACGGCGTCGGTTTCAGATCAGCCCTAGACCCACATTCCGGGTAGGCCAAGGATTTCTTGGATTATTTCTTCCATTTTTGTCCTTCCTTTCATAATATTTTGGTCAATTGGCGCAGATGCGCTTTTTCACAGCCAGCAATCAATAGGTATGGCCATACCCTTTGCTTTATTTTCGATAGGGCTTTATGTCCTGATGTGAATGGACAAGGCGTCCAGCAATACAACGGGCATGCCCTCTAATATCACTTCGCCTGCATCGTCAGTTTGCCCCTCAGCTTGCCAGTTGCCGGCAGTTGCCTGGATAAGCGTGCCTTTCAAGTCGGGCCAGCGGCTAGGGAGCTGCACTCGCACCACCAGCGTGCACTGCTGTGGGTCGGCCTGGCTGCGTTGGACGACCGCCACGATGTCTGCACCGCCTGTCTCCTCGGCGCTCAACTCGATCCGACGCAATACATCGGCCTCTTGGCCAGGCGTATGCCCTTTGACAGAGGCCAGCGCCAAGCGGGGCACAGGCGGAACTGCCACCTCGCTCAACAAGCGAATAATCACCTCTCCGGTTTCGCGTAGATGCGACCACATAAAGCCCGCCGCCTGAATCCAACCTGGCTCCTCGGCGGCGACAAGAAACTTGGAGAGTCGGGCCAGCTCGGCCCGGCAGTGAGGGCAGTGTTTCAGGTGAGCTTGAATACTGGCTCGCTCTGTTTGGGGCAACCAGCCCATCTGAAAAGTGCCAAGGGCTGCGGATTCAGGGCAATCTCCACGATACAAGGCAACTGTAAGCAGCGCTTCTAGTTTCTGTTCGTCCTGAATGTCCATTTCTTCTGTCCTCTACTATCAATATAACGCACTATCTCACATTTTTCTGCCATGTAGTCCAGTTTTGGGGTTTTCTGCGAGTGAGACACCCAAGTCACTCGTCCAGCCACTTTAGCAAACTGGGGTGCCGTTTTAATCGCCGAAGAATGTTGCTCTTGATCTGGCTGACTTGGTCCGCTCCACAAAACAGATCAGGGTGCTCGGCTTGAATGTCTCGCGGGGACAACCCATGCACCCATGCTCCCTCGGCCACCAGGCGTTCAAGTTTGTCTTCCTGGGTGGTTTCCAACAAAGCTTGCTGGACATCTTTTACGAGGAATGACCACTCGGGTGGAATATCAGACAAAGGCATTGAGAATTCCTCTTTGCCATCTTTATCTAAGGGGTAAGCAGCTCTGCGCAGGGCGTCTTTATCCGTTTTGCGGAGGTAATCTTCAATTGCCGTTCCAACACACATTTTCAAGAACTGCAAATAGCTGCTGAGGGCCTCAAACCTGCCGGCCTGAGCGTGGCAAGAGCCAAACTTCCATAATCGGGCAAAAGCTTCATTGACAAAGTAGGAAGCTGGCTCGTCTGTGTCTCTGAATCGGCTATAGGTGTAGACCCAGCCCTGGACCATGCGGCTAAACTCTAGGTAGATAGCTTCCCAGGCTTGCTGGTCCTGTTGAGCCAGGGCGCGGTGAAAAAGTTCCTGGCAGTGTTCACTGTTCGCTTTTCGGGCGAGTTGGCCGGTGTGGCAACCTGTAGCTAACTCAGAGATGTTGAGAGGGCGCATTATGGCTTCTCTGCACGGATGTCAAATGGACAATCTGGCATTTGAGATGAGTGTATCGTTCTCATCAACAAGCGTAAAGCCAAGTTCGGGGAAAAGCAATGGCACAAAAACGCCACCACGCGCGTTCTACTTGTTTAGAAAAAGGCGACAAACTTGGCGCGAGATATAGCATAGCACAAAAGCGCCAAAGTGACAAACATTGCCGTACCTAAGACAGGTGCTAGGAGGTGTAAGGGCAAATCTTTTAAGTGGTTGCATTGAGATCAATCTTTTGCAGATGAATAAGGAGTAAAAATGAATACCAAAATTCAAACTACGGTAATGCAGGTCAACGGCAAGCTATCTCAAAGCCGCGCTGTTCACGTCACACTTGCCATAATTTTGTCACTGGCGGTCGTGCTGAGCGCAGGAGCAAGCCCAGCCTTTGAAGCAAAAGATGCTCCTGGCGTACTTGTTGAACCTTCAATGGGGTTGACAGTGAGTTATGATCCTACACAGTGGGTTCCAACATTGCTGGCAGATAACGGCGCCAAGGCCCCCGATGGTGTATCTCAACGCGCTATTGGCCTGGCTAATCAAAACGAAAAGGCTTGGATCATTTTGGCATCGTTTAACAATATCAGCAAGCTGACCGCTGGTGAATGGATCCAGCAATACGATTATGCCCGAACAAATGCAGAGGTGGAGCGAAATTCCGGCAAGATAGATGGGCGCGATGCTGTGATTCTTACAGAAGCGCCCAAAACATACCAGGGCACACCGGCCAATATGCGCGCTGTAGTAACGGCCAACAATCGTGTGTATGTGTTTGAGTATGCCTCAATGCAACTGAAGGCAGATGAATTTGCCTTGTTCCTCTCTGGTATTCGCTTTAGTGAGCCAAAGGGATTCGCCCCATCTGTGTTGAGTGCGGATCTAGCCAAGTCATTCAAAGAAGCAGGTGTAGGATTAAAGCCATCCACTAGCCAACCAGAAAACGCGCCATTGGTGCAGACTTGTTGCAATATCACTGATCCAGAATACAATCCTTTCCCCTGTAACATACCCCTGAACAGAGGCAACTGTACTTGGTGGGCGCGGTACAAAAGAACCGGCGACAATCGCGCTAACTTGCATCTCTGTACTGGCAATGCTAATACTTGGGATGAATGTGCCGTACAGCACTATCCTGACCTGATAAGGAATATTCCGAGAAAGTCTAGCGTGGTTGTGTGGATGGGGCCAACAGAGAACCACGTAACTTTTATTGAGTACATGAATGACAACGGCAGTCATCATGTGTCTCAAATGGGATGGAATCAGATTTGCCCCTACTCTGAATATAATTCTACAAGAAAAGACAAGTTCATCTGGTATCCAAAATTCAATGGGGGCTGGTACTTGCGTAATAGCAACACTCCTGGTAATGCCGATATAACGTTTAGTTATGGCAGCCCTGCCGATATTCCGATAGTGGGCGATTGGAATGGCGATGGTGTTGATACCCCGGGGGTGTTTCGGGCTGGCCAGTGGCTTTTGCGCAATAGCAATACGCCTGGCCCGCCTGATATAGATTTCCGCTATGGCAACCCTACCGATATCCCTCTGACGGGCGACTGGAATGGCGATGGCATTGATACCCCTGGCGTGTTTCGAGATGGTACGTGGTATTTGCGTAACAGCAACACTTCTGGTAACCATGATATAACGTTTGGCTATGGCGATCCTACTGATGTTCCATTCGTAGGCGACTGGAATAGCGATCGCGTAGATACTCCGGGCGTGTTTAGGACTGGTGTGTGGTACTTGCGTAATAGCAACACTCCCGGTATAGCCGAAAATGGGTTTCACTATGGTATTGGCTCAGATGTTCCGATAGTGGGCGACTGGAACAATGACGGCATAGATACTCCCGGTGTGTTTAGATTGGGTGTGTGGTTTTTGCGTAACAGCAACACTCCCGGTAATGCCGATATAACGTTCCATTATGGCATTGATACTGACATGCCCTTGACTGGCGACTGGAACGGCGATGGCATAGATACGCCTGCCGTTACGCGGTAGAAGGACACAACCAAAATGAATATCTCAACCTGCCCCATCAACCAACTAGACAATACTGATGGTGGGGCAGGTTGGCTTGCCGCGCGCAAGGTGTAAGTGGTTGGAACGGCGGCGCGGGTGGCTGTCGTGTAGTAAGGTGTGTGGCAGTTGAGAGGTGCGACAAAAAGTAAACACGCTCACCGCGCTTTTTGTTGCGCGGTGAGCCAGGTTTGCACGTTTTACAACTCGCGCAAGACAATGGGCAAATAGAGCCGGCGGCCTCTATTCGGTCATTCCCCTTATTTCAGCGATTTTTGACAATCAATGGCAGAAAACACAGATTGGGACTGCGGGCAAAGAGGGTGGCATTGTAGAGCACTGGCGTAAAAGCGCCATCTGATGACGCGGTCAGCCTAACCTGATAGCGCGCCATCCGAGCCATCTTTGCTTCGGGTAAAACTGCCTGGTTCAGGCCAATCTCAAACTGTGGCGTCAGCGTCATCCATTCGGTCCACGTAATTCCATCGTCGCTATAAGAGATGGCCATTTCGAGCGAGGCGCCTGCCGTAATCCAACCAGTCCAATCAATCTCGGTCCAGAAAACCGGCCGACCGGCATCGAAAACAGACGATGTCAGAACACCGGTTGGGCTGTAAACCACTGTATCTCCGACAGATGCCCCCTTTAGCCGGAGTTGCCCGATCATGCTGTCGTCAATCCCGGTCGAGGCGCTATCGTAACGGGTGGGATCATTGCCATTCCAAATGGCCTGGCCCGGCCCACCCTTCCAATCGCTTTGCGCAAGCGGCGCATAGTCGGTGCGAGAACCCAGGTAGATTTTGACCTCGTCGAGTTTGCCGGCCAAGCCGCCAGAGACGCCATCGGCGCTTCCCCCCAAAAAAAGCGGGTGCGTGCTGGTGTAGACCGTGGCCGGCGGTGAAAGTGTGATCGCCTCTTGAACGCCATTGATGAAATACCACGCTTTTTGCCCGTTGCTGGCAAATGCGACGTGCGACCAGGTATTGGATGACACCATACCCGTCGAAACACCCAGGTCAACGACCTTGCTCCCGTCAGGCGAGAGCAATGCGTGTAGATGGCCGTCATCGAGAGACAACTGGTAGCTGCGTTCGGTCTCCTCACCCCACCGAGAGATTAATATCTGTTCGCCATCCACGTTAGCCGGGGAAACCCAGGCTTCGAGGGTCAGAGTGGTCGTCAGCAGGTTCAGGCTCTCGGTGGACGAAACGACAACTCGATCGTCTTGTCCGTCAAAGGCCAACCCACTCTCTTGAAAGCCCTGTGTCCAGGCCGGCCCGCCGATCAACAAGCCATCGTTGTGTTTAAGAGTCCGATCGTGAGCAATCGTTCCGGCAGCTTCGTCGAAGGGCCAGGCGGCGATGGCGCCGGCGGGTAAATCCAGCGTAGTCGTTATGCCGGCGGCCGGCACCTGCCCCTCAAAGACGCCATCGCCGTCGGCATCCAACGCCAACGTAAAGTCGGCGCCGGTTTGGAGGGTCAGGGAGAGAATTGTGGTGCTGGTCACCGGAACAGTCACATAAGACACGTGATAGATTTGTCCGCTGGCCTGATCGGGAATTTCCAAAAGAAAGTGAAAGTTGCCTTCTCCGGTGCCTGCCAAGCGTAGGTCATACCCGTGGCTCAGGTCAGCGCCCAGGACAGATATCCCCTGGCCGTTTGCGCCTCCTGGCGCAAGACTGCCGACCAAATACGAAGAGCGCACCGACGACCCCGGAATTTCAGCTTCAAAGCCCCCGGCTCCATCTGGCCCCAGATGGTTGCCCAGTGCATCATATAGGTCGGCCTGGACCACCAGGGCATCCGCGCGAAAGGCGCTATCGGCTGCATCCAATTGCTGTTGCTCAAGATGGGTCAGTGTGGTTGGGATGATCAGCCCATCTAACTCTTCGATATTGGCGGCCAACACAGAAAATGTAGTTTCTTTCCATTCATACTGGTAGTACAGAACGAAAATCGGGAGAAGAGTGATTTTCTCATCCCAATAATGATAAGCCCAATCTCCCCTGTCAATCATAACAGCGCTTTTGCTCTGTGTAAAGCTCGAGTTGTCCGTGGCATCTCTCCACCAAGTATCTCGGGGCTCTTTATCGCCGCTGGCAACATAGCTGTCAGCCCAGTCAAACATGATTTCGTCGCCATCTTGGATGTTCACGAGAGGGGCATAATGCTGAAACCCAAACCACTTTTGGGGTCCCAACTCTATCCAGCTTCTACCAGGCGAGCGCCTATGTTCGTCTGCGCTGCCTTCGCGTCCCAGATGCCCATTTCCCCACCAATTATTTTGGTCTTCAATATCCAAAACGCTGCATCCAAACAGCACTACTGTATCTAGCCCATCCTCCCAGGCCGAGCCGATATGCCGCGGCGTAGACATGGATTGCTGATCGTCGAGCGTGATTTGATTGAGCGAGTGAGACCCATGCCCAATGTACAACAAGATATCTGCCTGGTGCTTGACAAACCCCCACGCTCCCTCCGATGTGCCCACGGTTGGCATGACAAAGATTTGCTCATACCCGGCGGCTTTTAAGAAATTGAGGTTATCAGGCGGGATATTGTTGGCCTGATCGCCCGCGCCAAAGGCAATGCCCAGACGATTTTCTTCCGAGATTCCCATATCCTCCAGGAATTGCGTGGCAACGTTATAGTCATAGTTGTCGCTCCCAGTGACAATGGCAGCCGCAGTGTCGCCTGTCAATTCACTCGCCACCTGGCTGACCGGGATGCTGGCTCGATAGATACTCCCACTAGTCTTTTGCAGGGTCAGCGTCGTTTGCTTACATGTATTCATGGCAAATATTTGAACATCTATCGAATCTGGCAGGGCATCACCCGATACATCTGCCTGCACTTGCAAGCTTTCTTCGCACAGTTCGCCAAAGTTCTGGGGGGTTGTCCTCCCGTCACAGAAAATCTGCGCATCTACCTGGCCGGTGGAGAACTGCCAGCTCAGGATGTCGTGGCTCTCGTAAGATGTGCCAGAGGCGGCCACGAAACCCACCCAGGCAGCGCCATTGTCCAACGAAAGGGTTGTTGCCAGGTCAATGTTGACGGTCAAAACAGGCGTAACCATATCATCCAAATAGATTCTCATCGTATTCGGCGCATATCTGACCGATACTGTGTGAGGCTGCCCGTCTTTGAAATTCACCGATGGGCTTGTGCGCCCCAGCGAATAGCTGTGCTCGACGCTGTTTTCTCCAGTTCCATTGGTTTGCACGCTGATATGGTTGGCATCGAGATCGCCCACCGCTTCACAGTAAGGCGGGTTCTTGAATGTATCAAACTCGATCACAACGCTATTGGGTATTCCATCATAACCCATGCCACAACCGGCATCACCCAAAGCCTGATCCGATGAATTTTGGATGACAAAGGCAAAACCATCCCCACCCCCGCCGTTGAGGTTGGCGATCTGAAATTGAAAGGTCGTCTGGAACCCATCCTGAACGGGTTGTTTAGTATCACGCCAGGCGCCTCCTCGCTGGCAGCAGACCGATCCCGGCGACAAACGCAGAGCGTTGTTCACTGGCGAGGCTGAATCGAGCAAGATGAGATTGCTGGTTGAGCTAAAATCCGGATAAGAAAAACTCGATAGTGTCGTCGCTGATAGAGGCAGCGCGCTATGGGCTGTGCCATGCGTCACAAAATAAAGTATGACCAATAACAAAATCGCCCCAGCCGATAAGCAGATAATCGTCTTGGGATGTGTGTTAGTATTCATAATACTTTCCTTTCTAATGCATTAGACTTAGGGTTCGTAAAAATATAACTTCCCGCAGGAGTGCGGCCTTTAAGCCGAAAGTCTGCGCTCCATGACGGAATTTGTTCTTTTACGAACCCTTAGCGGAAATAGCAGGACGGGCATTCCCACACCTGCACTTGCGCCAAGCGCAGCGCAGGTGCAAGTGTGCCCGTCCGCCAACTTGACCACCCTTGCAAAGGTGGCTCTCCTGGGTTTAACGGGAAAGCGCCTTGAGCGGTGCGCCATCCTGAGCGGAGCCGAAGGGGGTGCGCATCCTTCGACTGCGGCCCGGTGGGCCTCCGCTCAGGATGCTTTTCCCGCTCAAGTCGGGAGAGCCGCAAAGGTTTTAGAGCCATTGTCACGATAGCCAATTCTCACAACTCGCGCAAGACGATGGGCAGATAGAGCCGGCCCGCCGGCTTGACTTGCAGTTGCAAGGTATAGGTGGCCGGGATGGCGGCGCCGGCATCTACCGCGGCCAAAAAGTAGGTCTGGGCGCTGGGCGCTTGCCAGGCCAGCGCCAGGCTGCCGGTGATCCAGTGACCGGCCTCGATGTAAGGATCGCCCGTTGGCCCATACAACTCCAAGGTGGGCGTTGCGCCCACGCGCGAAAGCACGGTAAAGGTCACCTCAGAATAAATTGGGACAGCAAACTGCACATAATCTTTATCGGGCGCAAAGCCGGCGGTGGGGCTATCAAAGGTATGGGTTTGCGCCTGGCCCGGCAAGATAGGCTGCGCCTGTTGCCAGGTGTCATCTAGCTCGTAAGCGTCTGGCAGGGTATGTGTGATGACGCCTAGCGGCGACAAAATGATATTGGGCTGCCAGGGCGCTGCTGCAGATGGCATCGCGTTTCTGAGCACCAACGGCAAGTAAAGCAACAGGTCGGATGGGCCTGCGGTGGTATCCACCTGTAGGTCATAGCCGGTCTGGTTGCCCGTCAGTTGGCCGCGATTAGAGACCCGCACAAAGTAGGTTCCAGCGGCGGGCGCTTGCCAGGCGATGCGAGATGAAAAGTCGGTCGCGCCGGCATAGTCGTCGTTGAGGGCCAGGAGCGTGGCGGCGTCGGTGTCATAGAGGGCGAGCAGGGTATCGGCGCGCTGGCCCCAGGCGTGAGTGGTGATAGTATAGACCTCGTTGGCCTGGGCCGTAAAGGTGATCCAATCGGAGGCGTCGTCGCAAAAGTTGAATGTTGCGGGGGCGCCCATCGCCAAACCAGAGACCAGGGTCGGTAGATCGTCCTCCTCGTGCGGATCGGGCTGGCAGGCCAGGCTGCCAGGGTTCACGACTAGTGTTGCCGTCGCGCTGTCTTGAGCCGGGCCGCTGACCGAATCGGCCGAGAGGGTGAGGGTGTAGGTTCCCTCTGCGCCGGCGCGCGCTGTCAGCAGGATGCCGCCTGTCATGTGCGGCGGGATGTATACCTCATCCGTCTCCAATTCCAGGCCTGGCCCGGCCGGCTCGGAAGACATGTGCAGTGTGTAGATTGTATCTACGTTGCCGGTGTTGGTGATGAGCAGCAGGTAATGGGCAGTGAACGTATCGGTCAGCGTGACGAGCGTGGGCGTAATGCCGGCCGCAATATCCTCAAAGCCGGTAAAAGTGACCTCGGCAGTATCATAGCCCCAGACGGCCGGCTCGCCCTGCGAGCGCGCGGTCACGCCAAAGGGACAAGTCTGCGGCAGCGCAACATTCAAATTGCTGGCGCTCAGGTGAACGACGGTTGATTGATTGGCGGCCAGGCTGACGGGGTTGATGTCGAACTGGGCAGTGCTGGAAACAATGCCGCCCGCCATCAGATCGAAAACATCGGCCTGCTCACCCGTGTTGGTTACGGCCACCTCCCAGGTTTTTGTTCCGGGCGGGTCCATCGTCGTGCTGTGCGGCGTGATGTTCAGCGTGACGCCGTGATGCGAGACGTGTGTCAAGCCTGAAATGTTGGCTTGCACGGCCGGGTCGGTGCGAGAGGTGATGGTGGCAGTGATGATATAGTCGCCTTCGGGCGCGCCATCGGCAGGTATGACGAGGAGTTGCAGGCGCGCGCTGTTGAACACATAGGGCGTCAGGCTGAGATGGCTTTGAGGCTGCCCGTTGGCCGAAAGCTCATAGGTCCAACTGACAGGCACAGTGAGCGTAATATCACAAGTGTCCGATAGGCTGCCGGTGTTGGTGACGGCAAGCGTGTAAAGGGCGGGCGAGGCCTGGCCTCCGATGGCGATGGTCGGGCTGAGCGCGCCGGTGACGCGCAGATCGGTCAACACATACAGCACCCCATCGTCAGACGCGCCGATGGTTTGCGAGCCGGCGGCATAATTGGCGTTGACGCTAAAGGCATGCGGGCCACGCTCGACGCCGGCTGTGATAACGAGCGATACAGTCACGCCTTGCCCGGCGCCTACCTCAATTGTTGAGGGGAGCGCCACGCCATTGCCGGCCAGTCCCTCGGTAGACAGCGCAAAGATGCGGTTGACAAGCCCGGTGTTTGTGACGGCAATGGTATAGCTTGTCACCTCGCCGTTGCCCGCCGCGCTCCATTTGGGCCACACGCTCACCTGCGCCTGGGCCGCTGTGACTTCTAGTTGAGCCTGGGCCTGGTCGTGGCCGCCCAGGCTATTTTCGACGCCGACGGCAAAGGTATATGGCCCCGGCTCGCCATCGGCGGGCACGGTTACCGTCAGCGGCAAGTGAGTTTGCTCGCCGCCCGCCAGCGAGATTGCAGGGAGCGGCTCTGTCCACCCGCTTGGTAGCCCTGCGACCGTCACAGTGTACGTATTGGTGTCGGAGCTGGGATTGAGCAGGCTGACCTGGTAGACAACCTGGCTGCCCAGGCCGGCGAGTTGAGAGGTGGGGCTAATGGCAACCAGGCGCGAGGCTGTCACATACAGCGGGCCTAGCTTGATCTGCCCAGAGCCTCCCGGACCGGTGTACGAGACTACCGTGCTGCTGGCGATTTGGCGCACCTGGCCGGGCTGCATGGCTGGCAGCGCCACAGGCAGCGCTACGACCTGCCGGGGTTGGCTTGGCCTGAGCAGGTGTTGCCATTCGGCCAAGAGCTCTCCCACACCTGGCAGGATGCGCAGCGGCGGCGGTGTTGCGGCGCTAGTCAGCGGTGATGTCCCGGTGAGGGGGATGTGGTGAGAAACATCCACCAAGAGATCGAGGTTTACCACCTCGACAGTGGTATAGTCTGCCCCAACGATGGCGCAGCAGCTAGAAGTCACGGTGAGCACAGTTGTGCCTGCGTTGACCGGCGTCCAGGTGTTGCCAAAGGTGCCATCACGCGCGTCCCCATCGTTGTGTTGCCCGTCGTCGTGGAGGATGAGGCTGCCGTTGCCGTTGCTCGATTCTAGCATGACCAAGTGCGATGCCTGGCGGCCAATGTCATCCGAGATTTGGGCTGTCACCTGGATTTCACCCCCGACAGTGACGACCTGGCCAGGGTTGGGTTGCAAAATGTCAACCTCGAGCGTGGTGGGAGCCGGCAGCAGATAGCTGCGTTGAGCTACGAGCTGGTCTGCCTCGGCCTGGCTGGACGCCACCACCCAATCGTTAACCTCATCCATGCAGGCGACGAGCGTCATGTCGGTGGTGACGACATAGTGGCCGCCGTTCAGGTGGGTCGTTTCGAGCCACACCAGGTTGTCGCTTGGCCCGGCGATGGCCTCGTTAAGAAAGGTTGGGTCAATATCAAAGGCATAGGAGCCGTGAGGAATCATGTTGAGCAGCAGCCCGACCAAGTGTCCATTGAGATAGACAGCGACACTGTGCGGCCTAACACCGCTGTGCGGCTTGAAGCTGATGAGCAGTTGCGCGCTGTTGGCGTTGGCGCTGTGAAAGCCGCTGGGCAACGTCAGAGGTGTGTAGATGGAGGGACGATTGGTGCAGTACCAGTCCTTTCGTCTGACCTGCATCATTACATTTTCAACCTGCCCATTGAAAACTTGCTTGCCCGGCGGCAGCGTCAGCGTGACCATCTGTGTTGCCGAATGACCGGCCGCTGCGGCTGTGAGGGTAGCGGTGAGCGCCTGAAAACCGGCGTCAATGACAGGAAAGGCCTCAAAGGCGAGCATTTGGCCGGGGGCCAAGTAGCCGTGCCCGACTCCGGGCCACAAGTATAACGAGCCATCGCCGGTAGAGTTGGCGGTTAGATTCAGATCGGTCAGCGCGTCGCCGGTGTTGGTGACCTGAAAGCCGCGCACCAGCGTGACAGGATCGTAACTGGTTTCCTGAAGCGCAAGATTAAAGTAAGGCATGTGGATGTGAACGTTGACGGCGGCCGCATCTTGGATGGGATCGTTTGTTCCTTCGTCCGCGAACAGGCGGGCGGTCAGGTTGTACTCTGTGCTCTGCGTGTCTTGGGCGTGGATGACCAGCTCGACATTGCGCGTTTCGCCGGGGCTCAGCAGGATGGGATAATCTACACTGCCATAACCCACAAAGCCGACAATGAGTTCGTCGGAGGGATTTTCGACCGTCATCACTAGCGTGTGCGCGATGTCATCCTGGTTGGTGACCGCAATATAGGCTTGTTGCGCATAATCTCGTTCCACCGTGAAATCAAAGGCAGGCGCAGAAAAGACAATGCCGCTGTCAACATAGAACGAGCGCACGGAGCTTTGCTCGGCAGCGCCGCAGGCATTGACTGTTTCGGCGTACCATTCGTAGGTGGTGTATCGCTGCAAATCTCCAACGATAACCTGGTGCAAGACGCCTGCTTCGCCATCATAGCCAGTGAAAGAGCCTCCTGCAGGGCGCAGATAGAGCTGGGTTGTGCCGCTAGAGCTGGTTTGCCAGGTGAACAAGACGCTGCGTGCGCCAACCGTGATGCCGTCGGTGGGCGAGAGATCAGTGATGAGGGGTAGATTTGTCAGCGTCAATTCGCCGGGCAAGGTTTGCGATTGGCTACTGCCAGTGGAGGTGATGGTGACAGTGAATGGATAGACGCCTGCGGCGGCGCAATCATCTTCCACGACGGTCAATGTGGTTTCGCCTGTCTTGCCTGCCAGCAGCCACAGGCTTGCCGGCGAGAGGGTGGTTGTCATTGTTTCTAACCCTGTCAAGGCAAAGGTATAGGCATCGGCCAGCACGCCGCTGTTGCGCACGCTCACTTGAAAAGCAGCCGGACCGCCCAGGCCGACTGTCTGGCTGATCGGGATGATCTGCGAGCTAAAGCCATACGGCGGCACGACCGTCGCCGTGGCGGAATCGCTGTTGTTGGCCAGGTTGGCCTCCCAATCGGCGGCGCGGGCGGTGGCCTGATTGACCAACTGCTCGCCGAGCAAAGCGGTGGTGGTCACTGTGCCCACGAGACGGACAAAGCGATGGTCGCCCGCGCCCATATCGCCCAACGACCAAACGAGGGTCTGTCCGGTCCGTGTAAAGGGATAGGAGCTATATTGGGCGGCGAACGTAATGCTGAGCGGCAGGGTGTCGGTGAGCAAGACGGCTGGGGCGCTCATCAAGCCTACATTTTCCACCCGCAGCGCAAATGTGATGCTCTGGCCGGCGGCGACGGAGGCCGGACCGTACTTGGACATTGCTAGATCCATGCCCAGAAAATGCACTGTGGTGCTTGCCAGAGGAGTTCCTCCCACCAGTGCGGTCACACTTACATCCTCCACAACTGTGCTGCGGATAGTGCCCCATGTCCCGCCGTCGGCCCCGGTGGGGTTGGCGGGCTGGGTCAGCAGCGTGCCCGCGCCTGTGTCTGTCAGCGTCACCGTCACATTTGGCACGGGGTTGTGATAGGCATCGCGCACCATCACAGTGATGGTAGAGGCGGCAACGCCATCTGCGGCCACATTGGCCGGATTGGCCTGGGCTGAGCTTGCGATGGGGTCGGGCGGGCCGGCCGCAAACAGCACTTGCGGATGGGCGGCCAGCGTAATGTCGTCGGTTGTGTCGGTTGCGGTCACTGTCTTGGTTGCGGCCTGGAGGGTGGCCAGGGTAAAAGTCACCACGCCGTCTGGCCCGCTGAGGGCCGGGAATGGCCCCAGGATAAAGTTGTTGCTGCCCGAAGCAACCAGGCTCACTGCATGGTCGGCGACCGGCTCGTGCGATGCGTTCTTGAGCGTGACGATGATGGTGGCGCTATCCAGCCCGTCGGCCACAAACGGGCCGGGGCTTGCTTCTACTGTGGAAAAGTAGCGGTGGGTTGACCCGGCGATAAAGGCCAATTCGATGGCCTGGGGCAGTGTCAATCCATCCGTCACATCCAGGGCTGTGACGGTCACCGTTTGCACAATCTGGCTGAGGATGGTTGCCACAAAGCGCCCGGCGGTATCCGTTGTTCCAGAAGGCGGGGTGATTGTGATGGCTGTGCCGGTTGTGTGTATCGCGACCGTCTTGCCCGACACGGGATTATCATAGTTATCCAGCAATGTCACCGTGGCGGTGGCTACCGATTGCCCATCGGCAAATACCTCTGTTGGCGTGACGGCCAAACTGGACGTGACCAAACTCACTGGACCTGGCTGGAAGGTGACGGTAACCCGGCGCGTCAGTGTGACGCCGGCCGTAACGGCCAACGCGCCCATCGTCACTGCCTGGGCGCGGGTGGTCAGGATGCTGCCCCACGCCTTGCCGACTGCATTGGTTGGAGAAAGCGGTTGTGTCACGGTCACGTTAACGCCGTTGATCAGCAGCAAACTTACTTCTTGGCCCGGCACGTTGTTGTAATAGGCGTCTCGCACTGTGACGATGATGGAGGAAGAGCCATTGACATAGAGCGAGGTGGGGCTGGCCTCTATGAACGAGCGGCTGGGATGGGGCAAGCCGGGCGCCACGGTGATGCTGGCGGTTTGAAGCAAGCGATATCTTTGAGGGTCGTCTCTCACCCAAGCCCGGATGGTTCTGGCTCCGGCATAGGTTGAGGATAGCGTTGCTGCCACCGCACCTTGAGCGTCGGTAGTGCCTATCCACACAACAGTATCGGGATTAGCGAAATAGCCGTTTATGTAACAACCCTGTCCCTCTATTATTTCCAGGCCGACCGATTCGCCTTCAACCGGCGCGCCGGCCGTGGTCACCAGCGTCACAGTGATGATGGCCGGCGTCCCCCCGGCGGTGATGACGCCTGTTGGCGGCAAAACCGCCACGGTAGAAGACACGGGGTCTACCTGGCCCAGGTAGATAGTGCCGGGTTGCCCAGCGTGTACGCCTCCTCCCCATCCCCCTCCATCGGCCTGGACTGCGCCGTTGAAGGAATAATCATCGGCATAGATGGCAATGCGCCCGCCGCCGCCAGAGCCAGCCATCACCGCGTAGGGGTAGAAATAGTCACCTGCGCCGTTAGCGCGCACGGTTCCATCGCCGGCAAACGCGCCGGCGGTAAGCCAAATGCTCCCACCAGCGCCGCCGCCGCCTACCTCGTCGCCCATCCATTCTGCGCCGGGGTTGCCATCGGCTGAAATGGTCCCGCTCACAGCCAGTGTTTGGCTGACCACCAGCCGAATCGTCCCACCGCCGCTGCCGCCGTAAGCATTGGGTGTATTGCCGCCGCCGCTGCCGTTTGTTTGCGGGTAGTAAAGATCGCCATACTCGCCGCCGCC
>JBGSMF010000512.1:0-9404 GCA_041740315.1 Thermoflexales bacterium
GCTCTTGCTTGCCCCTCGCCAGCTCTGCCCGCATCGCCGCCGTCAATACACCCTCTGGCGCTCGATAGCACAATGCACCTGCTTCAACCCATAGCATCACACCTCTTTGTAACAACTCAATCAGAAAATCGGTCGTGGTCACTGCCGCTGCTCGCTATCGTTTCTTTTTACTTAACACTATATACCCAAGGGGAAGGGTTGGGTTTTTGCCGACCTTTTCCAAAATAGATGTCAGGTAAAGGCACCACTGGTCAATGGTCTTTTGCGCCAGCAAATCACGCCGATACCAGAATCGCATGTCCAGGCCGGTTCCATTATCCACCACCTCTAGCACCAAGCCTGATTTCCCCATGTCCATTGTTGGGCAAAGACTTGATACTTGTTCTATCGAATTCTCTTTTGACCCTTCCAAAGTGTGAAAGATGTATCCAACATCAAAAATGGAATCTGGCACATTGCTTTCTGTCGCCCAAGGCCAAATTAGGCTGTGGAAAGCATACAATTGGTGCTCAGACATTTGTTTCCTCTTGTGCGAAACATCTCGGACAAATTCGCTAAAATGCAAATTCCACGATGGATGTACTCTTAATGGAACCAACGCCCTTTCACAAACAGATGAAAGAAAAACAATGTCTTGTCTTCCGCTCAACCGCGAGAGCAGGACGCCATAGGCAGCAAAAACAATGTCTGGCAAATCTGCTTGAAACGCCGCCTGCAAGCCATCTAACGCCAATCCTGGCAATTCGCAACGCGTCCAGGCCCACCCCTCACCGGGCTCTCCACGTTCACTTCCTGCCGCTTCGGCCAAGACTGATATTGGGGCATACCCGCTGAATTCTGCCAGGCAGAACTGCCTGGTAGACCCGTAACACTCGCAATGGGCCAGGAGCATTTCTATGTCCTGAATCAAACAACCTGACATTGTTTCTACCAGTTCCTCCGCCACTGGTCCGGGCCGATACATCAAATGCACCGCAATACCATCACCAGTTATGACCGGCGCCATTTCCAACAGGTATTCTCCTTTTGCGCCATACCCGTCAACAGCAAACCCCTGCGGAATCCACTCGTCACCTCCAAGCCAAGGCTCGTCCACCCAATATTCAAAATTCAACAACACACGCCCATTGGCGCCATTGAGCGGCAAAGGCGCCTTTTCCACACCTCTAGGCGCGTTTTGCAAGATAGAACGCAGTTGATACACACCGAGCAGATCATTCCCCTTGACAAGCCCAAGAGGCAACTTGACCCGGCGCGTTAACGGCCCCACTGTGCGCTGCAGTTCTGCATCGGCCAGACTGCTGTCCACAGCTATTTCAGCCTCGATTGCCTCGCCTGCGCAGTTTTTTAGTCCCTTCAAAAACCCACCTGCGAGCACTTCGGTGGGACTGAGACCACATTGGGGCAATGTTTTGAAAATTTCTCTAGAGATATATTTGCCAAGCGACAAAAGTCTGGATTGAATTCTGCCGCCCTCTAACTCGATTTGATTCGAAGCAGGGGCGTTCGATCCGTCAGCGCCGTCTTGCCGCAGTCCAGCCTGCCCCCCAACCTCTAGCTTGTCAATAGGTTTTGTGTAGGGAGAGCGCGTTGGAAGCAGCGATACCTCTCGGCCTTCAGATAGCTGCTCATAGATTCGAAACAAATCCTCACAAAAAAGTGTTACGCTCTTGCCATCTGCTACGGCCCGGTGCACGAGGAGGAAAAGCTTGGAAGAGGGCTGCTCATTTTCAACCAGGGCAATGCGTAAAGGCATGCCTGGCTCAGGGCTTGTCTCTTTCAATAGTCTCTCGACAATCTGACGTTCTACAGAGTTCATTTCATTTTCGAGTTCCCCTTCGCAGGAATGCACAGATATCATCTTGCCGATTGTGTCTTTATCAGCCCGAGGCATTGGGCCATGCTGACCTGGCTGAAAATGTGCCTGCAGCACATCGTTATGCTTGATCAATTGATCAACGGCCATAGTCAGGATCTTTTTGTCTAGCCTCTTTTTGACCAACATGCCATAACACAATGCAGCGCCCAAACTAAAGGCCCCTTCTGCAAGCGGCTGCCCCCGCGCCGCAGCCAAAGCTGGGGACAATGCCTGAGCCTGTTTTCTGCTTACCTGGGTCCCCTTGTATACTTCCGCAACAAGCGGATATAGACAATGCCACCGGCCTTCCGCCTGATAGCGATCTTTCATTGTATAGATGTTGGGCAAATCAAATTTGGCCGCAAATTTGGAAAGCCTACTGTGTCTCTCGTATGTTTCTTCACGCGTTGGACTACAATCACTTACTTCCCACCGTTTGAACTTGATGACCTCGGTCACATCATCGGGATATAAGGAATGACTCTCATACTGTATTGAGCCGACTTGCCCTTGAGGGTAATAATAAAAGGGATGAGCTTCAAACTCGTAAATATACCGATAATGTTCACGAACAAAGCGCACAGTCTCTTGAAAGTCTTGCTCTGTCTCTCCTGGGAAACCAATAACCCAATAAGTGGTCGTCCGCACCCCGGCGCTAGCCAGAGACTTGAGAACCTCAGACATGACATCTGGGCTGGTCCTTTTGCCCATCAAGTTCAGCACGTGCGCGGAACCACTTTCTATGCCGAGCCTCACACGGTAGAGGCCAGAACGCGCCCAAAGCTTTACCCTATCACGCTCCGCAACGGGTTTGTCCGCCCGCAAATATCCATCGTAAAGTATATTCGCCTTCTTTTCGAGCAACTCGCGCGAAAAATCCATAATATAGGGATTCATTAGCGAATCTGCCATGAAAAACGTGTTGTTGCCGTGTTTCTGCACCAGGTCTACCGCCTGCCTTACCAACAGGTCCACCGGCTTTTTTCGGTATTTACCCCATTGCACAGTCTCAGAACAAAACTTGCACTGGAAAGGACAACTGCGGCCACCCTCGACAGTCATATGATAATAAGACTCTAGGTTCAAATCTGAAAAATCGGGCGTGCAAGATTCCTGCAAATCCAGGGTGGTGTCTTCAATATCGGCAATAGAAATCACACGCTTGTCCAGCTCTCCTCGAAGAAGCTTGAGAAACAGCAATTCCCCTTCGCCCATCACGATACGGTCAACATACGGGCAACTTTCAAGCAATGTATTAAAGTTATACGAATCTGGCGCCAGATCGTCAGCGAAAATCCCCCCTCCCAATACTGTCATAATGTGCGGGTATTTTTGCTTG
This sequence comes from Thermoflexales bacterium, assembly GCA_041740315.1. GTDB lineage: Bacteria > Chloroflexota > Anaerolineae > Fen-1058 > Fen-1058 > JBGSMF01. The sequence goes on from JBGSMF010000512.1 coordinate 3,198, forward strand.
ACTCTCCGCAAAATGAACAAAGAGGAGGCAAGCGAAGTAGTGTACGTACTTGTCCCTACAATTCCCCAGTCCGTCAAGTCAATACGATCAACCAACTCTTCCAGTCTCTTAAAGTACTTGCCCACTATCGGGATTAGGCTCTTGATGACATTGCTGTCGTATTTGACGCCATACAACGGAATGATTCTATCAAGCATTCTCTCACAGGTGGCATGGTTAGCTCCATTGAGATAAGCCAGCAAGTGAGCATTCAAGATCCACCACAACTTTGAATAGCCATCGTTGATTGAAGTATTCTCATGGTGTTGTAAAGCAGTGAAATACGTATGGTGTGTTCCCCATAGCTCTGGGTCCGTGTTGAAATCAGCGCAAGTGACCTGATACCCATGCTGCCCCAAAAAAGCCTTGAGTATTGCAATGCCTAACGGCGGCGTCCAAGGTGTAAAGAAAGGGGGTTTCAAAAGTAATATCTTGCTGCTCATCTTCAAGCCTCCTAGCAAATGCGCCAATCGCTCTAGATATCCTCAAGTTCAGAATAATCCACCTGGAGCAACAAGTTTCGCGTTCCAGGTTGAAACATCCGCTCAGCCATATAAGCCTGCCAGCTTGGTATTTCCAAAGATTCGCCGGGGTCTCTGATCAATCTCCAAAGTTGCGCAAAATGGCTTTGCACAACTGAGTCAGATTCTTGGTCTATAAAATCTACGGCCAACTGTTTTCTTAGTTGGAAGGCCTCGTTTCTCTTTTGAATGCTCCAGCCTTCTGGGAAATCTTGCCCATAGTATTCGTATGTTACGGCCTCTGCATGTCTGAATAGATAATACTGCCAAGTTTGTATTACCTCGTCTCTGGTCATGGTGTCGTGAGACCAGTTGAATTGCCCACCACGCAAATTGTACTGCCGCCTGCACTCTACTCCATCCAGCAGGCTAATGGGATTCACAGTCAGCGGTGCAATACGATAGGTGGCAAAATTCTTGTTCGTGGAAGCGATGCGGTTGATAAACGCAATGGTGTTATCAAGCGTCTCTCGAGTTTCGCCTGGAAACCCCAGTACGAATGAAAGCGACAACCTTATGCCAGCCTCGGTAGCCAGGTCAATTCCGCGCGCAACCGATTCCAGCCGGCACTGCTTCCCCATGCGTTTCAACTGCCCCAAATCGCCGCTCTCGATTCCACACACGCCTAAACGACAGCCAGAGGCATAGATGTTTTGAATGTTGGTTTCGTTGATCCGGTCGGCCCGCAGAAATCCCCCCCACTCAATATCCAGGCTGTTCTGGATAATGGCCGTCGTCAATTGAGAAATCCGGCTCGTCGTCAGAAACGCATTGTCATCTATGAAATAGAACCAAAACCCACCCCGGCTCTTGGCCAGTTGAATTTCTTCCAAGATAGACTCGGGCGATCGCAGCCTCATGGTCGAATGCAGCGCGCGATAGTCGCAAAAACGGCACTTGTAGGGGCAGCCAAGGCTGGCCCGGATGGGCACTAGCCCAACCACCGATTCCACCAGATCCCACCGCGTATAATCTGTGTCAAGGTTCACAGGCTCTAGCTCTTCCGCCGTCGTCTGCCATGTTCCGTTCGGCATCGGCAAAGCCAGGTTGGGAATGCCCACCAGGTCTTGACAATCGCAGCGCCCTTGTTCGATCCGCTCAAGAATCTTGAGCAGGGTGTGCTCGCCAAACTCGCTCGTGATGTATATGGCCTTCCTCAGAGCCGCTTCCGTGCACGTCACGAACATGCAGTCTAATGTCGGCTCGACTCCAAACTCTCTCATGGCCTGTAGCCAGTCCATATCCCGAATCTGATCCAGCCTTATTTTATTTTTCCTAACATACGCCCCACCTACTATAATGGGCACATTGCCAAACGTGCTCTGCACCCTCTCTAACCATATGGCTACGCTCTTTTGATCCATAAGAAAAGTGGTAGATAGCGCAACCGCTATCGGATCAACAGACCTCGCCAATCGACTAAACGCTTCTCCCCCCTCCCATTCAAACACGGTATGGGCATCATACCCCCTCAGCTTTAGCCAACTTTCCAGATAATAACCCGCCATCGAATTGCCGGCTCTTAAATCTACGTGTTCCAGAGACGGGGGCCTAGCATTGAACAGTCTGTCTAAATTAGGCAGGCTGGCCACGCTGGCGTCTTTGAGCACCAACTGGAAAAAATCCAACATATATATATCTTCGTCACCAGTGCTGACAGGAGCGACAATCACCACCGAGCCTTTTTTGTCCATATACACCTTCCTTGTATATCCAGCCAGAAAACCCGTGGTTCCTGCCTGGCACCAAGCTGGCCCCAGCATACTAGCACCAGCAATTACAGCCTTCCCTCCTCAAAAGTTATGGGCTTTTTGTCAACAACGGTCGGCTCCTTGCAAAGGGCCGTATCAACCACTTGAGCAAGTTCTGCTACGGTAGGCATATCAAAAATGCTGCGCAAGGGCAACTCTATCTGAAAAGCTTCACGCACGCGGAAGATGGCCTGCGTCGCCAACAACGAATGCCCGCCTAGCTCAAAAAAGTCATCGTGGGTCCCTACCTTGTCTACTTTTAACACCTCAGCCCAAATCTTGGCTACCAACTCTTCTGTTGGCGTCTGGGGCGCTTGGTATGCGCTCTCTACGCCGGATCTTGTTCCTTCCGGCGCGGGCAGCGCGCGCCGATCCACCTTGCCATTCGGCGTCAACGGCAGCGCCTCTAGCACCACATACGCCGCCGGCGCCATGTATTCCGGCAGCTTGCCCTGCACATAGCGTCGCAGTTCCTCTACCTCCGGCGCTGGCTCCGCCTCGCCCACCACATACGCCACCAAACGCTGATCGCCCACCTCTTCCTCGCGCACCACCACCACTGCTTCGCGCACTCTCTCTGCCTGCCTTAGCACGGCCTCAATCTCGCCCAACTCTACTCGATATCCCCGCAACTTGACCTGCCCATCCCGTCGCCCCAGGTACTCTAGGTTCCCATCCGGACGGTAACGCGCCATGTCGCCCGTTCGATATAGCCGTCCCCCTCCCCCTCCATCATACGGGTTCGGCACAAAGCGCTCCGCTGTCAAGTCCGCCCGCTCTACATAGCCGCGCGCTACCCCAGCCCCTCCAATGTACAACTCGCCCGCCACTCCAATCGGCACCACCCTCTGCCTCTCATCCAGGATATACAAAACTGTGTTGATGATCGGCCGCCCGATCGGCACCGCACCTTCCTCCCTTCCTCCCTCACTGGCCCAGTACACGCAGCACCCCACCGCTGTCTCGGTCGGCCCATACTCGTTCACCAACTCCGTACCCTTTGCGTGCGCCTGCCAGTATCCCAATCGCTCCCACACCAACTGCTCCCCCCCTATGATCAACGCTCGCGTCCGTCCCCCGGCTTCTTCTCCCTTCAATTCCTGACTCAACAATTCAATGTGCGCCGGCGTCAGCTTGACCAGCCCGTAATCCCCTTCCTCGCGCAGCGCCGCGCTCAACGCCCCTATTCCTCTCCCCTCACTCACCAGCCGCACCCGTCCCCCTGTCGCCAACGTCCCCCACAGCCCCGTCACCGTCAGGTCAAACCCCAACGACGAGTGCACCGGCGCGCCACATCCTTCGCCCAAGGGATAGCTCCGCTCACACCAACTCAGATAGTTCACTATCCCTCGATGCGTCAGCATTACACCTTTCGGTTGCCCCGTTGACCCCGACGTGTAGATCACATACGCCAGGTTTTCACTGTCCACTTTCACGGCCGGCTTGCTTTCTTTCTCCTGGCTGATTACGCCCCACCCCGTATCCAGGCAAATCACCACCGCCTCGCGCGTCGCCACCCGTTCCACCAACTCTCCCACCGTCAGCACCACTGGCACTCCCGCTTCCTCGATCATGTACCCCAATCGCTCCGCCGGATAGTCTGGCTCCAGCGGCAAGTATGCCCCGCCCGCCTTCAGTATCCCCAGCAGCCCCACTACCTGCTCTATCGAACGTCCCATCCATATTCCCACCACTACCTCTGGCCCCACCTCTAATCGCCTCAGATGTTGCCCTAGCTGGTTCGCCCGCCGATCCAGTTCCTGATAGGTCACATGGTCTTCCCCACACACCACCGCTACCGCCTCCGGCACTCGCTCCACTTGCGTCTCCACCAGCTCATGCACGCACTTGTCTCGCGGGTACTCGGCTGCAGTAGCGTTCCACACCTCAATCGCCTGCTGCCGCTCTGCTTCTGTTAGTAGTGGTAGTTCGAACACTGATTGCTCTGGGTGAGCAACGATACCCTCTAGCAGGACCTGCCAATGTCGCGCCATTCGCTCAATTGTGGCAGCATCGAAAAGCTGGCTGTCGTAGCGAATTGATAGATGCAACATTTCTCCTGGCGCCGCAAGAGCTGTCAGCGGATAGTGGTTTGGTTCGATAGACTGAACATCTTTTATTTTCAGATTATCTTCTTGCGCCAATAAAGAGGTATCCACCGGATAATTCTCAAAAGCCACAATGTTATCAAAAAGAGATTGCGTCCGGGGCATCTCGCTCCAATTTTTGACCTGTACCAAGGGGCTATATTCGTATTTGCGCATCTCAACCAACTGATTCTGAAACTCTTTCAACCACAAAATCACCGGCATATCCGGGGATATCCGCGCACGCACTGGCAATGTATTGATAAACAATCCTACCATGGCCTCGCTGCCTGGCAGTTCAGCCGGCCGTCCAGAGACGACGGTTCCAAATACCACGTCCTTTTCGCCGCTGTAACGGCCCAGCAACAAGGCCCAGGCGCCCTGAACCAGTGTGCTGACGGTCAAGTTGTTTTGTCGCGCTAATGTCTGTAGAGCATTGGTTGTCTCTTTGGACAAGCGCATTAACTCTTGCGTGTACGATATTTTTTGATCAACTATGCTCATGGGGGAGCGATTTGGCAGGGGTGTCGTGGTAGTGAACCCTCCAAGCATTTGCCGCCAGTAAGCCTCTGCTTCTGCCATGTCTTGCTTCTTTAGCCAGGCGATATAATCTCGATAAGGCTTGGGCAGTTCCAAATCCACATCTTGGCCCAGGCTAAACGCCTCGTAGAAAATGAACATTTCTTTGAAAATCAAAGAGGTGGACCAACCATCCAGCAGCAAGTGATGATAACTCCAAATTAACTCAAACTCTTTTTCATCCGTCTGAATAAGCGCTAGCCGCATTAGCGGCGCATGAGTGAGTTCAAAGCCTCGCTCCCGATCTGCAAGGAGCAAGGCCTCTAACCTTTCCTGTTGCTGGATTGAGGATAGCCCGACCCAATTTTGGTACTCCCAGGGAAGAGTGGCATGCTGGCGCACAACCTGAAGAGGCTGCCCGCTCTTGTTCTTCCCTGTGAAAATAGAACGTAAAATCGCATGCCGGTCTAATATGCGCTGCCAAGCTCGCTGCAGGGCCGAAATGTCCAGGTCGCCCTGGAATGTGTACCATGTTTGTATGTGATACGCGCTTGATTTGGAATACAAAGTATGAAAGAACATGCCTTGCTGCATAGGAGATAAAGGAAAGATGTCTTGGACATTTTCTATCTTTTTCATCCAGTTGCCTCATTTCCATCAATTTGAGCTACAAAAGCAGCTAAATCATCCAACTCTTGCTCATCTAATCCCGCCAACGGGAAATCAGAGGAAGCCGATCCGTCTGTTTCTAGAGACTGACCATGCACGCCCTTGCTGGTCTGGCCCTGCGGCTCGTGCCCAGCCTGAACAGCGAGCTTGGCCAATTCCTCTATCGTCGGGTGTTGAAAGACCTGCTGAGGTTTTATATGCCATCCAGCTTGGCGAATTCGGGCGACGAGCCGTATGAATAAAATGGAATCTCCTCCCAACTCAAAAAAGCTGTCTTGCACCCCGATCGGGTCTACCCCAAACACCTCAATGCAGGCATCAGCCATTACCTGTTCAATCTCATTTCTGGGGGCTATATAAGCATCCTTTAATTCAGGGCGCGCATGGGTGGGTGGTGCGGCTTGAACCAGGATCTCTAATGTCTTGGCATCGTGCTGTTCGAGGCGGGCTGCCAAATCTTGGGTGGACACCACCACTCTGGGCAAGGCCGCCTCTAGACTGCGCTGAAATACCTGCACCCCTTCCGATGGCAGCAGCGCCTCGGCTAACCCGCTGGGGTCAAATTGGGTGTGGTGCAGCTCTGCCCAGCGCCGTTGCGCTCGCACCGTCATGCCCACTTCC
>JBGSMF010000513.1:0-20693 GCA_041740315.1 Thermoflexales bacterium
CGCAGACCGGCCCGCCCAGCCCGTGCCGCCCGATACGCCGGTGCGAGTGCGCGCGCCGCTGCCGTTTGTCAGCCGGGGCGGGATCAAGCTAAAAGCGGCGCTTGATCAATTTGGGGTGGACGTAGGCGGCCATGTCTGCGCCGATGTGGGCGCTTCTACCGGCGGGTTTACCGATTGCCTGTTGCAACACGGCGCGGCCAAGGTATACGCCATTGATGTGGGCTATGGACAACTCGATTGGCGGCTGCGCCAGGATCCCCGCGTGGTGGTGATGGAACGCACCAACGCGCGACATGTGGAGCAACTGCCAGAGCCAATTGACCTGGCTGTGATTGATGTGTCATTCATCTCGCTCGACATCATCTTGGCTGCCGTAATAGATTGGCTCAAGGATGACGGCCAGGTGATTGCCCTGATCAAGCCGCAATTTGAGGCTGGGCGAGAGCAGGTAGGCAAAGGCGGCGTAGTGCGCGACCCGGCTATTCATCGCGCTGTATTGGCCCAAGTCCTAAATTGGGCTGTCAAGAACGCCTGGTCGCCCAGTGGCCTCATCCCATCGCCCATTACAGGCCCGGCGGGAAATATCGAGTTTTTGGCTCGCCTGTGCCGAACAGAGGCAGGCAACTTGGATATTGACGCCATGATCGAAACATGCTTATCCTTGAATCAAGGCGCTTGGAGTTAGGCTATGTCAGAACAAAATTCACAAGAGCCAACCGCAAGAACCGGCGAACTGCGCGCCAGCATCACAGACTTGCAGCAACAAACGCAGCGCCTGCAACGAGTCTTGGAAATCAGCCAGGGGCTTACCTCTACCCTAGAGCTTGAATCGCTGCTCCAGCAAATCCTGGAAGCGGCCACCGAGCTGACCGAGACCGAGGCGGCCTCAATCATCTTGTACGACGAGCGCGCCGGCGACATGCACTTTGTGGCCTCCACCGGCCGCAACAGTCAAGAGTTGGAGCGCCAAAATATTCGCGTGCCGGTTGAGGGCAGCATTGCCGGCACCGTTTATAAAACGCGCCGCCCCATGGTGATCGAAAAGGCCCAAGCTGACCCGCGCCATTATAGCCAGGTAGACCAAAAGATTGACTTTAAGACACGCTCCATCTTGGGTGCGCCCCTGCTCTTTAAGGAGCGCGCCATCGGCGTGGTCGAAGTGTTGAACAAGTGCAGCAACGAACCCTTTTCCGAAGAAGATATCCAGATGCTCTCTACCCTGGCAGCGCACGCAGCGGTGGCTATCGAAAACGCGCGGCTGGTCATTGCGCTGCAAAAAGCCTACCAAAAGCTCAACGAAATGGACAAGGTCAAAAGCGATTTTATCGCCATCGCCTCGCACGAGCTGCGCACCCCACTGGGATTGATCTTGGGATACGCCGCCATGCTAAAAGACGAGGCCGGCGAAACGGCAGACGAAAAACTAGGAGTCGTCCTCAATAGCGCATTGCGCCTGCGGGGCATTATTGAAGAAATGGTCAACTTGCGCCACATTGATACAGGCACAGAACTTGAATTGAGCAATTTCGACGTACGCGAATTGGTGGGCACAGTCTGCAACGACTGCGAGAGCCTGGCCGCCACCAAGGGCCAAATCATCAACCGCAAGTTGCCAACGGCCGCCATCACTGTTCACGCCGATTGGAGCAAAGTGGCCCTGGCCCTGACCAACCTGCTGACCAATGCCATCAAGTTCACATCCAATAATGGCGTCATCGAAGTTGCCATCCAACTGCGCGATAAAGAACTCTGGGTGTCGGTCACCGACAACGGGCCGGGCATCCCCGCCAAAGACCTGGAACGAATCTTTGAGCGTTTTTACCAGGTCGAACACCACATGACGCGCAAGCACGGCGGCATGGGCCTGGGGCTTTCCATTGCGCGCGGCATGGTCGAGCTGCACCACGGGCGCATCTGGGCCGAAAGCAAGCTAGGGCAGGGTAGCCGCTTTACCTTTGTCTTGCCCATGAGTGAAGCAGCGCCAGTCCCTGGCAAGGTGTGAGGCGACTCGTGAACGCGTTCCCAACTATTGACCTGAATCCCCAAATAGTGCGCCTGGGACTAAAGCGCGCCATGGCCCGCAGCCGCGACGCCGTCTTGTGCATACTCCAATCGCGCAGCATACGTTTTGTGGGCGTCAGCAGTTGGCGGCTGGTCGTGTCGTGGGAACACGCCCTAGACGCCTCCGGCGCGCAAGCCGGGCGGCCCACGCAATACTTTCTCTTCCCGCCTCTCATCGTGCAATTGCTAAGCAGCAATGCCTCGCAAGACATCACGCGCATGATGTTAGGCATGGCCGGCAAAGATGTGTGCCTGACCCTGACCGACGCAGGCGGCAGCTATGAGCTGCGCTGGCGCGCAGACCCCAGCATCTTTCCCGCACCGCCCGAACTGGGTCAGATGCTGGCCCTGCCCGCTGGGCTGATTGAGGTCAGCTACCTGCATATTTCCGATGCCGCCCATCAGGCAGTCGCCAACCTGGTGATGCTGCACGCCACCCAAGACGTGCCGCCCGACAAGCTGGCCATCTTGGTTGATTTTTCTCCCAGCCGGCTGAGCCTGGATGGGCAAACCATCACCTACGGGCCGCGAGGGCGGCATTACTTTGATCCCCGCCTCATCATCCGGGCGCTCGAATTCATCAAAGCCCGCGCGGTGCGTGTGGGCGTGAACGCGCTGCCCAATACAAATCGGGCCGTGCTCACAATGTTGGCTGAGCAAGATCAATGGCGCTCGCACTGTTCGCTGCTCTCCATCGGCCTGGACACGCAAAAACTCTACCCCCTGCCAGACATGCTGGGCGAAAAGAGCTTGTAGCGTGCGCCGGTCTTTTTTCCACATACTACTTTCTGTTTAGAAACCATGGATATTTCTCAAATACGTAATTTCTGTATCATAGCCCATATTGACCACGGCAAATCTACCTTGGCCGACCGCTTGTTGGAAAAAACTGGCACGCTGACCGCGCGCGAGATGACCGAACAGGTGCTAGACACCATGGATCTCGAACGCGAAAAGGGCGTAACCATCAAGGCCAGCGCCGTGCGCATGCGGTATATCGCCCAAGATGAGCGTGAGTACGAGCTGAATATGGTCGACACCCCCGGCCATGTAGATTTTGGCTATGAGGTCAGCCGGGCATTGGCTGCGTGCGAAGGGGCAGTGTTGGTAGTAGACGCCACCCAGGGCATCGAAGCGCAAACCCTGGCCAACCTGTACCTGGCGCTCGAAGCCGACCTGGAAATCATCCCCGTCATCAACAAGATTGACCTGGCCACGGCCCAGCCAGATTTGGTAGCTGATGAAATCGCCCATATCTTGGGCACGCCTGCCGAGGAAATATTGCGCATCTCGGCCAAAGAGGGAATTGGCATTAGCGAGCTATTGGAAGCCGTCGTCACACAGGTGCCACCGCCCAAAGGCGACCTGGCCATGCCCTTGCGCGCCTTGATCTTTGACAGCCACTACGATCCGTTCAAGGGCGTAATCGCCTATGTGCGCGTGATCGAAGGGCGCGTGGAAAAAAAGTCCAAGATCAAAATGTTTGCCACCGGCATCGAAACCGACCCCATCGAGGTTGGCATCTTTAGCCCCGGCATGAACCCCGTGTCAAGTTTGGGCGCGGGCGAGGTAGGCTATATCGCCACCGGTCTCAAGGCCGTGCGAGATTGCCACGTGGGCGATACCATCACCTTTGCCGTGCGCCCGGCAGCCGCGCCCTTGCCTGGCTACGCGCCGGCCAAGCCCATGGTCTTTGCGTCCTTCTACCCCGTAGACGCGGCCGACTATGGCGAGCTAAAAGACGCATTGGAAAAACTCCAGCTCAACGACGCCGCGCTGACCTATCAGGCGGAAACCAGCCAGGCCCTGGGCTATGGCTTCCGCTGCGGCTTTTTGGGGTTGTTCCACCTGGAAATCATCCAGGAACGCATCGAGCGTGAGTTTGACCTGGATGTGGTAGCCACCGCCCCCAGCGTGCAATACGAGGTCGTCTTGCGCGAAACCGAGCAAGCCATCACCATTTCCAACCCGGCCGAACTGCCCGACGAAGGCGAAATTGCCGAAATCCGCGAGCCGTGGATGAAAATCCAGGTCTTTACCCCAACGGAATATGTGGGTGCAGTGCTAGACCTGGTCACCAAGCGGCACGGCGTGCAGTTGGGCCTGGAATACCTGGACCCCACCCGCGTCATGTTGACCTACGAAGTCCCGCTCTCAGAAATCATTGTAGATTTTCACGATCAGCTCAAGAGCCGCACGCGCGGTTATGCCTCGTTTGATTACAGCTTCTCTGGTTACAAGACTGGCGACCTGACCAAGCTAGAAATTTTGATCAACGAAGTTCCAATTGATGCATTAACAAAAATTGTGCATCGCGATAAAGCTTACAATATAGGCCAAGCTATTGTTAGCAAACTCAAAGATTTGATCCCTAGGCAATTATTTATTGTGCCAATCCAGGCAGCGGCTGATGGAAGAATCATCTCACGCGCGACCGCGCACGCTATTAGAAAAGACGTTTTGGCAAAGTGCTACGGTGGCGATATCACGAGGAAAAAAAAGCTGCTAGAGAAACAAAAACGTGGCAAACGACGATTGAAAATGGTAGGTAATGTCGAGATTCCACAAGAAGCTTTCATGTCTATATTAAAAGTATCAGGAGAAGAGTAAAACTTACTCTTACTCTATAATGAATTTCCTCCTGGCCCTGGCAGCCAATACCTTTTTCTTCCTAGGCTTTCAGGCCTTGTTCCCCGTCCTGCCCTTGTATGTAAATTCCATCGGTGGCACACCCGCCCAAAATGGGCTGCTCACCTTTGTGTTTGCGGCTGCGGCTGTGCTTTCGCGCCCGTTCATCGGCCAACTCACCGACCGGTGGGGGCGCAAACCAATGATGCTGGTGGGAGCGATCATCTTTAGCATTTCTCCTCTGGGCTATGCGGCCAGCCGCAGTGTGCTGCCGCTGTTGCTGGCGCGCGCGTTTCAGGGGGTCGGCATTGCAGCCTTTACCACGGCCTATCAGGCGCTCATTGTAGACCTGTCGCCGCCCGAGCGGCGCGGCCAATCACTGGGCCTCAGCGCCAACTCGATGGCAATCGCCATGCTGCTGGGGCCGCTGGCCGGCGACGCGGTGGCGGCGCGTTTTGGGTTCACACCACTGTTCATCTTGTCTGCCGCATCGGCTACCTTGTGCGCATTGCTGGTGGGCTGCATCCGGCCGGCCCCGTTCGAGCCGGCCCAGGCGGCGATACTGACCAACCTGCGCCAGGTGCTGGCGCAACGTGGATTACAAACCGCGCTGCTGGGCATGAGCATTATGGGCATTGTCTTTGGCGCTTTCATGACCTTTATCCCCCTCTATGCCCAACAAGCCAACTCGGCAAGCTCGGGTTTGTTCTTTACACTGTACGCCCTGGCGCTCTTGCTGGTGCAAGCTGGCGCGGGGCAATTATCAGACCGCGTGGGGCGCGCGCTGGTGGCCGTGCCTGCCCTGGCGCTGATCGGCGCGTTCATACTTTTGCTCTCGCAAGCGCAAGCGGCCTGGGTCGGCTTGAGCGCGGCGTTCCTATACGGGCTGGGGGCGGGCGCGGGGCGCGTTGCGCTGGATGGAATGGTGGTTGATAGCGTGCCGCCCACTCAGCGCGCCACCGCCGTGGCGATGCAATTCACTTGCTACGACTTGTGGATTGGCTTGGGCGGCGCGTCAATGGGGCCGGTGGCGCAGGCCACAAGCTATTCAGCGATGTATGCCATCACGGGGATACTGGCCATAGCAGGCGCTATTCCATTTGCCTGTCTGGCGCGAAAGCAATCGCCTCCCGCTTCAACTTTCTGAAAGTACTGGGGTCAACTTGACGACACTTTCAAGATTCCGTTTTCACACGCCAGGTAATCTACCGGCTGATCAAACTCTTCAACCGGCACGGCCTCAATAATAAACGCGCTGTAAACAATCCCTGTTTTGGGCGCATGCACGCTGGGCAAAAAGCGGTCGTAAAACCCGCCGCCAAAACCCAGCCGATATCCATGCCGGTCAAATACCAGCCCGGGCGTCAGAACTAGGTCAAGCTCGTGTGGCTGCACCAGCGGCAAGCTGGGGTCAGGCTCTAGCATGCCAAACTTGTGCCGGACCAATCGCGAGGGGTCATAGGGGTACAAAAAAATGCGCGCCTCTGGCCGGTTCAGGATACGCGGTATGATCCAGCGCTTGCCGGGAAATTGGTTCAGCAAGCCTGTCAGGTTGATTTCGTTGCCAAAGGCCATATAGGTCATCACTGCGTTGGCCTGCTGAAAAATCGGCCAATCGGCGATCTGCTTGCATATCTGCGCGCTGGCGGCGTCAACCTGTTGGGTCGAAAAGTTTGTGCGGATTTGGCGATAATGCGCCCGGATTTGTTTCTTGTCCATACCTCCATGATAGCAGGCATTGCCCCAAGCGCAAATACATCATAAAACTGAATTTGAGATAAAATAGATGTATCTTTTCAGTAACTTGTGGTGAGGGCAGGGCATGCCCTGCCCAGACAGAGTAATCGCAAGGATTACCCCTCCACATTTTGAAATGTTACAAATAGATCATACATTATCGGAAATAGCAGGACTGGCATCCCCATGCCAGTCCGCCAACGTATGGGGATACGTTGGCTAGGTTATTTCCGATAAACTCTATTATACAATGGATACTATAAAGGCCCAAAACAGAACCAGCCTGCTCCTTCTGGCGCTTATCCTTATCTTGGGTGGCGCGCTGCGCTTTTATCGCTTGAATTGGGATGATAGCCATCACGTTCATCCCGACGAGCGTTATATCACGTGGGTGGCCACATCCATTGCCCTGCCGGCCAAGCTCAACACTTGGGAGGGCTGGCAAGCGGCACTTGACCCGCGCCGCTCCACGCTCAACCCGTTCTACTGGTCGCCGCAGGCAGATGCCTACAATGTAGAGGTGCCCCAAGATGAGCCGCGCGACTTTGCCTATGGGCATTTGCCTCTTTACTTGCTGGCCTTGGCGGCCCACGGATTGGCCGCCCTTACCCATCAACCCGATTGGCTGAGCTATGACTCGCTCGCACTGGTGGGCCGGGCCATTGCCTGCATTTTCGACCTGGGCACAATCGTTGTTACCTTTTTGCTGGGCCGCCGCCTGCCGTATGGGGGGCGCGCGGTCGGGCTGTTAGCCGCCGCCTTGGTGGCTTGCGCCCCGCAGCACATTCAACTAGCGCATTTTTACACCGTTGATACTCCAATGACATTTTTCATCATTGCAGCTTTGTGGTTGTTTGTGCGCTACCTCCAAAACGGTCGTCCGCGCGATGCGCTGGCAGCCGGCGTATGCGCGGGGTTGGCCATCGGCTGCAAATCTACCGCCGTCTGGTTGCTGGTCATCATGCTCCTACCCCTGGTTATGAGCCTTTGGTATGCCTTGCGGTGCAATGATTGGACAGCCTTTATCGTCTCCAGGCCGTTGATCGGACTGCTGTTAGCAGCCGGCCTGACATTCGCCATCACCAACCCCTTTGCGCTGATTGAGGTCCGCGCCTTTCTAAGCGAAATCTCGCGGCAAAGCGGAATGGCGCGCGGCGCTCTAGATTGGCCCTACACACGCCAGTATTACCAAACCCTGCCTTACGTGTATCAAATCTGGCAGTCGCTGCGTTTTGGGCTTGGGCCGGCGCTTGGGCTGGCGGGGTGGGGTGGCTTTGCCTGGGCTGTGTGGCGCGTGTGTCGCCGCACGCTGCGCCTCGACGAGCTAATCTTTGTGGCCTGGATCGTATCGTATTTGGGCCTCACTGGCGCGCTGTATGTCAAATTCATCCGCTACATGCTGCCCATCATCCCGCCCCTGGCCATCTTGGCGGCAGCCTTGCTGGTAGCAATCGCGCAAAAAAAATACTGGCTGGGCCGTGTCCTTGCGCTGACTATAGTGGCGCTGACGGCGCTGGCGGGCCTGGCCCTGGCCAATATGTATAGCAGCGAGCATCCCTGGGTCGTTGCCTCGCGCTGGATTTATGCCAACGCGCCCGCAGGCTCTTTCCTGGCCGGCGAACACTGGGATGACCGCCTGCCGCTGCCTTTGGATGAAAAGAACCTCCCCACACGCTCCAGCTATCACTTTATCGAGCTGACGCCCTACGACTCGCCTGACTCTTCCGAAAAGCTAGAAGCGCTGCTGCAAGACCTATCTGGCAGTGATTATCTAATCTTGCCCACCCATCGGCTGTGGGGCACCATCCCGCGCTGGCCGGGGCGATATCCGCTCACAGCGCAATACTACCACGCGCTGTTTGCGGGGCAGCTAGGCTTCCAGCTAGAATTTTTCGCCGCCCGCTACCCCCACCTGGGGCCAATAAGCTTTATAGATCAGCCACTAACCGACCCGGCTCTGCCCATACCGACTCTGCTGCAAGACTGGCAACCGTCACCCATCGACATCGGGCTGGGCCGCGCCGACGAGAGTTTCACCGTTTACGATCATCCCCTCGTGCTGGTTTTCCGCAATGTCGCTCGCTTATCGCCAGAGCAAATGCTTGCAAGAATAACCAGCGACTAGCCAATCTTGAATTTGAAATCTTGCATCTGAAATCCAAGATTGCCGGGTATTTGCCATAGTGTTATAATGTCCAAATTGTGCATACTTGGCATTTCGCCTTGGAGTAACACTTGGCAAAACTCGCATCAATTGCCGCAGATTTTATCAAGCGCACCTGGATGTGGTTGGGGCTGGCGGTCAGCATCCTGGCTGTTTGGCTGGCGCTGCGAGGGTTAGATTTGCAGCAACTCTGGCAGGCGCTGGCCGGCGCCAATTACCTCTGGCTGATCCCGGCGACTGTTCTGCATTTTGTCAGCATCATTGCGCGCGCTGTCCGCTGGCAAATATTGCTTGGAGCAGACAAAGTTGATCTTTCCACCAGCTTTTGGGTCGAGAATATTGGCTACCTGGTGGCCAACATTATTCACGCGCGAGTAGGCGATGCATCGCGTGTGGCGCTCATGAGCCAGCGCAAGCCGGTGGGGGTGGGGCATACGTTCTCCACCGTGGTGCTGGAGCGTATCTTTGATATGCTTGCCACAGTGATTATGGCCCTGATGTTGATCCCCGTTATGCCAATCCCACCCGAATGGCTAACCCAGGTTCGCCTGATGGGAGCGATGGGAATCATTGGCGTGGCAGGCGCAATTGCGTTGGTGGCAATGGGCCAGCGCACAGAGCGCCTGCTGGCCGCGCTCCTGGCGCGCATTCCCCGCATCAAGCCAGAACCCTGGCTGGCTCGCTGGCGCAACCTGGTCGGCGGTTTTGGCGCGCTAGGCTCGGCGCGCGGCCTAGTCGTTGTGCTGTTTTGGACGGCCATTGTGTGGGCCGGCGCGGTTGGCCTCTTTTGGGCCGTTCTGATGTCATTCCTCCCGCAAGCCCCTTTCCACGCCACTGTGTTTGTGCTGGTAGCCGAGGCATTTGGCATGGTGGTGCCGGCCACGCCGGGCAACTGGGGCGTGTTTGAGGTGATTGCCATCGAATCGCTGACCCAGGTCTTTGGCTTGCCCAAGCCGCAGGCCACCAGCTATGCCATCATCGTCCACATCCTTGAATATCTGCTGGTCAATGTCGTTGGGCTGGTCGGCTTGCTCAAGTACAGCTTGTCGCTTGGGCAAATCAGGAAACAAGCATTGCAAAAAGAATCTAGTTAAAGGAGATTTATGCGTACTCTAATCACCGGCGGAGCCGGATTCATTGGGTGCAACCTGGCAAATCGTTTGTTGAACGAAAGCAAAGCTGTGACCATTTATGACAACCTGTCACGGCGTGGGGTGCAAAGTAATCTGGATTGGCTTGCATCGGTTCATGGCGCAGGCAGTTTCAAGCTGGTTAGGGCAGACCTGCGCGATTACGAGCAGCTCAAACAGGCCGCGCAGGGTCAAGACATCATTTACCACCTGGCCGGCCAGGTAGCTGTGACCACCTCGGTGCTCGATCCGCGTGACGATTTTGAAAGTAACGCGCTGGGCACTTTTAATGTGTTAGAGGCCGCGCGCGCCGCTGGCAACAATCCCATTGTCATGTACACTTCAACCAACAAGGTCTATGGTGGCATGGAAGACATAACCGTCGAAGAAAAAGCCACGCGTTACAGCTACCGCGATTTTCCGCACGGTATCGCCGAGACCATGCCACTTGACTTTCATTCTCCCTACGGGAATTCAAAGGGAGCTGGCGACCAGTACACGCGCGATTACGCCCGCATCTATGGCCTGCGCACCGTCGTATTTCGCCAGTCGTGCATTTATGGCCCGCGCCAAATGGGCTTTGAAGACCAGGGGTGGATTGCCTGGTTCATCATCGCCGCCGTCACCGGCCAGCCCATCACCATCTACGGCGACGGCAAGCAGGTGCGCGACATCCTGTTCATTGATGATCTGCTGGATGTTTACCAGGCCGCCATTGACCGCATCGAGCTGTCTGCCAGCCAAATCTATAACATTGGCGGCGGGCCAGACAACATCCTCAGCGTCTGGGCCGAGTTGGGGCCGATGCTCGAAAAGCTTTTAGGCCGCGCGGTGCCCGTGAGCCGCGCCGACTGGCGGCCGGGCGACCAGCGCATCTATGTATCAGACACGCGCAAAGCTCAACGCGAGCTGGGTTGGCAGCCCAAGGTTAGCGTGGCCGAGGGCATGCGCCAGTTGTACGAATGGGTTGCGGCCAACAAAAACATATTTCAAACCTAAAACCTAATGGATTTCCAAATTCAAGATTAAAAATTTCAAATTGATGTACCCGCCCACAATTTGCAATATTGAATTTGGAATCTGAAATTTAGAATCTGGAATCTTGAATTTATCTATGAATATTTTGATCGCCCTGACTTATTATCGGCCTCACACCAGCGGGCTGACCATTTACGCCGAGCGCATGGCGCGCGGGCTGGCCGCGCGCGGCCACCAGGTCACTGTGCTCACTTCGCAGTATGATAAAACGCTGCCGCGCCTTGAGCAGTTGGACGGTGTGCAGGTGGTGCGCGCGCCGGTGCTCTTGCGCGTGAGCAAGGGCGTGATCATGCCCACCTTTGGCCTGCTGGCCACCCGCCTGGCGCGTTGGGCCGATGTGCTCAGCCTGCACTTGCCCCAGTTCGATGCAGCCGGGCTGGCCGCGCGAGGACGCTTGTTCCGCAAGCCAGTGGCGCTCACCTTTCACTGCGATTTGCAACTACCCACCGGCCTTTTTAATCGCGTCGTCAACCAGGTGGTTGATGCCGCCAACTCGGTTGCAGGCGCTTTTGCCGATGCGATTGTATCGTATACCACAGATTATGCCAGCCATTCCACTTTTCTGATGCGCTTCCAAGACAAAATCTGCGTCATCCCACCGCCGGTAGAAATGGACCTGCCCGAGCCTGCCAGCCTGGCCGCTTTTCGCGCGCGCTGGAACACAGACGGCCAACGCATCATCGGCATGGCCGCCCGCCTGGCCACCGAAAAAGGAGTGGAGGTGCTGTTGAACGCGCTGCCGCGCGTCCTTCAAGAGCATCCCAACACTCGTGTGTTGTACGCTGGGCAATATCAAAACGTGCTGGGCGAAGAAGAGTATGCGCGCCGCTTACAGCCGCTGCTAGACCAGCACCGCGAGCGTTGGACTTTTTTGGGCCTGCTCAACCCGCGCGAGATAGCAACTTTTTTCTCCGTCTGCGATACCCTTGTGGTGCCCAGCCTCAACAGCACCGAGTCCTTTGGGCTGGTGCAGGTAGAAGCGATGCTGTGCGGCACACCCTCCATTGCCAGCAATCTGCCTGGCGTGCGCGTGCCGCCCCTCAGCACCGGCATGGGCCAGGTTGTCCCGATTGGCGACAGCGCCGCCCTGGCCCAGGCCATCAACCAAATCTTGGCTGATCGCCCGCGCTATGTGCGCCCGCGGGCCGAGATTGAGGCCATGTACAGCACACCACACACGGCCAAGCTCTACGAGGATTTGTTCAACGAACTGCTGGCCAAGAAAAAACAAGGAGAAAGCAATGTCAAGCCAGCCCCCTAGCCTGGGCAAATATCAGGTGCTAGAAGAAATTGGGCGCGGAGGCATGGGCGCGGTCTACAAGGGGCACGATCCCTTGCTCAACCGAACCGTGGCCATCAAGCTGTTGGCCCCGCACCTGGTGTGGGAAAAATCATTTGTAGAGCGTTTTATGCGCGAAGCGCGCTCTGTGGCTCAATTGCGCCATCCCAACATCATTGATATCTATGATGTGGGGCAAGATGGAGACAACTATTACTTTGTCATGGCCTATCTGCCAGGCGCGTCGCTCAGGCAGTTCATCAGCCAACAAGGCCGCCTGTCGCCCGCCGAGTCGCTCCGCATCTTGCAGCAACTGGCCGAGGCGCTAGATTACGCCCACAGCAAAGGCCTGGTTCACCGAGATGTCAAGCCGGCCAACGTAATGTTTGACGAGCGCCAGCAAGCCGTGTTGACCGATTTCGGCATTGTCAAGGCCGCCGAAGAATCACGGCTGACCGGCACCGGCGCTTCCATCGGCACGCCCCACTATATGGCGCCCGAACAGGTGCAAGGCACAAGCGTAGATGCTCGCACCGACGAGTACGCCCTGGGCATCATCGCTTTTGAGATGCTGGCTGGCCGGGTGCCGTTCGATGCTGGCACGACCACGGCCATACTGTTCAAACAAGTCCACGAGCCGCCGCCTTCTGTTTTGGCCTTTTGCCCCGATTTGCCCCCCTCGGTCGAGGGCGTCGTCCAGCGCGCGCTGGCCAAGTTGCCCAGTGAACGTTACGCTACTTGTGGAGAATTTGTGGCCGCCCTGGCCCAGGCATTGGCTATAGGCGCACCACAACCTATCGAGCGCACGCAGCTCGTGCGGCCAAAACAAAAACAAGCCGCGCCGCCAATGCAGGCCCAGCCGGGCGCTCTTTTACGCGGTCTGCCGGTGTGGGTATGGGCGGGCCTCGCCACAGCGGTGCTGGTAGGCGTGGTCATCCTGGCCATAAGCACTAGCTGGTTGGGCACACGCCACTTTACCCCAACACCAATTGCCGTCACCCAGCAAACTGCCGCGCCGGTCACCAGGCCACCCACTATGCCCATCCAGCCAGGCACCGTCATGGCAGCGGCGCCCGTCATCGCCACAATCCAAGCCACAAATACCCCCTCGGCCTTGGCTGCCGCCGCGCCGTCTTCCACTGTCCAGATCAAGCCGCTGGCTCTCTATGAGGGTTCCGCTCCAAATTTCGCCTGGTCGCCAGATAATAAATTTTTGATTCTAGCCACCTATGGAGATTTACAACTGCTGGATGCCCCGGCCCTCACCCCAATCCTGAAAATCAAAACGTCTGGATCATTTCAGGCCGTCTTTTCTCGCGATGGAAAATCGCTGGCCACCCGCTCGTCCGATGGCGTCAAGCTATGGGATACCGCAAGCTGGAGCGAAGCGCGCTCGCTGGCGGGCAGCAAAAACGCGCAAGACCTGGCCCTTTCGCCCGACGGCAAACGCCTGGTTGTGGCGCTAGGCTCAGCTGTCAAGGTGTGGGATACAGCCAGCGGACAAGAACTGCTCACCCTGCCCGCAGGAGAATCGGTGCGAGCGGTGACATTTTCACCCGATGGGCAGGTTGTCGCCTCTGCCAGTTATAATAACATAAAACTATGGGATGCAGCCAGTGGAAAAGAACAACTTGCCCTCCAAGTGCAGTCTGGCCCAATCAACAGCATCACTTTCTCGCCCAATGGAGAGATCTTGGCCGGTTCAGTTGACGACACCATTCATCTATGGAGCATGCCGGGTGGGCGCGCCTTGCGCGCGATTGTCGGGCACACTAAACAAATACGGCACATTGCCTTTTCACCCGATGGTCAATGGCTGGCCTCAGCCTCTGACGATCTGACCATAAAGGTATGGGATATAGCCAGTGGGCAAGAGTTACGCGCCCTCATCGGACATGCCAATCCGGTGGAGCGAGTAGCCTTTTCGCCCAATGGAGGTATGTTGGCATCGGGGTCAAGCGACCAACTGCGGCTGTGGAGCGTGCAGCCGGGCAATGCTTCTCTAGAACCCAGCCCCACTCCCCGTGTGGCAGGCCCAACGGTTACCCCGGCGCCGCTATCGGCAGCGGCCATCTCGATCGCCAATGCCAAGCAAGTGGCCCAGCTTCACCTCATAGAGACAAGCCGAGCAACCCAAGCCTTTTGGCTGGCTGACGGCAAATCTTTGTTAGCAATCGCCGGCTATAATTCACCTGTGATTGATAGCACGACCCTAGAACAAATCCGCGAAATTCAATTCGGCGGAGCATCTCAGGCCGCCCTCTCACCCGATGGCGCATTGCTGGCTATCGCCGGGGTTGAAAAGGTAGAGCTGTGGGATACAAGCACATGGAGCATGTTACACACTCTGCCGGCAAGCTCTTTTGCGGCCGGCATTGCCTTTTCGCCCGATGGCACGCTCGTTGCCGGCGCAATCGGCCAGGCCATCAGGGTGTGGGATGCAACCAGCGCGCAAGAGCTGCTGACCATCCCAGTGGCTGATACAGTGAGAGCAATCGCTTTCTCGCCCGATGGTCAAACGATTGCCTCTGGCAGCGTCACCCACGTCAAATTGTGGGATGCAAGCGGCGGGCAAGAACGCCTCGAGTTCAAGGGACAATCTGGAACAATCAACACTTTGTCCTTCTCGCCCGATGGGCAAACCTTGGCCACAGGCTCGTATGATAAAACCATCATCCTGTGGAGTGTCGCCAACGGACGGCAGGTACACACGCTCAGCGGGCATACCGAGCGAATCACACACGTCGCTTTTTCGCCCGATGGACAATTGCTCGCTTCGGCCTCGGCCGATCTTGCGGTCAAGCTGTGGCAAGTAGCCGGCGGCCAAGAGCTGACTACACTCATCGGCCACTCTCAACAGGTCAATTGGGTATCTTTCTCGCCAGACGGGTCGCTGCTGGCAACAACGGCCGACGACGGCTCGGTGCGGCTGTGGGGAGTGCGATAAAGCGTGGCATACACAGACGATTTGTTGTGGCAGCACCTTAGAGACTTGCCGTATTTCCGGGCGCTGCTGCGCGCGGTCGAGGCGCGTTTTTACAAAGATATTCCACTGGCAGCGCCTATCCTAGACCTGGGCTGCGGCGACGGGCACTTTGCCACCAAGCTGACAACGCCCAAGCCATTCATTGGCATTGATCCCTGGTGGAGACCGCTGGCAGAGGCCAGGCAGCGCCAGGCCTATTCGCTTGCCGCGCAGGCTTCTGGCGCAGCATTGCCGTTTTCATCTGGGCATTTTGCCACCGTCATCAGCAACTCTGTGCTAGAGCACATTCCCCAACTAGAGCCGGTGCTGGCAGAAGCGGCGCGAGTGTTGCAACCCGGGGGCACATTCATCTTTTGCGTGCCCAGTGAAAATTTCTTGCCGTTTCTCTCGATTTCAAACAGTCTACGGCGCATGAGGCTAAAAGGACTGGCCCGCGCTTATGAGCTTTTTTTCAATCGCATCAGCCGCCATCACCATTGCGACAATCCCATCACCTGGCAAGCGCGCCTCGAAAAGGCCAATCTCAAACTGGTCAAACACTGGTACTATTTTTCGCAAGGGGCGCTGACCACGCTGGAATGGGGGCACTATCTGGGTGTGTCCGCCGTGGTCGCCAAAAAACTCTCGGGGCGCTGGATCATTGCGCCCTGGCGCGCCAATCTGTGGCTCACCGACAAGCTGGTGCGTCGTTATTATGTAGAACCGTTGCCCAAACTGGGCGCATATCTGTTTTTTATTGCCAAAAAGCCGACCTATGCGTAGAAACCTAATCATTGGCATATTGCTTGTAAATGGAGTGTTCTGGGGCATTTTAGGCTCCTATCATCTTTTAACGCGGCCCGATTCCAGGCTGGCGGCTCTGGTTTTTTACGCCATCGGCCTGCTTTCGCTTTGGCGCGCCCTGGTCAGCTTGTTCACACCTGCGCCACAGCCCGCAGCCGATTCGCTCCCAGAGAGCACCCCTTCGCCGCGCCGCCGGCATTGGGAGCTTTGGCCGGCCAGAAGCCAGGCCAGGCCATTGCGCCGGCGATTGATTGCGCTCGCCTTGCTGTTCAACAGCCTGGGCTGGTGCTTGTTAGGACAATATTATCTGTCCAACCTGCCAGAATACAAAATAGACGCGGCCATTTTTTACACCATTGGACTGCTGTCATTCTGGCGCGTGCTGGCGACCCTGGGGGTGTTCACCGCGCCGCCCGCTCGCGCTAACAACGTTTCTTTTGAGCCTGTCTCGCAGGCTTGGCCCTTGCTCTTTGTTTCAGCCGGGCTGGCGCTGGTTGCCTATATTGCGCTGGCCGACAACACCTTCACCCGCAGCGGCGTGCTTGCCTGGCTGGGAGCGATTGTCTTTTTCCTGGCGGCCATGTGGCCCGCAGATCATAGCTGGCAGTTGCGCCTGCCCGCATTTAATTTTCTCTCCGCAGACAAGCCAAGCAGCAATGGCACATTGACCACCAATGGCACATTGGTCATCCATATCAAATGGCGCACGCTGGCTCTGTTGGCTATCCTTCTGCTGGCGGCCTTTTTCCGGCTGCACCAGCTAGACCAGGCGCCGCCTGACATGACCAGCGACCACATTGAAAAACTGCTGGATATTTACGATCTAGCCCAAGGTGAGCGCCCAATTTATTTCGAGCGCAACACGGGCCGCGAACCGTTTCAATTTTATTGGGCCTTTACCGTAATGCGCGTGCTCAACACCGGCCTCACCTTCTACGGGCTCAAGCTGGCCAACGCGCTGATCGGCATCCTCGCCGTTTATGGCATCTACTTGCTGGGGCGCGAATTGGCCGGCGCAGAGGTGGGGCTGCTGGCGGCTTTTTTTGCTGCCGTCATGCAGTGGGCCGAGTCTATCACACGCATGGGCTTGCGCTTTCCTTATGTAACCATTGCCGCCGCCTTTGCGCTGTGGGCGCTTTTGCGCGCGCTGCGCACCGGCCGCCGTGTAGATTACTTGCTCGCCGGGCTGATCTTTGGGGCAGGCTTTCACGGCTACACCGCCTATCGCATCATGCCACTGGTAGTTGTCATCATTGTCATCATCAAGCTATTGTTCGAGCGGCCCCGCTCGCGGGCCGCATGGGCTCAGCTTGCCCTGAATTTGGCCTCATTTGCCTGCATTGCGTTCCTTGTATTTTTGCCGCTGGCGCGCTACTGGCATGACCAACCGGATATGTTTTGGTTTCGCAGCGCCACCCGCATACAAGGAGAATATGGTTATACCGCCAACAACATTTTGGCAACTCTAGCTAACAACACCTTGCGAGCCGTGGGAATGTTCAACATCGTGGGCGATTCGGTCTGGGCCAACACCATACCCGGCAAACCGACCCTCGATGAAGTAGGCGGCGTTTTTTTCATTTTTGGAGTGATGGCTGCATTTTACAGCTTGCTCAGTTCAAAAGCGGGGCGGCAGCGCAATTTTCCAATCCTCCTGGCAATCTTGGCTGGCTTTATCTTGCTCTTCCCATCCATCCTCAGCCTGGCCTTTCCAAATGAAAACCCCAGCGTGGTTCGCACAGCCGGGGCCATTCCAGTTGTGGCGATACTGGTGGGACTAGGCTTGTGCGCAGTGACGCGAAATTTGTGGCGGCTGGCAGGCCCCACAGTAGCCGTGCCCGTCCTGATCGTTGTGCTGGCTATAACCACCATCATCAATTACCAACGCTATTTTGAAGGTTATGTCAATTCCTACAAGCTATCATCTCAAAACAGTTCAGAAATGGCTTTGGCTATGCGAGGTTTCATGTCCACCGGCGGCAATTTGCAGCACGTCGTCATTCGAGCCTGGCCTTACTGGGTAGACACACGCGCGCTGGCACTGATTTTTGGCGACCCAAGCTGGCAAGATACCAATGTCGTCATAGACCAAATACAAGACCTGCTCAAGCTCCAAGACGACCCCGCCTCTCAAATGTACATTTTGCATCCAGATGACCTCAATGGCCTGGTTTTACTTCAAACAACCTTCCCGTCTGGCTATGCCACACGCTACAAATCAACCACGCCAAGGCACGATTTTATTCTCTTTCACGTCCCGTCAAGAACACTCCAATTGATCCAATGATGGAAAAACTATGCAAAATTCTGAAACAAACACCCGCTCCTCACCTGTTTCGATCACTGCCGCATTGCTGCTCATTATCATTGTTTTGGTGGCAGTGTATTTTCGCTTCACCGGGTTGAATTGGGACGAGAACCAACACCTACATCCCGACGAGCGTTTTTTGACCATGGTCGAAACTGGCATCCAGCCGATTGGGGCGGCTATCGAGAGCATAGACCAGGCCCGCCAACGTGCGCAGCCCGATGTGCGCGCAAGGCTGGAAGCCTGCCCAGATTGGGGCGGCTATTTTGATACAGCCTGCTCGCCGCTCAACCCGGCCAATCGCGGCTATGGCTACTATGTGTATGGCACGCTGCCGCTGTTCCTGGTGCGCTATGTGGGCCAGGCCATCGGCCAGACCGGCTACGACCAAATTCACCTGGTTGGCCGCATGCTTTCGGCCCTGGCCGATATTATGACACTGCTGTTGCTGTTTGCCATCGCGCGCCGCTTGTATGGCGAAAAGGTCGCCCTGCTGGCCGCTGCGCTTTACGCTGCCGCAGTTTTGCCCATTCAGCAAGCGCACTTTTTCACCGTAGACAATTTTGCAGTGTTGTTTGTCACGGCTACACTGTTCTTTACCGCGCGCGCCCAGCAGCATGGGCACTGGTACGATTTTGCGGGCGCCGGCCTGATGCTTGGAGCCGCCGCCTCGTGCAAGATTAGCGTCTGGCCGTTGGCCGGCATTGTAGCGCTGGCCGCCGTGCTGTGGTGGAGAGGTGGCCCGCGCCGCCTGCCAGAAGTAGCCCTGTTCAAGCTGATGCTGGCCGGCTTGCTGGCCATTTTGGCCTTTCGTATCTTTCAACCCTATGCATTTTCGGGGCCAAATTTCTGGAACATTTCGCTCGACCCCGGCTGGCGTGAGACCATGGGCTCGATACAAAAATTGGCCAGCGGCGAAATTGATGTCCCCTACGGGCACCAATGGACCGACCGCGCCCCCATCCTCTTCCCCTGGGTCAATATGGTTGTGTGGGGGTTGGGTCTGCCATTGGGCTTGGCTGCCTGGGCCGGCTGGGCCGTGGTGGCATGGCAAATTGCGCGGAGAACCCCCACCCAGCCCTCCCCCGCAAGCGGGGGAGGGCTGGGGTGGGGGTGGCACACTCACCTGCTGCTGTGGCTATGGGCAACCGGCTTTTTCATCTATCAAAGCTCACAATGGGTCAAATCCATCCGCTACATCTTGCCGGTTTATCCGGTCTTTATCATATTTGCAGCCTTTTGGCTGGTAAATTTCAAATTCAAAATCCCAAATTTCAAATTTCAGCCTTCCGCCATCAGCCCTCATCCTTCTGCCAAGAATCAACCGTCCAAATACATCACTGCCGCCATCACGACTATTGTGATCGTTGGCAGCCTGGCCTGGGCATGGGGCTTTACGCGCATCTACACCCGGCCTGTCACGCGGGTACAAGCCTCGCGCTGGATCTATGAAAACGTGCCCACGGCCGCCACGTTGCGCTACCAAACCGAGAGCGGCGAGCAGGTCTTGCAGCTTTCCACCCCGCCCGAAACTACCTATAATCAGAGTGTCCCCATTGCCTTTATGTTTAGACTGCCCGAACACGCCACGCTCACCTCGGTCGCCATGAGCCACCTATCCGACCTGGCAATGGACCAGGAAGCCGAAACCTTCCGACTTATCATCAGCGAGGATGCGGTAGGACAAAATGCGCTGGCTCAAGCCGAAATAACGGTACACCTCGAACAAGCGCCCTCATCTGGCGGAAACTATATCTTTCAATTCCCGCCGCTCGAACTCTTGCCCAACCAGCAATATTATCTGGTGGGCCAAGATGTGGATAGCAGCGGCCCCATCATGGCTCGCAGCAGCACAATGGGCAACGAACATTGGGATGATGGCATCCCGCTGGGGATAGACGGGCGCGGCGGCTTTTCAAACTATCGCGGCATAGAGCTGCAAAACTATGCTGAGGATGAAAGTAGCAAATTGATCGCTATGGTCAACTGGCTATCGCAGACCGATTACATCAACCTCACCAGCAATCGGCTCTATGGCAGCATCCCGCGCCTGCCCACCCGCTTTCCAATGACCACCGAGTTTTACCGGGCGCTGTTTTCGGGCGAACTGGGCTTTGAAAAGGCCGCCGAGTTTACATCGTACACCACACTCGGCCCGTTTGAATTCCCAGACCAGGAAAGCGCCGAGCTGTTGGGCATCCCCAATCCTTTCGACCGTGCCACGGGGCGCATTCCCATCTTTCTGCCGCCGGCCGAAGAAGCCTTTAGCGTCTACGACCACCCCCGCGTGGTGATTTACCGCAAGACGCCCGACTTTTCAGCCGAAAAGGCCATGCAAATCCTCGGCCAGCACGATCTTGAGCAAGTGGTCAGGCTGTGGCCCACGCAAGCCACCGCCGCCCCCACCGCCCTCATGCTCGACGCGCAGGTGTGGGAAGAGCAACAACAAGCCGGCACCTGGTCGCAACTGTACGACAGAGCCAGTTTGCTCAACCGCTTGCCGCTGGCGGCCATTGTGGCGTGGTGGCTAGCGCTGGCCTTGCTCGGCGCGCTGGCCTGGCCCATCATCGCCTGCGCCT
>JBGSMF010000514.1:0-56336 GCA_041740315.1 Thermoflexales bacterium
CTGTCGCCGCGCGCCCTCATTTTGTCCGACGCCCGCCTGCCCGCTGCCGTGCGCCACCTGCGCCGCCAGGGCCACGACCCGCGCCTGTTGGGTATGAACGACAGCGATAGCGAGCGTTCCAACGGCCAGATTTCCTCTCGCCATCTCTATCTCTATCTCACCTCGCTCGTCTACCAGGGATTGAGCCGTTTTGTCCCACTGCCTGCGCCTTTGTCTTCTGACCTGCTGGATGAACTGGCGCGCAGCCTGCCTCCAGGGGAAGAATCTGCCGCCGAGCAAAATGCCGCCCGCGTCCTGGATGCGCTGGCCCAGGCCATAGATGGATGGTCGCCCCTGCCCGGCCCGGAACCCGGCCTCGATCCAGACGAGCTGTGCAACCAGATCGAATCCGCCATCCACCAAGACCAGGCTTTGCGCATCGCCTATTGGACCGCCGGGCGCGGCGAGCTGACCCACCGAACCATAGAACCCCACCGCCTGGAACAGCGCGGCCCTGTCTGGTACATGGTGGCCTATTGCCGCGCCGCCCGCGCCGAGCGCGTCTTTCGCCTCGACCGCATCCAGGAATTGCAGCCAGCCGCCGCCGATAGCGATGAATGGTCGCCTGAATTTGATCAAGAATAATATTCAGTTGTTAACGCTCAACACGTCACACGCAAAGCGTGAAACGTAAAACGTGAAGTGTGCGGCGTAAAGCGCGCCCCACATTCCGTGTCTCATCACGCATCACTCCCTATCTCTATCTCTCCTCTCTATCTCCATCTCCCCTCTCTATCTCATACTTTCCATTCCCAAACACCGTTGCCTTGCCCACGTGCGCCAGCGAACCGAGCAACAACAGCGCCCGGAACGGCGCAATATCACCCTTGTACGCCACCTCGCCCACAAAACCGCCCAGGCTCACCCGCTCCTGTTGCCGGCCAGAAAAACGCTCCACCTGCACCCAGCGCGTGCGCGCCTCGGCCAGCTCCACCTGCTCGGCCTGCGCAATCAGACCCTTGAAATCCGTCTCCCACCGCTCGCCGCAATGAAAGTAGCTCAATGAAGAAACGCGGTCCAGCAGCCGCCGCACCAGCACGTGAAAGGGCGGGTCTTGCACCATCTCTTTATCATGCACCAGTCGGGTCGGCGTAAGAAAGCGCAGCCGGATTTGGCCTGTGGGCAGTTCTGCCGCGCGTGCTTCAAGGTCGGAGGTAGTCAGCGTGTCTAGCGCTTTAATCTTGGCCACCCGAAACTTGCCGCGCCCGCGGCCCAGCCCCGCCCGGCCCAGCTCTTTGAACGTGACGGCAAAATAATCCATGTACTCTTGCGCCTTGCCCACCAGCACCACGTCAAATATCAACTGCTCGCCTGGCGCGTACTCGGCGCGCGAATCGGCCGGCGGCTCGATCACAAACGGGTGCGGCACATGCTCGTTCTTTTTCAGCGCATCGCTGCCTTCCGGCGGCTTGGTCTCGAAAATATAGCCATAGGGGCACGCATTGCCGCCTTCGCACCGCTCGCCGCACGGCCAGGCGTTGGCGCACACCAGCCGCTTGAACGTAATGCCAAAGCCCCCGCGCAGCGCGCTGCCCTTGAACGGCGGCAAATGCAGCGGCTCCAAAGCCTCCAGCGTCAGGCGATGTCGCGCTGCGCTAAAACTTGCCGGCAACCTGAGCTCAATCCCATTCATCTTTTCCATCCTCAATCACAAATTGGCGTTTGCCGCATCACGCTTCACGTTCCCTCGTAGCGTGTTTGCCCCAATCCATTCGCCGTCAATTCGCCCGTGCCGCAAAAATTGGCGAACCTTGCCAGCATGTGCAGCCGCTCCAAAAATTCGGGCCCCAGCTTGCGCCAGCCCATCGCCGTGAACATCACACTGCCCAGGCAACCGACCCGCGTCCCGCCGCCTGCCAGCCTCACCCGCCGACTTTCGGTGTGCTGCTCGGTCACCGCCACGTGGAACGCCACCGCATCCAACAAGTTGTAATTTACCCGCAGCTCGCGCGGCGCAAAAGTATCCCATATGCGCAAATAATGCTCAAACACCAGCGGCGGGTCTGGCAGCGGCATGGGCAAGCCTGAACGGTACAGCACTGCCGGTGTAAGGAACTCGATCTTGAGACTGCGCTCGTCATCAGGCCTTGCGCCAGTCTGCTCCTGCGCCAGGCGGATAATATCCTCATAGCCGCACTCTTCAATCGCCACCCCGCTGATGGTCAGTGGCTTGCCATCCAGTTCCAGCGTTTGCGCCGCCTCAAGCCCCTGCATCAAGCTGTCCCTCAGCGCGTCATCCAGCAGGCTGATGCGCCACTGGTACGCGCCCACCGGCGCGCCAGCCCTCCGCTTGCCCTGCGCCCGCCGGATGGGCGAAAGCGTGTAGGGCTTTGTGCTTGGTGTTTCACGCTGCGGCGATTGGCCGAGAATGTCGAAAAATATAGCCTCCAACGGCCACATCTCGTCGAAAAACAGTGGCTCGCTCGTATTCAAGGAAAGGGTGATGATGGTAGGCATTAGGCAAATTCTGTTCTAAAGAGATACAATCTATCTAGTATCCACAAACCGTTATTTTAGCTGAACTTTGTAATACGGCAAAGGAGAATGGCTAGGCCCCCAACGTGCATCAGATTTCCAAGCACCATCGGGTTTTTCCTTCTTGCGTGTCTTAATGATAATTTGGCGATACTCTGGGTCATATTCTAGCAAATTGTATTGGAGCGGGATGCCAGGTACTTGATCTGGTGCTGGTGCACCAAAAGTACCAGCACCAATAATATGAATATTTCGTTCGTCATCATATTTATAAAGACCCGACTCTGCTTCATGAACATGACCATGCAAAAAAACCTGAAAATCGTGAATAGCCAGAAGCTGCATAACCGAATCATCCATCATTTCTCGCCCAGTAATAGGGTGATGGCATACTACTATCTTGAGCCATCCTTCGTATTTGTTTCCTTGCGGTTCAATTACTTCCCCTTTTTCTCCAACGTAAACATATCCCTCTGTTTCCATCAATTGTTCTAGTGCAATGTTAACAGCATCAACGCTAATGCTTGCCCGTTTCTGATAATAATGATCAATTTGCCAACACGAATTTAATCCCAAAAACAAAACCGGCTCGGTAGAAATTGGGGAAGGGAACAAAACACCTTGATATTCATAATCCAGGGAATAGCCTTTTTTATATACTTGCTTATACAATTCGTTGAAATAAAAGAATCGTTCTTTGTAACGATCACCGTTGCGTACCAGTATCCCTGCATCACCTGCTAAAATATGCGCATCGGATGGATTCCCTGAAAAGTTGTGCTTGGGAATATATTCGTATGCTTGAGCTGATTTATCCCAATTTAAATCATGATTGCCTGGCACCACAATCACCCTATTCAAATCCAGCCCATAATGACCCATTAACTTGTCAATAAAATCAAAAGCTGCTTGATATTCTGTTTCTGTTGAACGTGTAGCTATATCTCCCGAAATTACCAAATAGTCCAGCCGTTCCACCTTAAGCTCTTTCCTCAAATCTGTTTCTAGCTGAACACGATACTGACATGCTTTACTCTGTGTTCCCAAGTGAATATCTGAGAGATGCAAAATACGTATCACGTTATATCTCTCCTTCCGAAAAACCCTGGTTAATGGGGGATAACACAACACCGCTTTAACCAATTTGGTTCATCATGCATGATCTAAATCTGAGTTTGCATCAATGAAAGGTTCGCTACAGAATATACTTGTTGTCTTTCAAGTATGATTCCAACACATTAAGCAATGTCCCTAGCAAGCTCGTTGCGCCACTCGCAGCGGACATGGCGCTGTTTGGCTCGCCTTTGCGCCGATTTATCCATCCCCAAAAACCGGTGCGATCCCTTTGAACCCGCTGCGCAAATTTGAACAAATCTTCCGGTTGGCCCCCTACCATGTCTACCAATTCCTGGCGCTCGGCTTCATCAACAACCCCTGCTTCTTGCAAGCCAAGACCGAGCTCAGCTATAACCTCAAAGCCATCTTGGGGTATCTGGGTAAATCGTTCTTTCAATGCCAAGATATTATCCGCCTGGGCAAAGGTCACCCCTGCCGGGAAAACATCCTTCAATCGTATTGTCCCCATCCCATCTTCAAACGCTATCATTGAACTGGAGCTTGCTTTATCCCAAACAATGTGCGGGCGCAGCTCGGAACATCTTTGTACCAAGTCAGAAACGTGCCCGCGCCGATTCAGATAGCGCACCAGTTCCCTGGCTTTGTCTTCTCTTCCTTCTCCAGGCAGATCATCATATTCTACATTCAATAGAAAGCACAGCGAGCGCATTTCCTCACGATTAAAGTGGCGATTCAGCTTTTGCCACAACTCGACCAGGTGTAAATGCGCCGATTCCTCCATCTCTGTTATGTGGGTAGCTATGGCCAGCCCCTCTACACTAGCATTAACAAAAAGCCTGGTAATAGGTGCATCAAGATTCAAACCCTCGCCAGCGTGACGTAAATCCCACAAGACATCATGTAGAGAACCCAAATTCAAAAAAGGCAACTCAACCAGCGTAGAAGCACCGTCTTCTACAGTAGGGTTCAGAAAAGGGCTACTGACCATGGCTGCCGCATCGGTTGTGCCATACAACTTGTCTACTGCCCCCCCCTCCTCAATATCTTGCCGCACCCACAAGTGCCACAGGCGGTCAGCTCCATACAAATTGACGGCCAGCGTTGCCAGCGCTCCCACCCCACTACGCCCACCCGTGATGGCCATGTGCACGCGGTTCCCAGCCTCCAACGCATTTTTGATGGACAGTTCTGTCATCACCACAAAGGGGATGACATCTCTCCGCCCTCTCAAATCGATGGGCAAAATATGGATAGGATCATATTTCACTCCCACGCGACTAAAGAGAGGCGTCAAGTAATTGCTGGCCGCGCTCTTGACATCTATGTGAGATGTGCCAATGGTCACCACCTGCTCAATTTCAACTCCAAGCTGCGTCTTGAGCGCAAAATAGACGCCGCTTACCGCACCGGGGGAACGCCCCAAAGGTGATATCAACACATCAGCCATAGTAACTTTCCTTCCTCTCCAACATCTCAACCGTCTCTTGCATTTGTTGGCGAATTCGTTGCCGAATACGCTTTTCCTGTTCGGGGTTGAACCTTTCTCCTGATTCAGGGCGATATACCACCATCAGGCGAACCGTCCACGCCAACACCAATGACCAATCTATGTGTTTCGTAGACTCTGCCACGTGGCAAATGATTTGCTTCAATTCTTTGCGCTGGCGCAGCTCGTCGTCGCCACCCGCAAAAGCTGCGCCCAGTTGCTCCAAACGCTCTAAATAGTCCTCCGGTTTGGCGCCGGGCTGACGAACCAGATATTCGCGCAATTGCATTACCAAGTTTTTGCTCACACCCATGTAAGCCAGATTGCCCGCCAGGAAATGCGCAAAATACCATTGCTTGCGTGTCATCTTGGTAGCGCCCATTGTCACTCGCCTTCCTCTGTCGTGTCCCCCAGATTGCGGGCCAAGTCAGCCAATACATCCTCCCGCACCATCGAATGAGCCTGCTGGATACACGTCTTGATATCTATGGTTTTCCAAGCATTACTATCAAATGCCTGGTAAGCTTTCTGCGTTTGCCACTGTTGAACTACTAGGTTAACGACGCGCATGCCGCCCAGCCCGCTAGATTTGCCAGCGCCAAAGCGCGGGCGCAATTTCCATTCGCCATGTCCTAAAGCAATCAATACCGTACCCAGTTCGCCCTGTGTCAAGTTGGTAAATTGGGCCTGCGCAGCAAAGCGAGCATTGTCCGCCGCCACTTCTAGCGGCCACTCACGTTCGCGCGTATCGGTCAAATCATAGGGGTAGTAGCGGCGATAATCCCTATCTGGCACAGGCTTGTACTGCGCCGGAATCTTGTACACTTGCCGGTTACCCTCGACCTGCGGCGCATCATCGAAACGCACCTGCCCCTGATATCCCATTGCTCCAAAGAGCTTGCAGGCCGGACACAAATCACCATAATGTCGTCTCGCATGAAAAGAACATTCACCATAATCGTTTTCCTCGTCCCGTTTCCATCGCACGGTAGTCTTACAAACACAGGAATGAGTAAACATCTCCACCAATGCCCGAATTGCCCCCTTGAGTGACGAGCCGGGCAACGTCAACGTTTCACCAATGCGAAAAAAAGCCTTGACCAGCAAAGAATCAGAAGATAATCCCAATGCTTCGGGAGGCAACAGCATGCCGCTGCCCACATGAATTGGTTGAAAAGCCACCAGATCAAACGCCAGTCGCCCTGTCAACCTTTGCTGATTCAAATGATGCTGCCCACGCTCTCGCTCAACCGGCTCAGCCTGCTTTGGAATTAATTCAACCACATCATAAAACTTGGGCTGATCATCCATATGCCGCCTCCTTGATTTCCACCAGCCGTGAAGCCACCACAATGCCCCGCTGCCAGTACAATTGCTCAACCAGCGCCACTCGTTGAGCCCTGCCGTCCACGGGATATTCCAGATAGTGCGGGATGCGCACCGTGGACCACTGGGGGTGTTCGGCTGGCGCGTTCGGGTCACGTTCTCCCACCAGCAGTTTTTCTTGCAACGATTGTGCCTCCCAGCCTTCGGTTGGTAATATCTCCCACTTGATTCCTTGGGGCTTGTCTCCCTTGACCACAATAGCTCGCGTTTCTATGCTATTCTCTTTTTGCCACCAGGCTAATTCAAGCTCAGCACCAAAAGCCCGTCCATGAATCCACCGATCAAGGGACACTTGTCCCGCCAACCAAGCCTCGTGAAGCGTGAGTGCGACGCCTTCCGCTCGTTCAGCATATATCCACCTAAGCCGCGAGTCACGCAACGCAACAGCTAGATCGGCTATCGAAACTCCACGTGCAATGTACCATTCAGTCATTGTAGCCTCCTAGTGCTGCGCCGCCGGCCGATAACTGGCCCAGGCAGGCACCAGAGACGCCAAAACTTGGAGCACGCTGGCATGAGCCGCTTCCAGATCCGATGAGCTCAAGCTGAGCAAGGGAGACTGTCCCTGTGCGCCAAAGCAAATTGCTGGGCGTCCCCAAATCGCGCTGTCAGGAATTAGCCGCCCTTCCACGGGCAAGGGGCCTTGGTCCCCACCCACAAATCCATAGTCCTCAACCAGATCAGCCGCCAGAGCGCCAGCGCCCCAGATCGTAGATGTCACCCCATCAGTGCTCAAACGGCCTGGGTAGGCAATCTCCATTCGTCCCACATAGGCTTTCACTCGCCCCAAGCCGCGACTTTTGCCATAGCCCAATAACAAACGCCCCTCCACCAGATCGCGCAGAACCAGTGCCATCAGACCCAATTGCCAGCGCTCAAAGTTGATTAGCGTGATCTGCGTTTCGAAGCGGCCTGATTGCGCCACCTCAATCTCGAAAGGCCCCACAGCCACACCGCCACTCAATCGGTCAATGGCAACTTGATGACGCACTTGCAAATCAGGCGGTTCATCAATCGCGTTAGACGGGTAAGCGTCAGCAATAGTGAAATGACTGGCCTGAACTGTGTGCCCGAATATGCGGCAAGCCAGGCAAAGCGCCTTGTATTGCTCGGCGGCAGGCTTGATAGTGCGTGTCCGGCTTCCACACGAATTGCGTCCATCAAGAGGATCGCAACACGCTGGCGAGGCCTCTCCATGGACTGTTCGAATGATGCGCTCGGCATGACTGCGCAACGCGCCCTTGAGGCTTGATCCAGGCAAATAGATGGTCCGGCCAAGTTGCGCGTGATGCGTGCGAACAAAATTCATGCTTGGCAAAGTTGGATCAGCCCCACTCTCGCCGCCCGATTTGATCAACAGCGGCCCAATGGGTTCAATCACTAATTGCACATTCCACTCATTCAAGCGTCGCTTATGCATGGTTGCCTCCCGAGCGGGCGCCAATGACCTCAAAGAAAGTTTTTATCCACTGGCGCGATTGTTCCTGCACATTGATGCGGCCGGCTCCCGCCGACGCATCAGACATCAAATGATCTAGCAGAGTCTGGGCGGTCACATAGCTGCTTTCTGTCCATTGGGTCAGTTTGCACCAACCCAACCCACGCGACTTGGCGCCGCCCAACAGCACGCGGCCTTGCTCAAAAGCATTCAGGCCAATCCAGAGCAAGCCCAATTCTGCCTCCGAGGCATTTTGAACTAGGAGGTTCAATCCAAAAGTTGCCCCAACCGGCACAACTTCAAACTGATATTTCGCGCCATCTGCCGCGCGTCCACTATCGCGATCAATGCCAACGCCATCACGTATCTCGGCCTGCGTCAGGCTTTCATCAACCGGCAGCATATCTTTAATATACACTTTAGAAGCTAACCAGGATGAGCCCAAAACCCGGCAACACCAACAACTCAAATCTCGCAAGGTTTGGTCCAATACTGCTTGCTCGGCATGCTGCCGGACGGCTTCCAAGATTTGCGCATGACCTGGCAAGCGCGCCTGCAACGCGCCATCAAGATTAGAGCTGTGCCATTTACCTGGCTTGATCTCTTTCAACCGGCTTACCTCATCCTGGTGCAGGCATACGCCTGGCTCACTACCATTCTCCAAACGCGACGGCGACTTGCCAACTGACAAACACGCCAGGTTATGATCAACGACCTGAGGATTTGCCTGCAAGGTGCGCAGCACCGACTCGATGTGGCTGCGCAATGCTCCCTTTAGCGAAGAGCCTGGGATATACGGACGCCCGTCAGCCGTTCGCAAGACAGGCAAATCTGGCTCATCTACTGCCGTGGAGCGGGATGCGCCGATACGAACAGCGCTTTCAAATGTCAATGTCCCCTTCAACTGCAAGCGAGAGACAAAAGCACTTTGGTCAGGAATCTGGCTCATGACTGGCCTCCCTTTGCAACAAACCATCGCTTAAGATACCCTGCGTAGCGACGCACCAGAGCAATATGCGCCAAGCGAATATGTTCGGGCGATTCATCCTTAAACACTCGCTTGGCAATTTGCTTGGCAGTCTCTTCCAATGCCTTAATATCGTTTTCGACCTTGTCACCTAACCCACTTTCACCCCAACCAGCCCTGGTTTCCTTGCGGCCTATTTGATAACGCACCCAGTTAATGACCACGGCTGGGCTATCGGTTTCACGAGCAACTCCCAACAAGTTATTCAACTGGCCTAGCCTAAGCTGTGTCGAACCGCCAGTAAGCTTGTTCATCTGCTGCGTTGATAGGGTACTGTCAGCGCAGTTGACGAGATCGTTGCTGAATTGATCCACGGTCTGAACCAGAGTAAGGCGAGTTTTAACATCTAGTGACATTTCTAGCTCCTTTTCACCCTTGTATCTCCAAGTTGGTTATACCAATGAAATGGCGCGCAGGCGAGTACCTGTCCATATCCACGTGGTCGTTGTTCACCCACGCCTTCAACCTCCAGTTTTTCTAATTGTTCCACAAGCCTAGTCGTTGGTAGAGAAGGTGGAGCCCAATACAAGAAAACACTGCCAGATTGTATTCCCAAATGAGTTCGCCGCGGGAACCCAGCCGCCGAATGCCAACCAGTGATAGTCTCGGTTCTAGCCCAGGCTTGCAGTAAATGGGCCTCGGACAATCCTATGATATCTGGCCTCAGCCTGGTTTGCACACAGCCGTTCGATTCCAGGATCGCCGGGCTGCACAGCGTCAGGTAGAAAAATGTGCCCGGAGAGTCCGCTTGTATTCGGTTATCCTGCGATTGATACGATAACAAGACTTTGCGCACAATGTTTTGGAATCGGTCTAGCCGATGTTGAATGCTCGCCGATCGAGCCTGCTCACGGCTTATAGATAACTCGACTTGTCCCAAACCCCACGAACGCCCTCGTCCAACAGAATACTTTCCCTTGAGATAATCACGCAGCATATCAGCGCGATCCTGAGCCACCACGACTCGCGCATGAAAGTATAGCGCCTCAGCAGCAGGCTCGATAGTCTCCAGAGTAAAAAGTATGCTATCCTCAGCCACAGCGCGGGCGCGGTTGATCCCCACATGGGTTGCGCGGCGAACACTCAAACTGCCCGCATAGCCTGGTGGCTGATTTTCAGGCTGCGCGTAATGGCCTTCTGCTTGCACCAGGGTTTCTTTACATTTGGGGCATATGTCTTGGGGCGGCGAGTTTAGCCTGGCCCACTGCTTGGACAGACCAGGTTGCAAAGTTTCACGCAGAGGATAATGCGGATCGCTAAGCAAGGCATAAACAAAATGATCCACCAAGAGGTCGTAAACGCCATGACGCTCTTCTTGGTCACTGCCTTCATAACCAGGGTACAACTTGCAAGTGCGCGCTGTCAACGGGAAAGGAAAGGCTGGGCCACTTTTGCCTGGATAAGCATATCCAAAAAGCGGCTCTTGTTCACCGAAAAGTCGCCAAAAAACACATCGCTCCCGATCCGAGCAATTTGCGTGATCCATTTTTTGCTCTGGATGGGTACATGCCTGCATCGCCCGATCAGCCACAGCGCCTCGCAAATTTGCCCCGGGAATCGCATTGCGGGTCTGCAAAAAATTGCCTATATCACTTTCATTGCCTAAATGAAGTGGAGAAGTAGAAGAGATCTTCAAGTCAAAGATATGCCAGTTGCTCATCCCTTCATCTCCTCAAGCTCTTGGCGCAAACTAGCCTGATCCAAAACCTTTCCATTCAAACGCACTACAGACTCAGCTTTCAAATATCCCAAGCCTGCGGATTTGGCCCGGCCCAAGGCTGGTAGCAATCGCAACCCAGCTACTACCCACGCCGCCTCGCATTGAGTAATTGCACCAGCGAGTGTACCAGCAAAAACTAGTGGCACCCCAGGCATAAAAAGCTCAGTGGTATATAGCAGCGCATCTTCAGCGACTCCACGGCGTCGGGAGATAGCCACACCGTATCGCGACGAGGTTTGTGGATATCGTTTTTCTTTACGCTGCTTGACTAACTCCTCCGGCCCAGCCAGGTTCAGATCTACGAAGCGCAGACACCCCGGTATCCAAGGCGAGCCAAAGATCGCGCAAACTGGGCAAGCTAAGGCTCGCTCCCGACACATGTTGTGATGAGTATCGCAAACAGCCTTCCCGCTTCCCCGCACTATCTGTTCGACCATGTGGCGCAATTGCCCTTTGAAGGCTGTGGCAGGAATGTAGGGCCAACCGTCACGTGCCTTGATAAAGGCCCGATCTGCCATAGTGCCTACCTGTGCGCCTGATCCAATATTGGGGGGCGTATCGAAAATCAGCTTGACATCAATCTCTATCATCCACTTGCCTCCTTTCTCGTGGGCACAAAGTCATATAATTCGGCAATGTCCCACAACGCCGTTTGATAACCAAAGTCTTTTTTCAAGACCGCATATTGTTTGCCTTGCTCCACCGCCAAATTGTGCCATGGAATAGGGTGTTTGGGATCATCACTCTCATGGGCAACTCTGAGAACGTTCGTTAACTGTTCGAATGACTTTTTCCTGGCATGTTGCCGCGCACTTTGATAGAGATAGAATAATGAAGACTCCTGCCGGCCGTGCAGCAACGATTCCGCCAATAATTGCATCTGGCTGGTCGGAAAACCGCGAACGCGCAAATCGCACAATTCATTCCACAGTTGACTCAAGGTCGAGGCACGATAAGGACGAGACAGTAAGCGCAGCGCCTTGTCTGAAGTTTCAATTTTGTATGGATACAGCATACGTGCGCCTCGCACGCTGCGATCAAGCATGTCAGCTGACTTGAGAATAAGAAAATCCAAATAGCTTTCATGGGCCTGAGCAAGTTTGCGAGCTTTCTTGGCTTCACGTTGCAGTTCTTTGGCCAGATCGCGCAAAATGCGCACCGGGTTGTGATCAGAAGCCAGCACAACGCCACCCGACAAAGTGAAGGAGTGCTTTTTGACAGCATCCGGCATATCCGGCTCAGTTAGCCGCCGTACCATAAGTGATTGGAACTTGAGGCTGATAGAAGCAGCAATGGGCAAAGCTACATCGGCAGGCGTGATAAGCATAATGTCATCGCCGCCAATGGTAATAATGTCAAATGGGTGTATGCGAATGCGCCCCAATTCATCTTGCTCGCCCGGCATAGGTTGGTCTTCTGGCCCTCGTGCTTGGCTGGGATGCACGCGCATGGGGCACAGGGCAGCCAGTGCCTCCATCACAGCTGTGTGGGCCGAGTCGCTAACTGCATCGCTAAGAGCAGCATACGCTCGAGGTGTCGGCGTATTTTCAAATGCCTGCCCCATGCTATCGCCATCCAAGTAAATGAACCCAACATAACCACTCCGTGC
Organism: Thermoflexales bacterium; assembly: GCA_041740315.1. Lineage (GTDB taxonomy): Bacteria > Chloroflexota > Anaerolineae > Fen-1058 > Fen-1058 > JBGSMF01. Next base: position 12,258 of record JBGSMF010000514.1, read on the forward strand.
AATGCAAGCTTCACCAATCTCGCTCAAATCTTGGGGGGTCCAGCGAACCAGACTATGTTCACGGTCAAAACGGGGAAAAGCAGCTTGATCGCCGTAATATCGCCGGCGCTGTTCCGGGCTATCATCCAGGTACTTTTGAAAATGGCGATGCCACAAGTCACGCCCGCGATAGGCGCGTTTATCATGGCAAATGTCGCACAGTGGCCAATCGGGGTAACTCGCCAAATACGCCAGCTGCGCCGGACGAACCAGGCACGAACGGCATCTTTCAGTATGCGGCAAGGCAGAAATAAACGGAACAGTCTCTCGATTTTCCTTGCGCCGTCTCAACCATGTGGAAGCCCATTGCACTAATGTGCCAAAAGGGTTCATTGGGCTAGAGGGATAACCTTCCATCACCATCTGAGGCGTAATCGGCCGCCAATCAGCCGTAATAGTCGCAATCGTCGTGTCATGCGGATAACGCTGCTCAATTTCCGCCGCCAACGATTCAGCCAGTTGTGCTGGAGCAAAAGCCAGCAGGCCTCCCCCGCCAGCATAGATAAGATAAGCTCCGCTTTGCTTGACAAGCTCACCCACTGACTCGTTCAAGTCCGATAGATGACTGCTGGCACCCCGAATTTCAGGCAACCGGGAGCTTTCAAACACATAATCCTGAGTGCGATCAGTGTCAGCAGCCAGTAAAGCCAAGTCCACCTGTGTAGGATCACGAGCTAGTAATCGTTCTAGTTCTGGAGACAGGACTTGGCCAGGAGAATGTTTTAACAAAGGATTTAGGACATTATCGTACCATTCTTGCCACTTTGCATCCATAGATTACTCCTTGAATAGATGACAAATTGAACTCGTGGATTAAACAAAACAGCCGCCGCCGATGCGTTGCCTATACAGGCGCACATCCGGCTGCGGCTATTGTCTCCTTACCTTGCACAACAAAGTATGCTACGATAGTCATGCCTTGCTCCTGGCTATTTCAGGAATGAGGCGGTGGGGCACCCGGCGGCTAACCGTGCCCCTTTGTTGTTAAGTATAATCTTTTGCGCAAATTGCGCAACTGCAATTTGCTTGCCCAACTATTTCTTTGCGGCCTGCCCTCTAGCCTCCATTTGCCTCACCATATCCTTCCATAACCACAGCCAGACATTGTTTGTGCGCCGGACACTGCTCAAGTCAACCACAACCCACCAGACAAACAGCATCATCGCAACCGCCCACAGAGCCAGCGCGATTTGTCCCACAATCGCCCAGGGCAATTGCAGCCCATAGGCCAGTGCTGATAGGATAATGAGCGCAAGAAAAGCGACATTGCGCGCCAAAAGAATTTTATTAGACCGCTTGGTGTCATGAACAATACGTAGAGCTACCAGGTACTGGTCGGCTGTGAAAGCGCCACGAACAGATTCAAACAGCGCCCAATCTGGCACATAGTTCGGATTCAAGTTTCGCTGCACCCCGCGCAACAAGAATCTCCACGGCGCGCCAACAAAGGAACGCTTCGCACCATACTCCTCTACCATTCCGGCCCATACCCCATAACGGGGAGCACTGGTTAGGAATTTTTCGTGCCGTTCCCGCTGCTCTGGCAGCTCTATCGCTCGCTCGACCCACCGTTTCGCCGCTTGCTGCTCCTCTGCCGGCGCTTGCGCAAACAAACTGCGGGCATAATTTAGCACCTGCTGAGGCAGCGTCCACACCGGCTCTTCACCCACCTGCGCTGACTGCAAAAGCCCAGCATCATTTTGCAGTTTGTCCAGAACGCCGCCGGCTCCCGCTAAATTCATTTGCCACAGAGCAGTAAACACCACAAAGTTGTACGAGCGCAACTCGGGCAGCACGCCCAAGCGCCGAAAGCACACCTGCGCTTCAGCCGATAACGACTGGTAGGCCAGATACAGGGGCTGGCACAGCTCATCGCTCACCCCTTCAGGCGTGGGCAGCGGAGGCTCTCGCAATCCACTCAAAGTCATCGGCCAATCGTGCTGCGCCACATGGTGCAGGGCAAGCTGAAGCCCCAGTGGATTGCCTCGCGTCAGATGCCACAACTCGCGCAAATTCTGCAAAGCTGCTTCACGCGGGTGCTTGTTCCAAACTTGCCGATAATAGCTCTCAAGCTCCTGCATCGAAAACCCGGGCACGCAGATCATGTATTCACTCGACGGCGTCAAGCTGTGCGCCACTTGAGACAGGCGCGTGCTGACAATCACCAGGCTATCTGACGAGGCAATGTCCATAACCACCTGTGCATGCTCAGATTGGCAGCAATCGTCGAGCAAAAAGATCATTCGTTTGCTCGCGGCTACTTGCTGCAAGTAGAGCTTGACTGCCGCTTCATCATAGGCGGTCAAGTCAACACCTGGCAGCAACATCTGCCCCACCACTTGCAGCAAGGCAGGCACAGTCAATTTGTGGCCCAGTTTGATCGGGGGCATTACCTGTAGAAATTCTCGTTGCACATCCGCGTTGGAGGCAATGAGCTCAAACAAGGTGGTTTTGCCAATGCCGGGTGGCCCCTGCAGTACCAACGGGTAACCGCTGCCCAGGCAGCGGCGCATCCCGCTGCGGATAGCTTGCCATAGCTCTGGGCGGTCAATGGTGCCGGCTTTGCGGCGCGCCAGATGGATCTGCGTGAATTGCCGCAGGTACTCGCGCTCAAGCGCATCCAGCCACCACTGCAGACCCTTTTCTTGCGCTGCCCGAAACTTGGTTGGTTTCACTTTTCCTGAACGCCAAGTACTTGCGGTTCCCATAATCGGCTTGAGCAAATCACTTTGCGCTGAAATACCTAGAGCCTCTGCTACTCTTGCCTCGTCTTGCAAAACATCTATAGCTTCCTCACGTAGCAAGGCGGTGGCATTGTGCAGCCCTGGTTCAACGTATTGAAACCAGATGAGCAGTGCTGATCCCATCACCTCGGCTGACCAATTCGCCTGCCCGTGCTGCTCTAGCCAAAGCTGCTCCAGCACCTGCCTAACCACCACCCGCCATTCTGACTCGGACTGTGGCGCTTGCCCCACCGCCCCCAGCCGTTGCTGGGCCGCTAGCCACCGTAAACTGGTGGGCAACGCCATATCGGCCGGCTTGCCGGCCAGCCATTTGAGACTCTGCTCAAATTGCTCAATGTCCTCTGGTAACCCCATCACTACCTCTCCGACGAAATGAGTACATTCTCGGTACAAAACCGGGTGACATCCGCCCAAGTCTGCTGTAGATTGTTTGATGTGGGGATGACGCAAACCCCACACTTCCGGCCAGAAGTAATTATATCACGGCGATGCGCATCGCTCCAATATAAGGAGCAAAAAAAATGGGAAAAGATTTTTCACTTGCCGTTGAAGAGACCATCGAGGTCTTTTGTCGCAGATTGGCTCAAACCCTGCGGGCCATCACTGGCCACAAGGTTGAGATTACCAACGAGGAGTTTCAAGCCATGGCGCAGCGCGTTCAGGCTAAGCCTGCCCAACGCGCCAAGCAGCCAACTCACCCAAGGAGAACAAAATGATAACACAAGCGCCACCCATTCTGGCTGATGACCAATCAGCCAACGATTTGCCCGAAGGCGTGCTAAAGGCATATCACGAGCTGACCGGCCGCCGCCTGCAAGATACGCCGGGGATGCTGTCCAACACGCTCCGCGCTGCCAACTATATCCGGCTGTCCAAAGAGGACGAGTCAGTTCACTCGCTCGATACCCAGCCCGATCTCAGCCAAAAGTACACCGCCGAGCACGGCTGGCAACTGGTGGGCACTTATGCCGACCCCGACCATACGGGCCGCAACAGCAAGCGCCCCGATTTGCAGCGCCTCATCCACGACATCAAGGCCGGTAAAGTGGACGTGGTGGTAGTCCACCGGCTCGACCGGCTCTACCGCAACCTTGAAGCCTTGCTCAAGTTCATCCGCCTGCTAAAAAAGTACCACGTCCGGTTAGTGTCGGTATCAGAAAACATTGACCTGGACAACGATTGGGGCTATATCACTATCTACGTGCTGGGCGGCCTGGCTGAGTATTATGTGCGCAATCTCAGCCGCCGAACCAATGAGGGCAAGCTCAAGCGCGTCGAGAAAGGGCTGCTCAATGGTCTATCACGCTTTGGCTACTGCAACGGCCTGTGCACCAAGTGCAGTGACCCGAACGGCGGCGGTCCAGAGGGCCGCAGCTATTGCCCTCGCGTTGGGCAAGCTAATCTTGGTGATGGGACTGTGCCCGTGCCTCATCCCGTCGAGTCGGTGGCGGTGCGCTTGGCCTTTGAGTGGTACGCCCAGGGTAATGTGAGCGATTTGGATATTGCGCAGCGTTTCAACAACTATGACTATACCCTGCCAGATGGCAACACAGTGCACTTTCGCACCAAGGGCGGCATCGGGCGCTCTGAACCTGGCCTATTCACGCGTGATAGCATCCGCGACATTCTCACCAACATCGTCTATGTTGGCCTGGCCGCCCACTATCCTTCTCGGCCGCTCTCGTGGGAGGATGAGTAGATGAGCACCACCCTACCCGATGTGTCTCGCCTTGTGCCCAATCGCCGCATTGCGGATTATGTGCAAAAGGGCAAGCACCAGCCACTCGTTTCCTGGGCATTGTTTGAAGAATGCCAACTTGTCCGCCAGAGCAAGGGCAACAATCCCAACACGCTCAAGCGCGCCGCGCGAGTCTACCCGCTCTCTGGCATTGCCAAATGCTGGCATTGCTCGCAAAAGGAGAACAAGGATGTCGCGCTGCGCGGCATCGCTTCCAACGGCGATATGCGCTACTATCGCTGCGCCACAATCATTGACTTTCACAAGCAGCGCAGGCGGGCGCGCCAACAAGAGCCGCCCGCTTCCGACCAGATCAAGCGCGCCACGCGGGCCAATCCCACCAACACGACCGGCTGCACAATGCAATCGCTCCGGGCCGAGCGCGTGGAGGAACAGATAGACGCCATCGTTCAACGCCTGCAGATTCCTGCCGAATGGCGCGAGCGCATTCTGGCCTACTATCTCTCTGATGATGGGATGATCGAGTACGAGCGCCAGCGATACAACCTGGTGCAGGCCATCAAGCAGTCGGCTTTTTTGCTCAGGTCGGGCATTATCTCGCAAGCCGAGTTCAATGAAGACCAGGCTCGCTTTACGCAGCGCCTATCGCGCCTGTCGCCCAGCGCCAATGCCGAGGCCGCGCCGGTGCTCGACTTGCTGAATGATTTTCCGGCGTTGTGGAAGCAGTTCTCGCCAGAGCAGCGCAAGGGGTTGCTGCAAGTAATGTTCGCGGGGGCGTACTTTGAGGGCGCTCAACTGGTCAAGGTCGCAGCCAACGCGCCGTTTGACAAGTTGCTGCAATTACCTCAAGATGGCTTGATACCGCAGACCGCATAAAAGCACCGAGCCTCCCACATTGGGAGGCTCGGTTTGTTTTTAGCGGTGATTCAAACCAGATATAGTATTACTCTGAAAAAACTATCACACCCGCGAAGATCATGCGGGATGCAAAACTTGCTCAGGGAACTCCTTATTGCGGCACAGAATGGCAGCGGCCATGAGACTGGCCCCGCGCTCGGTGACGCGATACAAGCGAGCCTCCTTGACCTTGGCAATCAGGCCATGCCCATGCAATTTAGCAATCGAACGAGTAGTGCGCGCACTGCGCCGACGTTGTTCGGCTGGAGAAGCGGGAGGAGTTGAGTACAAACGAGCCTGCAAGTCCTTGTTGCGGAAACCGGTCAGAGCGTGTTCACCGGCGAGCACAGCCGCGAACAGGTCACAGTCTTGAGCGGTGATGGGATTGAAGCGGGCGTAGCGTTTACCCTCTTTGAGGGTGGGCCGACACAAGCGGTCGAGTTCAGCGATCGCTTTGCCTTTCGGTTGAGCTGCCGCCAGCAAATTCAAGTAACGGAGGTTTGACTGTTGTCCGACCTGTGCGAAGCGCCAAAAGTTAGCCACGCCTTTGCCCATGGGGCGCCACCGCCGCTGCCGGCCTTGCGGGGTGTCCACCACCCGCAAGACGCGGAACTCGCGCGGATTGTTAGTCGTGGTTTCCACTCGGAACATTCCTGGCACGTCGTACATTTTGAGAGAATTGGTTTTGAGGCAGTGCTTGACGCGGCGGCCTTCCTTGCGCCGCTTGTGGTTGGTGATGACTTGGCCTTGAAAGTTGCCGTGCGGCTTGCGGCCCAAGAAGCGCATGACATCGTCAGCGCTCAGGGCGGTCATTGACCAATTCCACTAATGACGGGAACAAAGCGTCCAGATCAGCCGGATCGCGGAAGAAAACGTCGGTGGCGTATTCGGCTTGGTCAATGACCCAATAGTAGCCGCCAAAGCCCAGCCGGCGCAAGGTGGGCAGATGCGGATTGACCCGGCGCGCAAAAGCATTGAGCAGCCGCGGCCAGCGGCGGCGGGCGAATTTGTCGCACAAGGCTTGAACGGTGTCCAGCTTGGCAATCTGGAACAGCTTGTTGTCGAAGCGTTGGTAAGCGATCCCGCGTTGATCCAACTGGCGCGCCAGCCATTCACGGCCATTGATATAGATCTGAACGTTGAACGGAAACCAGCTTTGGATTCGAATATGCAGCAAGCCAAATTCGGGGTCAAGATAGTACAGATAATAATGCAAACACTTGCGAAGCTTCCGCACGGCTTCCAGTTTGTGCGTCTCGGGATTGCCGCGCACCTCAAACGACATACACGTCTCCAATACCGACAAGATGCACACCAAACCCTCCGTCACACCCGCCTCAGCGGCCATGCCCCGCGCCCACTCTTCTTTGGTCTCGCCCTTGGCACGCTTGGGCGGCGAGGCCAGATAAAGCAAGGGCCGCCCGGCTTCATCCGCCAAATGTTGCAGGTGGGCCTTGAGCGCCTGAGTTGCCTCGGTTACATACGAACTAAAGTCCTTCAGCAGGACGCCCTGTTTGGACAGATAGCGGCTAAAGGCCCCGCTCGGAAACAAGCCCGTCAGATAACCCTTGAAGATCACTCGATCAAAAGTTGAAAGCGTGCCAAGAATGGCGTCTTGATGTATACTCATAAATGTGTTCATGGCCTGTCCTGTGTCATAATGGTTGGTGTTGGGAGTTCACGAACTCCCCTTTTCCCACCCCCTGCGGGTGTAGGTGACAGCCTTCATTATGCCACAAAATGGACAGGCCACCTTTTTTGGTTGCGGCAGGAGGCCGCGCTATGAGATTATTCGGGGGAATGGCTTGGCCAGACTGCGCTCCCAACAGGCCTCGCTAAGCACAAGTCTGGCCTTGCCGACCCCTCCTCTTTTATCCGTCGTTTCTATGCAGAGCACCTGTAGAGACATGGCAGCCTCCAGAAAGTGATGTTCAAACATGATTACCCATCGCATCTCGCTTTGTAACAATATCACGCAAAATTGTCAGGCTGCCTTTTCGAGCATCATGAGGTTCGCCAACAGTATCATTTCCATTTAGAGCACCTGTTTGAGCCAACGGAACAAAATTTCAATGGCATAATCACACATGACAAATTCTGCCTAACCCGTTGGGGCGAGTTTGCAGTTGTCGTGGTGGGGACGGCCACTACGATTACGCGATCGAAATTGCTTACTCGAGTAGAACCTTTTGAGCAATACAACAATCACTCAGGAGGTACGATGAAATCAGAGTGGCAAATCAAACGTAGATTGTCGCCCGCCTCAAGGGTCAACGCCGTTGGGATTACACTAATCAGCTTCTCCTGGGTTGGGCAATGGAGCACCCAACTAATCTACCTGCGTGGTGCATTGCTGAAATGCACCCAAAGTTGCAAAACTACTGGACAAAATTCTGTAGTTAGAATACAATGATAGTTGTGGCGGCGGCAAGTAGAGTTCCGCAGCAGTTCAAAAGTTCTTTGAATGGCAAATCGAAACCGAAGAAATCAAGCGACTAGGCGAATTTGCGGACTATCTTGATGTTGGGCGTCCTTTACTCAGCATGTGGATATCCAGCTATCGCTTGCCCACCGATGACAACATAGACAAGATTGCTGTAGCTCAGCCCAGTATCTATGATCCGCTTGGTCTGGCGCAACAAGCTGCCGGCAGAAAAACGCACCGAAATCCAGGCCGAGATCAATCAGGGGTGTTGGAAGACGAGGTAGGGCGGAAGACCAAGCTGGCGCTCGTCAAGAGCAGCCTGGATAGATGGGATCGAAAGTACCTTGAGGATGTGTCAGGGGATAGCATCAAGCGCATCATGGATTTAATGCGCCAACTCGATGAGAGCGACCACGAGTTTGTCGCTAACCTTGCGCTGATGTTATTGGCTGATCAGGTTGAGAGTAAAGCCACTGAAAGAACCAGTGGGGCAAATATCGCCGGGAAAGCCAAGCCAGCCCACCAGAGATGGCGAGTGATCTGGTGATTATCCTTACTCCAGCACATGTCCGCTTTTTCATAGAAGGGAAGGTAGGAGACAGTGCGTCCATTCTGTTTTGCCGCGCCTTTTCCTTACCATTTCATAAGCCAGGATTGTCTACTTTGCAATTTGATCAGAGGAGCTTGCCCAAGAAAGGGGGCCACTTGTGCGCGAGGCGCTCTGTCTGATACCAACAATCGCGCTTGCCGTCTTCGCAATCACTTGTGCCAGTTGCACCATCGCAGGGCGAGCAACCCGGACAACCAACCACATCTGACTTGCTGCTACGCCGCAAAGATGAGCCTGGCAATCGAATACGCTTTGCCAGTCGTGAAGCAGCTGTCGCCTATGGGTATTGCTGCGCGGGGTACGTAAACTGTGATTGTACATTCACTGGCATAGTCAACGGCTTTGCTGAATCTGCACAAACATCAGATGTGTTGGAGTTTAGACTAATTTAGAAAACAACCATGTCTGGTGGTTGTTGTGTGCAAAAGGCCACCATATATGGCAGCTGTGGGTCAAAAAAGCGTCCAAAACGGCAGTTAGTCTAAACTCCAAAGATGTGACAACTGAAAAGAAAACCATTTCAGACATCGAGGATAGAGCAACCATTGGTGCCATCAAGGTAGAGGTAAGTGGGACGACTACCAAGACTGTTGACCTAGTTTTTGCTAGATGCGCTGCGGTTGTGCATATTCAGATGATGGATTCCGAGGCCATTGATGCCACATCATACACCAAGTGGCTGGACAAGAGATTGTTGGCCGTTGTGTGCAGGTAAACTGCGTTACAACTATTTGAGATAGACAGCCTAGAAGATGAGCAATACTCACAGGGGAGACCTCAAGAATGGATGTGATCTATTGTGCCGCTGGGAATACGAGGCTTGCAACAATTGCCATAGAAGAGGGATTCTTATACGGAGGCAGGAGCGATGATATACGCCGCAAGCTCCGTTGTGATGGACTTATTGACATCAACTGGAAGAACTACGATTGGGATCGCCACGTCAAGCTGGTAAAGGAGCACAGGCCCAAGTATGCTGTGGTCCCGGACATAACACGGGTCAGACAATTGGATATTACTCTTGAGTTGGCGCAAGAGCTCGCACAGTATTGTGAACACATTATAGTCGTACCAAAAGTGCCAGATGTCATAGGGTATATTCCGAAGCAGTACATTATTGGGGTGAGTATTCCAACATCATATGCTGGGTTTGTACCAAATATGTCTGAATTGACATACAGAACAGTGCATTTGCTCGGAGGAACTCCTAGGCAACAGCGGGATTATTGGAAGCATTATCAGCAAACAAACATCGTCGTGACCAGCGTCGATACTAATAGCCACAGTAAAGCGAGTGACTTTGGTTCCTATTGGGACGGAACGAAATGGTGCGACGCCGAGCGCAAAGGTATCGGGAAATATGGCGCTTTTCGCAAGAGTTGTCAGGGCATCATGAGAATGTGGGCACGACTCGGAGCGATTGTTGAGCGGGTTCATATATGATTTTTAGCCCTGAACTTGCGTCATTTGAATTGCGCACAGCTTTTAAACCTGTATATAGGGGTAGAGCAAAAATTGACCACTATATGCAGGAGTTGGCGGCCGGTGATGCTGCATCCGAACAGTAACAATTGCGAGATTCAAATGACGCAAAAATGCCCATTTTCGGGTTGGAAAAATCATTTATGGGGTTCATTAGGTGAGCAATGCGTCCATGCACCCACTGAAACTGCACTTGTAGGCTAGCATGATCACAACCAGGAAAGCAACCGAATCCGATGTAGCAGCGATCAAGGTCATAGCCGATGCTGAGCGCGACTCGTTGGGGTTTATGACGAGATTGACTATCTTGGCAGCGATTAGGGAAGGTTGTATAATGGTGATTGTGGTGAATGGATTCGTCGTTGGGTTTCAGCACTACTATCACCGAAAGCGGGATCGGCAAACAACGCTCTACCACAAATCTATATTGTTGAAGTGGCGCGGGTTGGGCTTGGGTAAGTTGCTTGTTGACTCCGTTGTACAGGAAGCACGGGCATTGGGTCGGGAAAAGCTTGTGCTGAAATGCCCAGTAGACTTGCCGTCAAACGGCTTTCACCAGAAATACGGCTTTCAGCTGGTTGGACAAGAGCAAGGCAAGAAGCGCAAACTCAATATTTGGGAATACAAATTGTAATGCACGCGCTGCTAAAGGAGATGCGCTATGACTGAGCAGGCTGGCCGCGACGACTATCTTATCCAGTGGCGGATAGGACTTTGGACGCAAATTCGACAAAAAGATGATGCGGTATGGCGATTTATTTCATTCTTCGCCAGCGCGATTTTACTGGTCGCAGGGTTCGTCCAAGCCACTCAAACGGGCGCTTCCATCACGGCAACTAACAGTTTGCTAGTCCTTCTGACACTGCTCGTTGTTGTGATTTGGGGTATATTAATTGTTCTTGATGCGAATTTTTGGATGTCGAGGAATTTGCTGTTTGTGAAAAACATTGAAAGAGAGATTCTGCTACCAGAAGATATGGGGGTGTTGTTTCCGCGACAATACGCAGAGCCGACATTTCTTTATCATCAGTCCTACGAAATTCATCTTCATGCACTATTCCTCACTCTTCTGTTCACGCTGGGAAGTTGCCTCGTCGTAATACTGACGCATACTGGCCAAGTGGGCGCGCGGCTATTGACACTGACCGGAACTATGGCAATAGTGTTTTGCTTTGGAGTCGCATACATAATCATCCGAGACGCAAGTTGGATCAATGAGTATGACCAAGTAAAGAAATGGGCGCCGGGCAAGAATCCAAGACCGGCAGAATATCCCAGCCGATATGTTGTTGGTCGACTTAGAATGACTACTGCTATGGCATTCTGGTCTTGGATTATCGTGTTCGCCGGTAGCACGGTGTTCTCGTTTGTAGCAGCAGTAGCCCAGCCATGGTTCAAATTCATGCCTGTAGTGAAGTTTATTGCGCCCGTGGCCCTTATAATTGTGTTCTGCGTCGGCTTGGGATATCGTATTTGGGCTCTTCTGTCGTTGCAGAAATGGAACACTAGCATAGAAGCAGTCGCCGATCTAGGGAAAGCCAATTCAATGCGGATTGTGTCGTCGTTGGACAATTGGCGTAGATGGTCAACAGTTGTGCAGTGGGTGGCCCTCATTTTCACAGCGATCTTATGGGCAACCATTATCGGGGTGGTTGCCGTGGAATATTTGGCGGGAAAGTAGGGTGTGAAAGGGCGGCTCAACAATTTACTGCATTAGACATTTCCGAATAGAGCGATTTTGAGCCAAAATTGCTATTTTGAAATCTGACATTAGGGTGGGCAAAACTGGCAAAATCACGCTTGTTCGACAACCTGAAAAGGTCAAAAGTGTCAGATAACAAAATAAACGCTAAGGCTAAAAATTGCCCAAACCGGAAATCCCTATGCACTCGATAATGCCCAGTTAATGAGCCATTATGTGTTCTGATAATCAGACATAACATGCACATTCTTTTATGCTTGCACTACGCTCTCATGTTCATCCAATGAATGTAGGCACAAATGCATGCCTGGGGTAAATGAGACCTATCCACTACACCAACATCGTCTATATCCGTGTTGACTGACCTGAGTAATTTGCCGAGTGAGTTGAAAACTGTTAGGGGAAGCGAGTATTATGTCCACATCTCCTCTCGATGCACTGATTGTCGGCGGCGCACCCATGGATGTACTGCATTTTGGCAAAGAAACCACCCTTGCTCCTGGTCTAGCCGAGTTCGCACGTGGTGAGCACCCAGTGATGGCAGCCCATGCCGGGGTCGCACTAGCAGCCAAGACAGCTGCCACAATCGGCATGGAACAGTTGACGCTCCGTCAACCGGTTCCCATTGCGTCGGTAGATGATCGGTGCCGATTGGTTCCAGATCAGATTCAGCGCATGGCAAGGTTACTAGCTCATCTGCCCCATGTGCGGCCATTCGACTTTACAGGCGATTTTTATCCGCCGGCAGGACACCTATCGGCACTCAATTTTTTCTTCGCCGCGGCACTCCAACAGTTTGGTTTCTGGGAGATGCATGATGGGCGTTACTACCAACCGCTAGTTGCGTTGATTGAGGGTCACCTTCTGAAAGGCTCCAAGTACCTTTGGTGCGCCTACCGTCGTCAACTTGACCGCGATCCCGATTTCTTTTTGCCAACTCGACAAGCAGTGATGACTGAAACTGAAATGGCTGATGCCTTTCGATCGGATAATGGAACGAACCCACTGCCTGCACTTGAACTGCACCTGCAGGCAGCGCGTGCCTACGGGTTTGATATGCAAGTGATTGGATGGACACCAGCGGCGATGATGCTAGTCGCCAACCAATCCAATCAGCCACGTTCTGCACTTCTCGACATTCTCACCCACATTGGCGGGTACAAGGAGGACCCGCTGCGGAAGAAGGCTGTGCTGTTGGCTCTGATCCTCGAGCAACGTCCTGAGCGATTTCTGCGCCCTGCACAAGGCGAGCCCGAGCCGCCTGCGATTGACTATCACTTGATGAGATCTTGCTTGCGGATTGGCTTGATTGACATCCGAGATGCAAAGCTCCATCAGCAAGTAATCGAACATGACGAGCTTGCGACAGAAGATGAGTGGGCAATCCGCTCTACAGCATATAGAGCAATTCAACAGGTGCGGGATCTGTCAGAGCAGACGATGGGCATGGTAGACTGGTTCTTCTTCGGCGCGCGGCATCGCTGCCCAGAGATGACTGAGCCTGACTGCACCCACTGCGTTATAGATGCGATTTGCGCGCATCGCAAAGAACTCTTTCAGCCGGTGATACGCACTACTTTCTATTGATCGGCGTGCGCTGGACATAGTCACCTTTGCAGTGGAACATGGTAGGGGATACCACACCTGGGGAAATCGGATAATTCTGCCAAGCCAAACTAGCCACAAATTCTTGACAAAAACCCATGCCAAACCACAATAATGTCTTTCCATTTTATCAAAGGGGCTTGTCTATGCAATCCAACCTGCTGGCTGCAAACCAGATCATGGGAGCTTTGGCTTGTGCTCTTCTGGCCCCCTCAGGAAGCTCTATCGTCCTCGCTTACGCCTGCTGTGACGACAGCAAGTCAACCCCCACCACGCCGCTATCATTCAAAATATTTTTGAAGCAACGTCATTATCGCCTGCGCCACTGTCTTGCGCGTGCCAGGGTCTGGAATCTTGGCAATTGCCATCGCCACATCCACTGCCTCGGTTGGCAAGGCCTCGGCACTGGCTGTCTCGATTTGGAAAAACTTGAGCGGCTTGTAGCCTGCCAGCTCGAGCAGCTCGTTCGGATTGAGGCCAAAGTGATCGGCCAATGCCAGGCACGATTGGCGATCCGGCCGCCGCAAGTCAACCACATAACGCCGCACCGCCTGGTGGTCTAATCCCGACCGCAGCGAGGCCTGCCGATAGCTCTCATTGTGCTGTTCTAGCAGTTCATTGATCCGCGTGTTGAACGGCTTTGGGTCATACTCAACAAGGTACTTGCGTTTTCGAGGTGCCATTTTATCCCCCAATCAGTATTGACAGCCCTCCTGCTTTTGTGTACAGTGACAACACACTTTTTGCACAGGAGGTTATTATGCCAGATCAAGTCCTTCTCGCCGCCGGCTACACCCGTGTTTCGATGGGCGAGCAGCTCAAAGGCCATAGCCTGGATGCCCAGGCTGCCCATATCCAGGCCTATGTCAACGCTCACGGTTGGCGGCTGGTTGAAGTATACACCGATGCGGGCATTTCGGCCAAGCAAGGTTCCAAGCGTCCCGGCTTTGAGCATCTGCTGGCTGATGCGCGCGCAGGGCGTTTCAATGTCGTCATCGTTGACAAGATTGACCGCTTCTCTCGTCACCTGGGCAGCTTGCTCACTGCGCTCGAACAGCTCAACTCGGCCAATGTCGCCTTTGTCTCAGTGCAAGAGCATCTCGATCTCACCACCCCCTGGGGCAAGTTGATGCTCACTGTCTTGGGTATGTTGGCTGAAATCTATATTGACAACTTGCGCCAGGAAACCCGCAAAGGCAAAAAGCAACGCGCTCGCGATGGTTTGTGGAACGGCAATGTGCCCTTTGGCTATTGCAAAGGGCTGTGTTCGCAATGCACTGATCCTAACGGCGGCGGCCCAGAGGGCCACAACTATTGCCCCAACTTTGGCCAGCCCAACCTGGGCGATGGCAAGCTCCTCATTCCACATCCCATCGAAAGTAAAGCCGTGAGGTTGGCCTTTGAGTGGTACATCACCGGCAAGTTCTCTGATGGACAAATCACCGACAAGCTCAATGCTCAGCCTTTTTTGCTGGCAGATGGCTCGTCGGTTCATTTCCGCACCAAGGGCATTCCTAATCGCTACCCACCTGGCCCCCTCACCAAAGATGCCGTGCGCGAATTGTTGCAGCGTAGGTTCTATGTAGGCCAGATAGTCTATCGCAGCTTTGATGAGCAAGGCAAGCGCAGGCGGCGCACCAATATCACTGAAACCTTTCAAGGCAAGCAGCCTCCCCTCATTGATCAAGCCACGTTTGATAAGGCTCAAGAGCTGCGCCAGGACTTTGGTTGCTCTCCACGTTTCCAATACAGCAAGCCGGCCGAAATCTATCCCCTCTCTGGCCTCATTCGCTGTGCGTCGTGCGGCTTGCCCATGCGCGCTTTTTCCTCCCATGCCCGCCGCTATTACCAGGATGTCACCCGCATCGAGCATCGCGGCCAGTGTGACCAGCTCTCGGTTCGCGCTGACGAGATTGAAGATCAAGTGGCTGATTATCTCAACCAGGTCAGATTGCCGGATGATTGGCAGACCAATGCAAGACAGTGGCTGGGAGCAGAAGAGGCTCAGAATCATACTCTGCTAGTGCAACAAAGATGGGCACGGGTCAAAGAGTTGTTTCTGCGGGGAGACATTGGGCGCGAGGAGTTTGAGGCCGAAAAACAAGCTGTTGACTCGTTGAAAAATTGGGACTTGACAAATAGAAAATTCGATGCTACAATGACAGCAGGTGAGATTGTCCGTAACCTGGCCCAATCTTGGGCACGCGCTTTACCAATTGAAAAAAAGAAACTGCTGAGATTGATGCTCTCAGCAGTCTTCGTGCGGGGCAACGCCTTGGTGGCCGTTCAACCAACACCGGCGCTTTTTCCCCTTATGTCCCGCTTTGTGGGGGACTTGTATTGTAGCTGCGGGGATGACGGGATTCGGACCCGCGGTCTCTGCCTTGACAGGGCAGCGTGTTAGGCCTCTACACCACACCCCCAATTGCCCCTTTCAGGGCGCGCAAACTATACCATACCTTCTTTGCTTCGTCAAGTTCAACTTGTCTCTGTCATTCCAAAGAGACTAACCTGCCAACACTTTTAGCCAGCTAAACCTCCTCGTCTGCCTTTTCCCTATATGGCCAAATCCACCAAGCACAAGGCAGCATGGCAAAATCAACCATGTGGAAACCGTACCACGCGTGTGATCCTAGCCAGTGAAAACCCGGTCCATTATTGGGGTATTCCGAATTTGCATCCGATGATGAGCCAGTGGGATGAATATTAAAACGCTCAAAAGCAACCTTATGGGTTTCGCCCCTTCCTAACCTCTCCCCAACACGGGAAGGAGGTTAGGTTTGCCCCCCAATTGACATATATTTAGCGAAAAAAGCCTATTGACAAATAGAGAATTTTATTGTATTGTAATGTCAGCGTTGTCGTCATCGCTGACGATAACGCTGCCGTGATGAAAATGACCCTTTTATGTCAAGATGCAGGGTATCACGCCACCAATGAGGTAACCCAATGTCTGCTACACTCCGTGATGTTGCCAAGTTAGCCAATGTTTCTACCAAGACCGTATCTCGCGTTGTCAATAATCAGGGTGAGATCAGCGAGACTACCCGACAGCGTGTCCAGGCAGCTATTGAACGGCTCGGCTATCACCCCAATATTCTTGCGCGCAGTTTGGTCAGTCGGCGCAGCCACACCCTGGCAGCCGTTGCTTTTGGGCTTGAATACTTTGGGCCTTCACGCACTGTGGCCGGCATCGAGCATGCGGCTGACGAGCTAGGTTACTCGTTGTTGCTCAGCCTGATGAGTCAGCCTAGCAACAGCGATGTGGACTCTGTGCTAGCTACCCTGATTGCGCGTCAGGTGGATGGAATCATCTGGGCTATCCCAGAAATCGGCGACAACCGCACTTGGATTGACCCCACCCGGCTAGAAAATCTGCCGCCGATCATTTTTCTAAGCATGGAGCCCCGGTCAGGATTATCTGTGGTAACGGTTGACAATCGCTTGGGGGCTGTTTTAGCCACACAACATCTGATTGACCAAGGGCGAAAAACGATCGGACTGATCACTGGCCCCCTAGATTGGTGGGAGGCCCGCGAACGCCGCGAAGGTTGGAAGGAGACTCTACTCAAGGCCGGCCGGCCCATCTCATCCACACTCGTGGCCGAAGGGGATTGGTCAGCGGCCAGTGGTGAGCGAGGCCTTTGCGAGTTGCTGTCACGGCAACCTGATCTTGATGCAGTATTTGTCTCTAATGATCAGATGGCTTTGGGCGTTTTGGGTGCGGCGCAAAAGTTGGGGCGCCAAGTTCCTCGCGATTTAGCCGTTGTGGGTTTTGACAATATCCCCGAATCGGGTTTTTTCTACCCGCCGTTGACGACGGTTTATCAACACCTTACAGATACCGGCTCTGTTGCTGTCCAAGAATTACAGAAAATCATCCAGAGCCAACAGCAGAACAAAGACAAAGTTGAATTTGCGGCCAAGCTGATCGCGCCAGAATTGGTGATTCGCGCAAGCTCGATAGCAGAACATTCGTCATCGGGGTAGAGGGGGAAAAGTAGCTAGGAGTGGTTTTTCCCGTCAGAGCCGGGAGAGCCAAATAATTTTGATGGAGGTCATCTAATGAACAAACCAACGTTAGGCGTCATTGTGGGCAATCGGGGTTTTTTCCCGGATCATTTGTGCGATTCAGGCCGCAAGACCATCTTGAAGGTCTTGGCCGAAGAAGGCATTGAGGCCATCATTTTGCCACTAGAGGCTTCCAAGTTTGGCAGCGTCGAAAGCCTGAGCGATGCGCAAAAATGCGCCGACTTGTTCAAGCAGCATCGCGATGAGATTGACGGCGTGCTGGTCACGCTGCCCAACTTTGGCGATGAGCGCGCCATCGCCAATACCCTGCGATGGTCAGGGTTGGATGTGCCGGTATTGGTGCAGGCTTTTCCAGATGACGCGACCATGATGACTATTGTTCACCGGCGCGACTCGTTCTGCGGCAAGATGTCGGCGTGCAATAATTTGAAGCAGTACGGAATAAAGTTCACCCTCACCAGCTTGCACACGGTTGACCCCGAGAGCGCGAGCTTTCGCGCTGACCTGAGCCGTTTTGCGCAGACATGCCGCGTGGTGCGTGGGTTGAAAAGCGCGCGCGTTGGGGCCATCGGCGCGCGCCCGGCTGCCTTTAACACAGTACGCTTTAGTGAAAAGCTGCTCGAGCGCGCGGGCATCACCGTCGAAACGATTGATCTTTCCGAGGTGTTTGGCCAGGCAGCCCGCCTCCAGGCAAATGACCCGGAGATCAAGGCCAAGTTAGAGCAGATACAAGCCTATGTGCCGGCCGGCGGCACGCCATCCGAGTCGCTGCTGCGAATGGCCAAGCTCGGCACAGTGATTGATCGGTGGATGGCTGATAACAGGCTACAAGCCAGCGCGATTCAATGCTGGACCTCCATGGAGACCTATTATGGTGTGGTACCCTGCACACTGATGAGCATGATGAGCAACTCGCTCATGCCCTCAGCATGCGAGACGGACATTGCGGGCCTGGTTGGAATGTATGCCCTGGTGCTGGCCTCTGGCAAGCCAAGCGCGATTGTGGACTGGAACAACAATTATGGCGACGACCCGGACAAGGGTGTTGTATTCCACTGCTCGAATCTGCCCAAGAACATTTTTGTGGGCGAGAGCGCCACGGTTGAGGATGTGCCACATATGGACTATCAGGCCATCATTGCAGGGACAGTGGGCAAAGAAAATACCTACGGCACGGTTGTGGGCCGCGTCAAGGCTGCTCCATTCACTTTTTGTCGTGTTGCAACCGATGATTTGAACGGCAAGATACTGGCTTACCTGGGCGAGGGCCAACTGACGAACGACCCACTCAAGACATTCGGAGGCTATGGCGTGATCCAGGTGTCCAATTTGCAAAAGCTGTTGGCTCACATTTGCAACAATGGCTTTGAGCATCACGTTGCCATCAATCTTGCCCAGGTGGCCGCCGCGATTGACGAAGCGTTGCGCAAATACATGGGCTGGGATGTGTATTACCATCAAGGGTAATCCATACGAGCCAAAGATGAATCTAGCTCGCTTGCACGGCGCAGGAGACTTGCGCTTACACAATGAGCCGCTGCCTTTGCCGGGGCCGGGTCAAGTGCTCCTGCATGTAACTGCTGTCGGCATATGCGGTTCCGACCTGCATTGGTTTTCCAAAGCAGGCATCGGTGACGCACAACTTGTGAGGCCCCTCGTGCTCGGTCACGAGTTCGCCGGGGTGATTGAAAGCGGCTCGCAACGCGGGCAGCGGGTCGCGGTTGACCCGGCCATCCCATGCGGTGGGTGCGAATTGTGCCATGAAGGGCATGTGAACCTTTGCCCAAACGTGCGTTTTGCCGGGCACGGCACTGAGGACGGGGCATTGCGAGAGGTTATGGCCTGGCCAGCCTCTTGTCTCTACCCCCTACCCGACTCTTTGACGGATGCCGACGGAGCGATGCTCGAAGCGCTTGGCGTGGCTCTCCACGCGGTTGACCTGGCCCACTTGAAACCTGGAATGACTGTGGGGATATTTGGCTGCGGGCCGATAGGGTTGCTGGTGCTACAAGTTGCCCGGCTAGCTGGGGCAATCCATCTGATCGCCACCGATAAGCCGAGTGCCCCTCATCGTCTACAAGCCGCCCAGGCACTTGGGGCGACAAATGTATTCGAGGCCGCTGGCGGCCAAGAGGGTGCTGAGATCTGGGCAACAACAGGCCACCGAGGCGTTGATGTAGCGTTTGAGGCCGCAGGGGAGAACGAGGCTGTGGAGGCTGCCATCGCCGCGGTCAAGCCAGGAGGCAAAGTCATTCTGATCGGCATTCCGGCGAACGATCGGACAACTTTTAACGCTTCAACTGCCCGACGCAAGGGACTAACGATCAAGTTGGTGCGACGGATGAAGCACACTTTTCCACGCGCCATTCGCCTGGTGGAGCGGGGGGGGGTAGACGTGCAATCACTGGTGACACACCGCTTTCCGTTGACAGAATGTGCCGAGGCCTTTTCCATCGCGCAAAGACGTGAAGGGCTTAAAACCATCATCGAACCGTGAACACAAATTCTCTAGTTGACACCAATAAATCCAAATCTGTGAATAGGAGGTTGGCTTGGGCAAACACAAATATGCTATTGGGGTAGATTTCGGCACCGAGTCTGGGCGAGCGGTGCTGGTCAATATTGTCACGGGCAAGGAGCTTGCAACTGCTGTCTATCCGTACCGGAACGGTGTGATTGACAAAACGCTACCGGGAAGCAAGGTGCGCCTGGAACCAGATTGGGCGCTGCAAGATCCCGATGACTATATTCGCGCGTTCAAGCACACCATCCCGGCGGTCCTGGATCAGACCGGCATTGACCCGGCGGATGTGATTGGCATCGGCGCTGACTTTACAGCTTGCACCATGCTGCCGGTGCAAGCCGATGGCACACCGCTATGTAGATTGCCGGAATATCGGCGCAATCCACACGCCTGGGTCAAGTTATGGAAGCATCATGCCGCCCAGCCTGAAGCGGACAAGATCAATGCGACCGCGCGGCGGATGAACCAGGACTGGCTGGCTCGCTACGGCGGCAAGATCTCATCCGAATGGTTTTTTTCCAAGACATTGCAAATCCTCGATAAAGCGCCCGAGATTTACGCCGCTGCCGATCGGCTGATCGAAGCCGCCGATTGGGTCATCTGGCAACTGACGGGCGTGGAGACGCGCAACGCATGCACGGCGGGCTACAAGGCAATGTGGCACAAGCGCGACGGCTTTCCGCCCGAGGCCTACTTTGCCACGCTCGACCCACGCCTGGAGCATGTGGTTGATGAAAAGCTGTCGCGGACAATGTCGCCGCTTGGCGGGCGCGCGGGCGGCCTCACGCCGCAGGCCGCCAAATGGACGGGCCTGAGGCCCGGCACGGCGGTGGCCGTTGCGAACGTAGACGCGCACGTCTCGGTGCCTGCGGCAACGGTTATTGAGCCAGCCCGCATGGTCATGATTATGGGCACGAGCATCTGCCACATGGTGCTGGGCACAGAAGAACACACCGTCCCGGGCATGTGCGGTTATGTGGAAGACGGCATCATCCCCGGCTTTTTTGGCTACGAAGCAGGGCAATCGGGCGTAGGCGATATTTTTGCGTGGTTCGTGGATAACGCCGTGCCGCCCGAATATCACGCCGCCGCCAAGAAGCGCAAGGTGGATCTGCACAAGGCGCTTGAGCAGCAAGCCGCCGAACTCAAGCCAGGCGAGTCTGGGCTTTTGGCGCTGGATTGGTGGAATGGCAATCGTTCGGTGCTGGTAGATGTGGATTTGACCGGGCTGTTGCTCGGCGCAACGCTGGCGACCAAAGCGCCCGAAATTTACCGCGCGCTCATCGAAGCGACGGCGTTTGGGACGCGCATCATCGTCGAGGCGTTCGACATGAACGGCGTGCCGGTGAATGAGCTGGTGGCGTGCGGCGGCCTGCCTGAAAAGAACAAGTTGCTCATGCAAATTTACGCCGACGTGACCGGGCGCGAGATCAAGATCACAGACTCTCAACAAGCGCCTGCTCTGGGTTCGGCGATGCACGGCGCAGTCGCGGCAGGCAAAAAGGCAGGCGGCTATGATTCCATCTTTGACGCGGCGCAAAAGATGGCCCGGCTCAAGAAGGAAACGTTCAAGCCGATTCCGGCTAATCAGCAAGTCTATGAAAAACTATACGCCGACTATGTCGCGCTGTATGATTACTTTGGTCGTGGCGCGAACGACGTGATGAAGCGCCTCAAGCAAATCAAAGCAGAAACACGCCAATAGGCCCAGTCCCCTAGACCCTTTGGGGGTTGGACGGAAGATTGAGAGGGACAACCATGCTTGAAAAGCTACGTGAACAGGTGTGGCAACTGCACCTGGAACTGGTAAAGAATGGCCTGGTGGTTTGGACCGGCGGCAATGTGAGCGGGCGCGATCCAGATACAGGCTATGTGGTCATCAAGCCATCAGGTGTCAAATATGAGGATCTATGCCCGGAACATCTCGTTGTGGTGGACTTGGACGGTAAGATGATGGAAGGCAATCTGAAATTTTCGTCAGACACAGCCAGCCACCTGTATATTTACCGTCATCGCCCAGATGTGAACGGCGTAGTTCATACCCACTCGCCGTATGCCACTGCTTTTGCCGCATTGGGCCGGCCTATCCCGGCCTATCTTACGGCAATAGCCGATGAATTCGGCGGGCCTATCCCGTGCGGCGGCTTTGCGCTGATTGGCGGCGAGCAAATTGGCCACGTCGTTGTGGAATCCATCGGCAGCTCGCCTGCGGTGCTGCTTAAAAATCACGGTGTGTTTACGGTTGGCCAAACGGCCGAGGCTGCCGTCAAGGCAGCTGTGATGGTGGAGAATGTGGCCCAGACAGTGTGGATTGCATTGCAGCTCGGTCGGCCCGACGAGATTCCGCCGGAAGATGTAGCCAGGTTGCATCATCGCTATACGCACATTTACGGCCAGGAGAAACACTAGGCGCCGGGCGTTCACCGAGAAAAAAAAGCCGTTCTTGTGAACTGAAAGGAGGCGATATGCTGCACAAAGTTTTCTTTGTCGAGGATGAGATTGTGACTCGCGAGGGCATTCGAGACAATGTTGACTGGAAGGCCAACGGCTTTGAATTTTGCGGCGAAGCAACCGACGGCGAGGCAGCCCTGCCGCTCTTGCAAACGGCCCGGCCTGATGTTTTGATCACGGATATCAAAATGCCGTTTATGGACGGCTTGCAGCTTTGCAAGATCGTCCGCGAGCGTATGCCTTGGGTAAAAATTATCATCCTCAGCGGGCATGACGAGTTTGAGTATGCCCGGGAAGCGATCAAGCTGGGAGTTACAGAGTATCTCTTGAAACCCATCACCGTGCAAGACTTGCATCACGTGCTACAAAAAACTGCCGCACAACTTGAGCAGGAAAAGAAAGAACAAGACAACTTGCGCAAATTACGAGATCAAGTGGAAGAGAACCGGGCTACTCTCAGAGAAAGACTCTTGCTCAAGTTGGCGACGGGGGCCATTTCTTCGGCAGAGGCTATTGAGAAAGGTCAACTTGTGGGCCTGGACCTCGTTGCCAGATGCTACCTGGTCGTCGTAATCAAAATTGGGCATTGCAACCCCTCTGAACAGTTCGACTATGCTGGATACCAGCAAGCTCAACAAATGATATCAAATCCTGCAGAAAATAACCCAGACATCTTTATACTGAAAAAGGATCTGGAAGAGCTTGTGCTGATCATAAAGGGGAACACGCCTGAATATCTGGAAGAGGAAAGAGACCTTTTCCTGGAATTGATCCAGCGAGCGGTAAAAAAGACGAACTATCAATTGACCATTGGAGTCGGTAATCCTAAAAAACGGATCGCCGATATTCCCCAATCGTTTATTGAGGCATTGCTAAGCGCGCAAAATGATAGCACCTCAAACAAGCCTGGCGACAATGACAGAGTGGACAAGGCAGAATTGCTCAAAGTGGACCGATCTGCCGTTGAAAATTATCTCAAGTGTGGGGTCAAAGAGGATTTTGACGATTTCTTTGATGCCTTTATTCGACCGTTCGGCAAAGAGCTCAAGTCGCACATCGTCAAGAATTATATTTTCATGGACGTTGCCTTGACCACGGCGAGATTCGTGAATGAGTTGGGGGGAGATATCAACCAGATCATTCCAAAGCTTGATCAGGTTGAAACGGTCCTGGCAAATATTAAAACGACCGAACAAATCAGAGAACACATCCAAAAGATTCTGGTCGGCGCCCTGGCGTTTAGAGACAGCCAGGCAAGCAGCCAATATGCCAGAATGATCCGGCAAGCCACAGAATATA
This sequence comes from Thermoflexales bacterium, assembly GCA_041740315.1. Classification (GTDB taxonomy): domain Bacteria; phylum Chloroflexota; class Anaerolineae; order Fen-1058; family Fen-1058; genus JBGSMF01. The sequence goes on from JBGSMF010000514.1 coordinate 35,767, forward strand.
TTGACCACCATTATATGGATCTGAGCATGTCCCTCAATAAGGTGGCCGCCCAGGTTAATCACAGCGCCAGCCATTTCAGCGCAGTGTTTAGCCAGGAAACCGGCACAACCTTTAAAGAATACCTGACCGAGATCAGAATCAAAAAGGCCAAAGAGTTGTTGCGCATGACGACGATGAGATCCGCCGAAATCTCTTACCAAATCGGCTATAACGACCCGCACTATTTTAGCTACGTTTTCAGAAAAAATACCGGGCTGACGCCATCAGAATTTCGATTTCAGGCCCAGGTAGGGTAAACGTATAAAAAGCCAAGGTCGTGTTCCCAGGTTGGCTTGAAGGAGGCAAAAATGCTTGGAAAAGCATTTGCCGTTGATTGCAGGCGTGTTCTGACCAAATTAGGCTCAATAATATTAGGCTCACTAATATTAGGCCCAATATCGCTAGATTCAACGGTGAGTTTAACGGCTAAAACCCCACTCAAGCATATTGGGCGGACCGTTGATTTTTGGGCAGGAGTCAATTTGTCCATCAGGGCCAAAATCCTGCTATCGCTTTGTATCGTGATCTTGCTGATGGGCGCCACCAACGCCTTGCTGGTAGTGCAGGTGCTGAATTATAGCCGCCAATACGACGCCATTATTACGAATATCACCACCGCAAACAGCATCAGCGGGAACATCAAGCCTGACATTGACACAGAAATGTGGAGGATTGTAGCCGGAAAGATTGAATTTAAGGAAGGCAAACAGTATGCCATCATTGATGGCGTGAACACCAAAGTGCGATGGATGATGGAAAATACCAACTCGCACAGGGCAAAGGTCAAACTAGATGTGATCCTCCGGACGATGCAGACCCTTGCACACTATGTTGACCTTATGGGAGAACAGATTGAGCAAGAAAGCACAGCGGACGAGAACGAGGCGGTTCTAGAGGAAATTAGGTTTGTTTCCGGCGTGGTTGAGGAGGTCGTTCAAGATTATGCGCTGTTTGAAGTGCAACGGACGAACACGCAATATCAACAAATGCGCGGAGGGCTTGTGCGCTGGGAGGGCTTGTCCATCGCGCTCATGTTCGGCGCAGTCGGCTTTTCGGTTTTGGCCGCCTGGGGGTTATCTAAAAGTATTTACACCCCCATCAAAAAGTTGCACGATGTGACCACCACGATCACCAAGAATGATCTGCAGGCCCTGGTGACCGGCGACAACGTTGATGAAATTACAGAGTTGGGCATGAGTTTCAATATCATGATTGGGAAAATCAGGGAACTTTTGGACTCTAAAATCAAGGAACAGGAGAACCTGAAAAAGGCCGAACTGAGGGCCTTGCAAGCGCAAATCAACCCGCATTTTCTTTACAACACGTTGGACACGATTATTTGGATGGCAGAATCCAAAAAGACCGACCAGGTTATAGAGATTGTCAGGGCACTATCGAGTTTCTTTAGAATCAGCCTGAGCAAAGGCAAAGATTGGATTACGATAGGAGAAGAAATTGAACGGACCAGGAGCTATTTGACCATCCAAAAGATGCGCTATCGAGATATTATGGACTATGAGATTGCGGTGGATGAAGGCGTGTTGGACAACACAATACTAAAGTTGATCTTACAACCACTTGTAGAGAACGCGCTTTATCATGGCATCAAGAACAAGAGAAGCGGCGGCACCCTCACTGTGCGCGCAAAACAAAAAAACGAAAACGAGGTTCTGCTAGAAGTAGAGGATAACGGGATTGGGTTCACTCCAGAAAAACTGACCCTGGTTCAGGAAGAGTTGAATGATGATTCTGGTGAAATCAAGCTAGAAAGCGGGTTCGGCATTGGCAACGTCAACAAACGAATCAGGTTATACTATGGCAAACCCTACGGTCTTTCAATCAAGAGTGAATACCACACCGGAACTTGTGCGACTCTGGTCATTCCTGCCAGAACAGATGATGCAATCAAAAGCAGCCGACCTCGACCCATGGGGAGAACGCAATGAAGGTCTGGCAGGTGGTTATAGTGTTGGCGATGATTCTCGCCGTGACAGGCTGCCAACAATACTCTCCTATGGCGACCGTGCAGCCAGGCGCAAAAACCTACGAGGACCTGGTTGTTGGGTTTGTTCAGATTGGGGCCGAGAGTGAGTGGCGCACAGCCAATACGGCGTCGGTGAGAGAGACGGCGGAGCAGTTGGGTATAGAGCTCAAGTTTTCGGATGCGCAGCAAAAACAAGACAACCAAATCAGGGCGCTCCGGTCATTCATTGCCCAAAGGGTAGATGTGATTGGTATTTCGCCGGTGGTGGAAACAGGCTGGGGAGACGTCTTTAGGGAAGCCAAAGATGCTGGCATCCCCATCATCCTGGTAGACCGCCGGGCGGCCGTCTCTGAAGACCTCTATGTGGCTTACCTGGGCTCGGACTTTGTCGAAGAAGGCCGCAATGCCGCTCGCATGATGGCCAAGTTGATGAACGGCAAGGCCAATATTGTAGAGCTGGTGGGCACCATAGATTCTGCACCAGCCAATGACCGCTACAAGGGCTTTCGAGAGATCGTAAAGATTTATCCGGGCATAAAGATCATTGATTCAGAGTCCGGCGACTTTACCCGCGCCAAGGGTAAAGAAGTGATGCAAACCTTTTTGAGAAAGCACGGCCGAGATATTACGGCTCTCTACGCCCACAACGACGATATGGCCCTGGGCGCGATTCAGGCCATTGAAGAGTATGGGCTAAAACCTGGCGTGGATATCAAGATTGTTTCAATTGACGCTGCGCGCGGCGCCTTTGAAGCAATGATTGCCGGCAAGTTGAATGCAACCATCGAGTGCAACCCGCTGCTTGGCCCTCAATTCTTTGAGTTGGCCCTCAAGGTCGTCAACGGCCAAGCTGTTCCCAAGTGGGTTCCCTCGATAGAAGACATTTTCCTGCCCAACAACGCCAAAGAAATCCTGCCGACCCGCAAGTACTAAAAGATTTAACCATTATCAAAAGAAATCTACCTTTCACATAGGAGGAGGCGCCTTTAGATGGAATAAAAAATATAAATCTCTACACAAACCCAAAGAAAAGCCATTGACTCTAGTTTGATTACAGAGTATGGTATTAACTAGATAATTGCATTTCCTCCTGGCGGGGAGATGCACATTGGGAAATGACCCAATTTAGTGAAAACCACAGAAGGAGAAAAAATGAAAGCGTCAAAAGTTTTGTTCGTTGTGTTAGTAACCCTTGTTTTGGTGGCAGGGTGCGGGCCAGCCGCCGCGCCTGCGCAACAACCCACCACCGCCGCGCAGAAAACGTACGCAGACATGACATTGTGCTACCCTCAGCTCGGCGCCGAAAGCGACTGGCGCACCGCCAATACGGCTTCATTCAAAGATACCGCTGCCAAGTTGGGTATCAAAAAGTTGGTATTCTCTGATGCACAGCAGAAGCAAGAAAACCAGATCTCTGCCGTGCGAGCCTGCATCCAGCAGGGCGTGGATGTGATTGCTCTGCCCCCCGTGGTTGAAGATGGTTGGGAAGCCGTCCTCACTGAAGCCAAGAATGCCAAGATTCCTGTTATCATCGTGGACCGCAGCGTGAGCGCCGACAAATCCTTGTACGCCGCCCACATTGGGTCCGATATGGTATTGGAAGGCGAGCGAGCTGCCGCCGAATTCAACAAGATGATGCCCGATGGTGGCGCCGTTCTTGAACTGTCTGGGACTACGGGCTCTGGCGCGGCGGTCGGCCGAGCCAAAGGGTTCCGGAATAAACTCAACGCCAACATCAAGATTCTAGACTCTCAGACCGGCAACTTTACACGCGCCGAAGCTATCCCCGTCATGCAAGCCTTCCTGAAGAAATACAAGGCAGGGACGGATTTCCAGGGTATCTTTATTCACAATGACGATATGGGTATCGGCGCCATCGAAGCATTGAAGGCGGCGGGGGTTAAACCCGGCGATCTCAAGATCGTGTCTGTGGATGGCACCCGCGGTGGTTTCCAGGCCATGGTTGATGGCTGGTTCCAAGCTGACGTCGAATGCAACCCGCTGCTTGGCCCGCAGGTATATGAAATGGCTTTGAAGCTCATGAACGGCGAAACGATTGACAAGGAAGTCCTAACGAACGAAACCGTGTACTATCCCGACAATGCCGCAGAATTACTACCGAGTCGTCAGTACTAGATCATTCTTGCCGCGCTGATTTCCCAGAAATCGCGCGGGCATGGTCTGTAAGGAGAAGCGGCGTTGAGTCCAATGCCGCTTCTCACTTCAAGACCCACAACCAGTTATACCAATTTGGGTTATAATCAAGGGTACGCAAACCCCATGCCCTTTCCGCCGCAAGCGGTGGGGGATGCACCCAACCTGCGGCTTTGCCGCAGGCGTAATAAATAGACCTTATCGGAAATAGCAGGACGGGCATCCCCATGCCAGTCCGCCAACGTACACCCTGGACTGCCCGTCCACCTGTACCTGCGCCACAGGTGCAGGCAGGGCAGGCTTGCATCTGTGCTGCGCTTGGCCCCTTCGGGAGTGCAGCCTGCCTGGCGCAGACAGGGTGTGGGGATACGTTGGCGGCGTTATTTCCGATAAACTCTAATCAAAAAGGCAGGTTGTAGCTGTGGCAGAGACTCGGAACCTTCTAAGTATGAAAGGAATCACAAAATCCTTTCCTGGCGTCACCGCGCTTGAGGATGTTGATTTTTCCCTGAGGAAGGGAGAAGTTCACGGCTTGATGGGTGAGAATGGGGCTGGAAAATCCACTCTAATCAAAGTGCTGACCGGAGTAGAACATCCTGACATAGGTTCAATTGAGTTGGAGGGTAAACTCGTTCAAGTGCGATCTCCTCAGCATTCTCAGGAGATTGGCATTAGCACGGTTTATCAAGAAGTGAACCTGTGCACCAATATTTCCGTCGCTGAAAATATTATGCTGGGTCATGAGCCTCACCGTTTCGGCAGTATTGATTGGAAAGGGATGAATCTATTAGCCAGTCATGCGATGAAAAGGCTGGATATTGATATTGACGTGGCCCAACCGCTAGGGAATTATTCACTAGCCATCCAACAAATGGTGGCCATTGCGCGTTCGCTTGAAATCACTGATGCTAAAATCCTGATCCTCGATGAACCCACATCCAGCCTAGATGTCAATGAAACCAACCTGCTCTTTGAGGTGGTGCGGAAATTAAAAGGCAAAGGCCTGGGTATTATCTTTATTACTCATTTCCTGGATCAGGTTTACCGAATTGCCGACCGGATCACGGTGCTCCGCAATGGTAAACTGGTGGGCACCTATGAGACATCTTCTCTACCGCGCATAGAACTGGTTGCCAAAATGTTGGGACGCAGCATAACCGAGTTGGACGAGATGTCAAAATCCAAAGTCAAGCACGAACAAAAAGAAAGCGCAGAGTGCCTGCTCGAAGCAAAAGGACTGGGCCTCAAAGGATCTCTCGAACCAATTGATTTAGAGTTACGGAACAGCGAGGTGCTTGGGATCGCTGGTTTGTTGGGTTCTGGCCGCACTGAAACGGCGAACCTGCTCTTTGGTATAGATGCTCCTGATACAGGTTCGCTCATGATGAATGGTAGAAAGATTGAACGATTTTCTCCTATAGAATCTCTTAGAAATGGGATTGCCCTGTGCCCAGAAGACCGTAAAGCAGAGGGAGTTCTTGGAGATTTGACGATCCGCGAAAACATCATCCTGGCTTTGCAGGCTCGATATGGATGGTTCAAATTCTTGAACACTCGGAAACAATATGAAATTGCCCAAAACTTTATCCAGCTTTTGGGGATTGCCACGCCCTCCCCGGATCAATTGGTCAAGAATTTGAGCGGCGGGAACCAGCAAAAAGTCATCCTGGCACGCTGGCTTGCCACAAACCCACAGGTTCTAATTCTGGATGAGCCCACGCGTGGAATTGATGTAGGCGCCAAGGCGGAAATTCAAAAACTGGTGCTAGACCTGGCCGAGCAAGGCAAGTCAATCGTATTCATTTCTTCCGAGCTGGAGGAGGTATTACGCATCAGCCACCGCATTGTCGTGCTGCGCGACCACAAGAAGGCGGCTGAATACTCTGGCAAAGTGAATGATCAGACCATTATGCAAGCCATGGCAGGGAGTTTATGAAGATCTATCCTTTCCTCAATCGCATCCGCGAGAATCCATTGTTCTTGCCTCTCGCCGCGCTGGCGTTGATTTTGATTTTTGACGCATTTTATGCTCCTGGATTCTTTAAAATTGGCATTCAAGATGGTCATTTATACGGAAATCTCGTTGACGTTATTAACAATGGCGCGCCCTTGATGCTGGTGGCGATGGGAATGACGATGGTGATTGCGACCGGCGGGGTTGATCTTTCAGTGGGCGCAGTGATTGCTATTTCGGGAGCCATGGGCGCGGTGCTGATTAATCCGTCTCTGGGCAATCAGTTGATCAGTAACGCCATTACGGCCAGGGATGCCACGAATACTCCTTTGCCGATCATCGTTTTGGCTGATCTGGCAGCCGGTACCCTATGTGGTCTTTGGAATGGGCTTTTGGTTTCACGAGCCAGGATTCAACCTATGGTTGCCACCCTCATCCTGATGGTGGCCGGCCGCGGGATTGCCCAACTCATCACGAATGGGCAAATCATGACCATTTATTACACTCCCTATTTCTGGTTTGGAAACGGGTACATCTTGGGACTTCCCGTTTCAATTTATATCGTGGCCGCGGTTTTCATATTGGCCTGGGTGGGCGTGCGCAAGACCTCGATCGGCTTGTTCGTCGAATCGGTTGGCATCAATTCAAAATCATCCTATTACAGCGGCATCAACGAGCAAAATGTGAAACTGCTGGCTTATACCTTTTGCGGCTTTTGTGGCGCCATCGCAGGTTTGATCCTCAGTTCCTACGTCCACAGCGAAGATGCCAACAATATCGGCCTGAACTATGAACTGGATGCAATCTTGTCTGTAGTAATGGGAGGAACGTTAATGAGCGGCGGGCGGTTTTCCTTGTTCGCCAGTATCGTTGGCGCGATCGTCATTTGGACCTTTACCCTAACGGTGTATACCCTGGGGGTGCCAGCAAATGAACTGTTGGCTGCCAAAGCGGTGCTGGTCATGGTCGTGATCCTCCTTTATTCTGATTACACTCGTCGATTTATGAATAGATTTTTCGAGCGGAGAGGCACCCAACATGGCACAACGAATTAAACCCTTCCTGCTAAATTATGCCCCCCTGCTGACCACCATGACGATATTCGTCCTGGCCTACTTTATCGGAGGCCGGATGTATCCCGCCATGCAAAAACCACAGGTATTTTTCAACCTGTTCATTAACGAGGCCAGCCTGTTGCTTGTTTCCATTGGAATGACGCTAGTAATCCTTACCGGAGGGATTGATCTTTCTGTGGGTGGGGTGATTGCCCTGACCACTGCCGCCTCGGCCGCACTGCTCAAGAATGGCGTAAGCGCTGCCGTGGTGATCCCTTTGATGGTATTCATGGGCATCGTGTTCGGGTTTGTTTTGGGCTGCATTATTCAATTCCTCAAAGTGCAACCTTTCATCGCAACCCTGATGGGCCTCTTTTTCGCGCGCGGTATGGCTTACATCATCAACCTGGAATCTGTTACCATCACCAATAGTTTCTACAAGCTTCTGGCCTTAACAGCAATCCACATTCCATTTCTTTCCAATGTGTATGTCTATATTCCCACCCTCGTTGCCCCGTTGATGCTATTGGTAGCCTTTTACCTGACAAACTTTACTACCTTTGGTCGTACGATCTATGCGATTGGCAATAATGAACAGTCGGCCTTGTTGATGGGGTTGCCGGTGGCTCGCACAAAAATCATCGTGTATTCCTTCAGTGGCCTTTGCTCGGCTCTAGCAGGCATTGTATTCAGTATTTCGTTGCTCGCAGGCTATGGACAATTTGCCACAGGCATGGAGCTGGATTCCATTGCATCTGTGGTGATGGGCGGCACATTGCTAACGGGCGGTGTTGGCAATGTGATTGGCACCCTATTTGGCGTCTTGATTCACGGCACCATCGTGTCCATCCTCCAATTCAATGGCACCTTGAGTTCGTGGTGGACTCGCATTGGTGTGGGCGCACTCACCCTGATCTTTATCGGAATTCAAAGCCTGTTCTATATAAGAAGAAAGCACTCTTGATCAGTCAATCACGCCTTCGTTTACGTATCGCGTCAATTCGCCCACACTCAACTGGTCAATGCCCAATTTATCCAGCGTGCGCCCGCGCCGCCAATAGTCGGTGTGGTGGATGAAACACGCCAGGCGAATGATGCTATCCATCCCGCGCACCGACACGCCATAACGCTGCCCCAGCGCCGCCATCGGCACCAGGCTCATCGGCACATCCTCAAAGATGTAGCGGTGATTCAGTGTGGCCGGAGCATTGATGCCATAGTAGCCCGACTGGTTGTGAATGGCTTCGTTAAGGTCTTCGCCAGTTGCATCGTAAGCCATCTTGAGCCACTCTTGCGCAGTCTGGGCCCGAATGCCCAACGAGGCAGCCACGGTTACGCGCTCTCGATCCAGCACTTCGAGCACGTGCGCCACGGAGGGGGTTACGCCGTCAATGTAAAACTGAAAGTCGCCGCGGGTGGACTCGATGCGTCCGGCGTTGAGGATGGTGAGAGCCGGGTGAAAAATCGCCCCCATGTTGTTCATGCCGGTATGCAATACGCTTGTGCCGTCAATATATTGGGGGTAAGCCGCGGCCAGCGTCTCCAACACCTGGGGCGTGCGCGTGGCCGGCAAGGCCGCCACCGGCACGGCTTCTTTGATGCGAAAGATGCGCGCCTGGGCCGGGCCCTCGGAACGGCTGGCATAGATAAAGGTCTCGGCCTCAGCGATGGTGGCATCTGCTTTGCATTGATTATCGCGCAACACTTTGGCAAACTCGATCGCGCCACAGGTGCGGCCTGGGTGCAGCACAACGATTTGCCCATCGCGCAAATGCGGCGCGGCGGCCTTGGCAATGTCGGCGTGCGCCGAAGACGGCACCACCACCATCACCACCTGCGCATGCTCCAACGCCTCTTTCATATCCGATGTGACTCGCGCCAACTTGGCAAAACCGTGCGGGCCGCCTTCGTAACTTTCCATCTCAATGCCGCGCCGCTTTTTGATCGCGGCAACATTTTCCGGCGTGCGGTTAAAGAGTGTAACAGAGAACCCCATCAGCGCCAGGTGGGCCGTCATCGCTTTGCCGCCATGGCCGGCGCCGATAACCGTGTAATGTGTTTTCTCACCCATCGAATCCTCCTAGTTTAGGTATTAGAGTTTGGAGCTACACTCCTGCAATTGATTTTGGTCACACCCCGCACTAATCTCAAACGACAACACACGCGCCGCGCGAATCTATGCGGGTAGTCACCTTCCCGCGCGCAAACGGATTGTTGCGCAGATACCGTTTTCATTCTGGGATCTCTTTCAAAACGGGGGCAACCAATACCTTATCTATTCGATTGCCATCCATATCTACCACCTCAAAACACATCCCGCCATATTCAAATCGCTCTGCCACTGCCGGGATGCGCCCCAGGTGTGTCATGATAAAACCTCCCAGCGTCTGATAGCTTCCCTCTTCTTCCTCAGGCAAGACCAATCCCAAGTGTTCTTGCAGCTCATCTGTGGATAACAGTCCATCCAACAGCCACGAACCATCCTCACGTTGAATTATCTCCGGCTCATCGCGGTCATCTTCCAGTGGTATGTCGCCGATGATTGCTTTAAGAATGTCACTCATTGTGACCATCCCAATCAACCCGCCATACTCATCTATGACCAAGGCCACAGTGGAACGGCGGGCTTTGAATGATTCTAACGCTTTCAACACCGACATGCTTTCAGGGACAAACAGCGGCGCTAGCAAGTCCTTCGGATTTGCAGGCTGGCCTGCCATGCAACGAGACATGAAATCTCGGGCCCGCATCACGCCCAGGACATTGTCAATATCACCTTGGGCAACCGGAAAATAAGAATGAGGGCTATCCTGAATCTGGCGTTCCAGTTCCTGAGGTGAGCGGTCCAAGTCAAGCCATTCGATTTCAACTCTCGGCGTCATTAACGAACTGATGCGGCGATCCCCCAAACGCAGCACGCGCTGCACCATATCTTTTTCGACCAGCTCAAGCACACCGGCCTGGGCAGCTTGCCGGATTATGATTCTGATCTCGTCCTCAGTCATGGCTGGCTCGCCCGAGGCACGTACGCCCAGCAGTTTCAGCACCAAGTGCGTTGAAACACTCAACACCGTGACCAGCGGCGAGACCAAGGCCGTTAGCCAGCGCATGGGTGCAGCGACGATTGAAGCAATCCGTTCGGCCTGGCTCAGGGCCAATTGTTTGGGCGCCAATTCGCCGATAACGAGCGACAGGTAGGTAATGGCGACCACTACCACACTTACGCCAATTGTCTCGGCGTAAGCACCCAACAGCGGCACCTGGCTTATACCCGCCGCCAGTTGTTCCGCAAGCGTCGCCCCGCCAAATGCGCCTGCTAACACCCCAATAAGCGTGATGCCAATCTGGACCGTGGAAAGAAAATGATTCGGCGCGGCGGCCAACCCGAGCGCAGCGCGCGCTCCCCGGTCGCCGTCCTCAGCCAGCCGCTGAAGCCGCGTTTTGTTGGCAGTAATGATGGCAATCTCAGACATGGCAAACACACCATTGACGATGATCAGCAAAAAGATGATGAGCATCTCACTGCCGGCAGCAACCATTCGAACCTCCAATTGGATTGACCATGTCCATTTCGGCCAATTGACTCTGAAAACACGCCGCCCAGAATCAGGATGAGGATAGCAACAATCAATGCAAGAAACACCGCAAGAAACTGGCTTGTAAGCTTGCCCTCTATCATTTGCTCAGCCGCCAGCCGCGATATACTCGGCGTGCTTCTTCAACCGTGACAAAGGCCTTGTTGTCTACCTGGTCCACAATCTGGAGCACGGCAGGCAAATCGGCGCGGCGCACAGTCACTTCCAGAATGTTCACGGCATGGGTCATTCCTCGGCCCGGTATCTCGGTGGCCCCAAAGCCGGCGCCGCGGATGGCTGCGGCCAGGTTTTTCTCCAGATCAGATGAGATAATTCGAATCACCGTAAAGCCGATCGCTAACCGTTCCTCGATGGTCATGCCGACCATCGTCCCGGTGGCGAACCCGCCCGCGTAGCCCAATACATTCCACACGTTGTCTACATTGCGAATGACCTGGCTGATGGCGACGACAAAAATAGTCACTTCCACAAAACCGATGGCCCCGGCCAGCAGCTTGCGGCCCCGCACGGTCATCAAGATGCGCAAGGTACCCATCGTCACGTCGGTGAGCCGCAGACAAAAGACAAATAAACCACCCAGAATTGGGTGCAGCATAGTTACCATATGCTTATTGCTCCCAGATAGCCAAAACGTAGTTAGGTCACGTGCTGGCCTAGCCAAGTTGATGTGATGTTGGTCTTGCTTCCGGCTTGTGCGCCATCACCAAGCGGTTAATCAGCACTCCCGCCCGCCAAAAAGCCACTGCCGCCATCCCGTGCGCCAACACGGCAAACAAGGGTGGTGTTTGTAGGGTGTAATAGATCCAGCAAGCGCGGGTCGTTCCCCAGAGTTCAAGCCAAAAGCCCAAGCCGGAGCCAGCCGCAAAGGTCAACACGGCCAGGCGATAATCGGTCGGGGTCATAATCAAAAAGGCGCACAGGCTCAGCGACATTAGCGTAAGAGATTTGTTAACCGTCGGCCAGACAAAAAACAGCATCAGCCCGTAGAAAATAGCAAAGGTCAGCCAATACATAACGGTCCATAATTGCTGGCTGTTGGTGGACGACTGCCGTCCCTCAAACATCTTGTGCAACAAGCGCACCAGGCGGTCAATGGATAGGCTGGCAATCGGCCAGGCGGGGATAATCCACAAGGGCGGGCGCTCAGCCGTATAATAGCGCCACAGGTAGGTATCATCTCAATATAGGCCGCTGGATTGACCCTAAATCCACAAATAGGCATAACTCCAATACAAGTCTATGGACAGGCTCGAGATCTATGAATGGGTATCAAGGCCAAGTATACTGGATCGAACTCTCACAGATCGTTGATTTGGCTTGCCATGTATCCACCAGATCAATGTCACGATAACCGCCAAGTAATGTGATACGCAAGTTGTTCTTTCTCAAGATGGATATTGATCAGTTGGTATTGAATATCTTTGCGATCTATCGAGCGCAGGTCGCAATTGCTTGATGAGCAACCCAGCCCGCCAAAAGGCTACTGCCGCCATGCCGTGCGCCAATACAGCAAACAAGGGTGGTGTTTGTAGTGTGTAATAGGTCCAGCAAGCGCGGGTCGTTCCCCAGAGTTCAAGCCAAAAGCCCAAGCCGGAGCCAGCCGCAAAGGTCAACACAGCCAGGCGATGATCAGTTGGGGTCATAATCAAAAAGACGCACAGCCCCAGCGACATTAGCGTAAGAGATTTGTCCACCGTCGGCCAGACAAAAAATAACATCAACCCGTAGAAAACAGCAAAGGTCAGCCAGTACATAACTATCCATAGTCGCTGATTATTAATAGGCGACTGCCAGGTTGTAACGGCGTGGCACAACAAACGCACCAAACGGTCTATGGATAAACTGGCAATGGGCCAAGCGGGAATAATCCACAACGGTGGGCGCTCAGCCGTATAGTACCGCCAGAGACCCGACTGCGTCCCCCAACTTTCAATCACTAACCCGCCACCCAATCCAACCAGTACAATCAACGTATCAGTTCGCAAGTCGGCCCTGGCCATAATCAATAGCGACATCACCAAAAAATCGCCCAGCAATAGCCAATCAAACTGGGTCCACCATGGACGCTGCGGGTCAAGGGTGTTCAAATATTCTTCGGCTAAAGGCCACCATACAATGATGATGAGAAAGACAATCGCCACAAACACGCTCATCAGAATGTAACTGGAGCGAGTCAAGTTTAATGCTATCCTCAAGCGTTTCCAGAGTGATAACTTGCTCAAGTTCGATTTAGTTTTCGATAGGCGCAATTGCATGGTGGATTCTCTAATTTAGGACTAGTAACATAATATCATATATGGGGGTATGTCGCAATGAGCCCGTTACACTTTGCATTGATGTTTGCGTTTGTGATTCACGATCCCCAACTTTGGGGGCAAAATTCAGGCATAGGAGCGCGATTTGCCCCATAATTCAGAAAGTCGCTTTAAAAATGACCGAAAGGACAGTTATCAATTTGCGCCAACTCCCAATACTTGAGAGACCAATCAAAGCCTTCCACAGCGAGCGCTGCCACATACCCAGGAGCAGGTTTGAGCGCCTCCATTCGCCAGCGAGCAACCTCATTGGAATCTCTTTCAACCTTTAACAACTGCGGGGGATCTTCAGGGGCCAATGAGACTTGAAATTGATCCAAAGGTTGAGTCAACCCATCCCCAATGGCTTTGATATATGCTTCCTTCCGCGTCCAACAGTTGAAAAATGCTGCCAATTGTTGGTCAGGCGGGAGCGCTTGTAATGCGGCGCTCTCGCTCACCGAAAAGAAACGTTCAGCCACCTGTTCAAGGTCTGGCATAGGCCGGATATACTCAATGTCAACCCCCACCTCGCGTTCGTGGGAGAAAGCATACAAGGCCAGCTCGTGGGAATGAGCCAGATTGAATCGTATCGCGCAATAGTCGGGTGTTGCCAGGTAGGGTTTTCCGTGAGAACCATAGCCGAATTGCGGATGGCTTGGCTCCAAGCTCAAATAGCTGCTTAGAATAATCCGCAGCGTCCCTCGCGCAACAATGAATCGCCGGCGGTCTCGCTCAAAGTGGAAGCGCGCAGCCCTTGTCTGTTCGTCGGCGGAGAGTGATTGCAACAACTGATGGACGCATCCGACCGATTGTTCGAGTGGCATGCGCCAGACATGAACCTCATTGCTTAATAATGTGCAGTAAGGTAATGGGGAATTCCCTGCTTGCTCAAAGATCATCTGAGTAAATTTCATCCCTGGCACTTGCTTCTTAATTGCTGATTGCCTATCGGATGACGATTCAATTTGGGGGTGAGCTCTTGGCTAAAAATGGCCTCAGGTCTTGAGATATAGCCCGCAGGAGAGGCGTTCGCGCGCTACGCAAGAAAAAGTGGTCGCCGGGAAACATGCGCAACTTGAACGCGCCACACGTTTGATCTTGCCACGCCTCAATATCTCGGCGACTCACTTCACTATCCTCCAATCCGCCAAAGGCGGCAAGTGAGCAATCAAGCAACCCGTCAACGGCGTAGTGATAGGTCTCGTACATGGCAAAGTCTGCCCGCAAAACAGGGAGAAACAACTGCATCAGTTCAACATTGTGTAACACTGCCTCCGGCGTGCCATTGATGCGGCCCAGTTCCTTGATGAACCCCTCCTCGGGCAGTTGGTGGATAGCTGGATGCCGGCGGGGCAGTTGAGGCGCTGGACTGCCTGAAACGAACAAGTGCAGCGGACCGGGACCGTTCTCCCTGCGCAGTTGACGAGCAAGCTCGAAGCCGATCACCGCGCCCAGGCTGTGACCAAAGAAGGCAAACGGCTTGTCAAGGTACGAACGGATGGCCTGGGCCAAGGCCAGCACGAGAGGCTTTAATTGAGTAAATGGCGATTCACTCAGCCGATTCTCTCGTCCAGGAAACTGGACCGGGCAGACCTCAACCTCTGGCGGCAAGTTGCCTGGCCACATGCTAAAAACCGACGCAGCGCCGCCTGCATACGGAAAGCAGAACAAGCGAAGGCGAGCCATTTGATTCGACCTCGGACATATGACCCAAGTATTTGAAAGCATGGTGCTCATCTGTATATTGCTACCCACCTGCTGTTGGGGGATGTACTGCGCCAGGTCCTGGAAGTATCTCCCGCAGATATCGCTGGATTCCATTCCGGCCATCCCAATTCCAAGGGTAACAGCCCAGAGACACTTCTTCAAAGCGTACCCCATCGCGCAAGCACGTCCCCCGGATGTGCAGATGCCCGTAGACCACTGCCACGGCCCGAAAGCGCGTATGCCAATCCTCTGTTCGGCAAGTGCCACACCAGAGTGAGAAGCGAGGTATTCTCGCCAATTGCACCAAGTCTTGCCGAAGGGGAAAGTGGTTGATCAGGAGGGTCGGCGCTTGGGACGATGCCTTCTGAAGACGCTGCTCCGAATAGGCGCAACGGGCCGCACACCAGGCCGACCGCGAAGCGTAAGGGGTCGGATGCAATAGGACCTCATCGGCGCAAATCACGTCAGTCTCGGCGGCCCATTCGACGGCCTTGTCGACTGGAATATGCTCGGGCCGGAAGCTATAGTCGTAGAGGACAAAGAGTGGCGCCAGCACACAGGCTGGCCCTTCTCCCGGCCAGAGCACATAGGCATCTTCTGGAGTCAGCACACCATAATCCCGGCAGACAGACACAAGCCGCATGTACTTGGCCTCTCCGCTCAACTCGATTGGATTGGATGGCAGGGTCCATAGATCGTGGTTGCCTGGCACCCACAGCAGCCTCTGGAAGCGGCGGGTCAGAACTGATAGGGCGAACCGAAGATGTTCTTCAGTCTCGCCGATATCGCCGCCCAGAATGAGCCAATCCTCTGGATAGGTTGGCAGGGTCTCCAATGCTTGACGATTGACTCGGTTCGAAAGGTGCAGGTCGCTGATAGCATAGAGCTTCATACTTCCTTCAACCCAGAAAGTTTCTTTCCCAAACCCTGTTAGGTGCGAACCGACAGAACATCGTTTATGTTTTACCGCCAAGACATCGTTTATGTTTGAGATAGTTCGTACCGCCATAACATCGTTTACTCTCGGGCCGTTCATACCGCCAGGACATCGTTTACTTTTGTGCAAAAATGCCGTTTTTCTCGTATGAATCGCGGTCTTTCATCTTGCTCAACCGCCAAGACATCGTTTACTTTCTGGCGGTAACAAGTGCAAATATATAAGCGATGTTCTGGCGGTTATAACGGTCCGAATATAAGCCTAGATGTCTTGGCGGTTCGCAGTTAGGCCTGGCCCGCAGTCTGTTCCTCCAGAATCTCAAGATGTCCCTTTCCCTCCAAATCAGCCACATCAACGTCCGCCACGCAGCGCACTTTGACATAGTTGAGAGTCAGATTGCCCACTAGATGAACAATGCCAATAGATTGATCAAAGTCGGCTCCGCTCAAGTTGGCTGCGGCGCTATCGAGTCGGACACCCAACTCTGTCCCGCCTCGAGTATCTGTAAACTTGGGCAGGACATAGCCTCGATCAATGGCCTGCTTCAACTCCTGCGCAGATTTGTATCGGTTGGCGACGATGGGGTGATCACCTTCTGAAAGTCGTTGTACGAGTTCGTCCATGTCAATGGCTCCTTTGATCTAAAACGTGTTGTTCTGTGCCCAGCCTCGTCCTTTTTAATCGGCTGGCTCCTTTATCAGAGTGGATTCGTATGAGGGAATCTCGAACTTGAGCACTTGCTGGCAGTACGCGATCCACTCCGGCGTCACATGGTCAAAGATGATGTTCTCATCCTTAAAGATACCGTCAGTCACGACATAGTTCTCCTGCAAATACAGATGGCCATTGTCGGTCAAGGCACGCGTCACCTCCACTTCCTTGCCATCCGCGCCTTTTTGCTTTTCCTTGCGAGCGTTTTCAACCTGCTCGGTCCAGCCGCCAAATTCGCGCAGCTTTTTGAGCGAATAGGCTTTGCAATACCTGCCCATGGTAGCCATATCTACTCTCCTGTAGCCTCTTGTGCCTGGCGCTGCCGTTCCGCCTCCTCCATCTTCTTGCGCAGGCTGAGCGGACGCATGTCGGTCCACACTTCCTTGATATAGGCCAGACACTCTTCCTTCAGCCCGCTCTTGCCGGCGTCTCGCCAGCCGAGTGGGTTTTCCCGGTCGACAGGCCAGATCGAATACTGCTCCTCGTGATTCACGACCACTTTGTAGATGGTCTTGTCTTCCTGCTCTTCGTGGTTCATTTTTCCTCCCGATTATTTTGGATTAGCAGCTTGCGTTCGCGCACCGCGGCAAACGCGCTGTCGGTAACACAAGAAAATAGAGGTTCGGACTTGCTGTTTGATCAGCTTGAAGTGATTCCCTGGGCCGAGAGGGTTCTTACAATTCTATTTCTTCACGCTTGGTACCCTGATCAGCGAAAGTGGCTGATCTCTGCGTCGCCCAACGGACGGTTTCAATGTACTCGGCCAAGAAGGCAATTGTAGGCTGTCGGAACAGATTAGTCAAGGGTAGGTCCACCTTAAAAGCTCCTCGCACCCGAGCCACAATTTGGGTCGCTAACAAAGAATGTCCTCCTAGTTCGAAAAAGTCATCATGGACACCGATTTGCTCAATCCCCAGCATTCGCTGCCAGATGTCCGCCAGCGTCTGCTCTGTATCATTGTGGGGCGCAACGTAAGGAGTAACCAACTCCGGCCTGGGATGGAATGAAACAGGTTGATCATCGCACGGGGGCGTACTCCCACGCATAGATTCGCCCTTGATCCATTTGCCAATCCTAGTGTTCAAATCCACAGTGGAGACAATCCATTGATTGGCCTCACACGACAAGACACGTTCAATAGTCTCCAAACCCTGTGCCGGCGTGATGGCCAATTCATCCAAGCTGGTAATCAAGGGGGAACCTTGTTTGTGCTGCTCCCCAAAATCCCATCTATCCCAATTGACACTGATCCAGGGAGTAGAGACCACCCTATCTCTACAGTACACAAAAGCGTCCTTACAGCTATTCACCGCTGAAAAAGCAACTAGTCCCAGACCGCCCAACACCGATGCTAGGGAAGAAACCAACAAGCAAAAGTCGAGCTCTTTTTCTGCCAGGATCTCCTCCAATGTTAAGAGGCCGCGAGTGGCAGATTGAAACTGTTGTTCGCATACAACCTTGTCTGCTTCCTCAATCGAGCAAAGCGATGCCTGGTCCAGGCTCCCGACTGTGTAGATCACTCCATCGAGCCGGCCAAAATGCTTCTCCGCTTGAGCAACAACATCCTTCATCTGTTGCAGATTGGTCACATCAGCGTTGATAACCCTCAACTCGGTGCCTGGCGTTTCGAGTTCCTGCAAGTTTCGAACAACACCACTTTCCTCAGCGTGCGCACGCAACCGCAATTCCCACCCACTGTCGGAGAGCAACTTGGAATCTCCAGTCAAAATCAATCGAGCATTGTAGGTTCCAACCAGGTATTTTGCCAATGTCAGGCCAATGCCATCTAGTTCTCCAACTATCAAATAGACTCCCTTTTCCTTCAAGCGCGACGACGCTTTAATTGACTCATCCAGATGGATCGGCTCAAAGGCCTGCACCCAGCGTTGATTTCCCCGGTAGGCGATGACGGTATCCAGGGAGTTTGTTACCAGCTCAGTCCACAGTTGCTGAACGAGTTTTTGCTCCTGCCAACTTTCTGCTTGGGGCAGCACAACATCAATGCTGCGGCAGACGATGGTGGGATATTCTTGCGGGATGACTTTAACAGGACCAAAAGTAGCAGCTCGCTCGGGGTGCAACACATGGCTTCCTGTCACTGATTGCAGATTATTCGACACAACCGCAATTTGCATCTCATCAGCATAATTCAGCTTGCCCAGCGCCTGCGTCAGATACAGCAAGCTGTAAAATCCCAGTTCTTGGGCTTTGTCAACCCTCGCCTCTGGAGACACGGTCGGTTCGCTCGTTCCCATCACATTCCACAAATGAATGATCGTTTGGGGGCGTCGCCCTAACATGCCGAGTTCGTTCAGCAACATCTCATAGTCTTGGCAACTGCTTGGGTTGAGCGTGAATGCGCGTTCACTCAAGCGTGTGAACCCGGCCCCCATCTTGACAGTGATGACACCTTGTCCTTCTTGCTCCAGCTTCTTGACAAGTTCCGAGCCCAGGCCACTGGCATCCATCAAGACCAACCAATCACGTTGGACAAACTCGCTTGCCGGGCAGGAACGCAATAACGACGGTTTCCAAAAGGGAAGATAGAACCAATCCGCTATATCCGACTTTTTGGCAGCGGGTTGCTTGTCCGGGTTCTGCGAGCTATTAGCCGAACGCTGTCCACTGTGCTGCGGCTCTATCCAATAACGTTTGCGTTCGAAAGGATATGTCGGCACGGGAATACGACATCGCCGCTCGTGCGCATAGAAGCCCGGCCAATTCACCCGCGCCCCAGCAAGCCAGAGTTGCCCTAAGGCAGAAAGCATAGACTCGACTTCATGACCTTCAGGCTGACACGTAGAAGAAAGCACCACCTGACGGGCGGCCTTTGCCGGGTGCTTCAAGGCCAAGTCGCTAAGGCTCCGGCCTGGGCCGACCTGTAGCAAAACCTGCTCCGGTTCCTGCAGCAATTGCTCAAGCCCATCGGTTAACCGTGTTACCGGGCACAAGTGATCGATCCAGTAGCTTGGCGCTGTCGCCTCCTTCTTGGTTATCCAGACGCCAGTCACGCAGGATATATACTGCGTCTGCGGCGGATTCAAGCGGACCTGTTTAACCCTGTCGGCAAACCACTGTGGGGCGCGAGTGCCCGATTCCATTTGTCCATGCGCCACGACCAGAGCCAAAGCATCCTCCAGAGAAAACACTCTCGCCAGACACGCTGCCACGTATTCGCCAATGCCATCTCCCATCATAGCCTGGGGACGAATTCCCCACTCGATCCACAGCCTGGACAGCGAATACTCGACAGCGAAAAGCGCCACCTGCGCAATCTCGCGCTGATCGAGATGGCGTGCAGCTTGCTCGACTTGAGATGGCTCAGGATACAACACCCTGTTTAGGTCAAGTTTGAGATACGGCTTGAGGATCTCTGAACAGCGGTCCAGTTCAGCACGGAAGGTTGGCTCTTCCTGATAAAGTGCTACACCCATATTGACGCGTTGCGCTTCCAGCCCAGGGAACATAAACACGACGGGACGATCCTTGGATTCCTGGAAATGAGTATGAACCCGGTTGGGCTCTGTGGTGCTCAAGGCTTCTATCGCATCTTCAGCATCATAGCAAAGCAACATCCGACGATGGCTCCAGGCCCTGCGCCCGACTTTGAGCGTGTAGGCCACATCGGGGAAGCCGACATCAGAATGCTGTTTGAGATGCTGCACAAGATTCGCAGTGATCGTCTCGAGCGCCGTTCTGGTCCTGGCCGAAAGCAACAGCAGTTGCCACGGCCTAGATTCTCCCGATGGCTCGGCTTGAGGTGGCTCCTCTACGATTACATGAACATTCGTCCCTCCGATACCAAAGGAGCTTACGCCAGCCCGACGAGGCGTTTCTGATGGTGTTTCCCAATCCATGAGTTTAGTGACGACATAAAAGGGACTATTGGCAAAATCAATTTGGGGGTTAGGCTGTTCAAAGTTCAAGCTAGGCGGGATTTGCTTGTGCTGGAGCGCCAATACCGTCTTGATCAAGCTTGCTACACCGCCCGCATTGACCAAGTGCCCGATATTTGTCTTGACCGAGCCAATGGCGCAGTATTGCTTTCCATGCGCACCGCATCCCCTAAATGCCTTGGTCAGCGCCTCAACTTCGATGGGATCACCCAGATTCGTGCCTGTGCCGTGCGTCTCCAC
>JBGSMF010000515.1:0-54648 GCA_041740315.1 Thermoflexales bacterium
TACTCAGCCTGCACCCTTCGACCTGTCTGCCGACAGAGCAGGCTACGCGCCGCGCAGCCTGAGCGGAGTGAAACGCAGTCGAAGGAGCGCGGCGCTTATCCTGAGCAAGGCCGAAGGACGCTCAGGCTGCTGAGTAGTTACCAACGACGAACGATTGAGGGGTGAACTGCAAGACGCCAGGGGGCAAGTTGCTCTTGGCGTTTTGTTTGTTAGACCCTGTCAAAAAAAATAGCAGACTGGGCATCCCCATGCCCAGCCGCCAACGCAGGGAATGCTTTGGTTGCCTATTTCCGATAGAGTTTATCGTAAATAACGTAGCCAACGTATCCCCACACCCTGTCTGCGCCAGGCAGGCTGCACTCCCAAAGGGGCCAAGCGCAGCGCAGGTGCAAGTGTACGTTGGCGGACTGGCTATTTCCGATAAGGTCTAGTGTCTATTGCAAGGGAGGTTATTTGATGAATGCCAAAAAAGTGCAACTGCATGGCAAGCGCGCGCTTGCGCTTGTTATGGTGAGTGTGATAGGTGTATTGGGTATAGGAGGAGTGCTGATGGGTATGGTCACTATGTGGCCTGCTTTGCCCGCTGCGCTTGCTTTGCCAGAGACCGCCCCCGTTTTTGCGCCGGCGCTCACAAGCACAATTTATTTGCCGATTGTGGTCAAGGGCAGCAGCGCGCCCCAAATTGGGGGGTGCAGCGTTTTCCCGGCCGATAATATCTGGAACACGCCCATAGATACCATGCCCCTCGATGCCAATTCGGCTGCTTATGTGAGCACCATTGGCGCTGACGAGCCTTTGCACCCTGACTTTGGCACCTTTTGGGAAGGCTCGCCGATTGGCATACCTTTCATTGTTGTGCCATCCAGCCAATCGTTGGTGCCTGTCACCTTTGTAGAGTCTGGCGACGAAAGCGATCCTGGTCCATATCCTATCCCGCTTGATGCGCCGATTGAAGGCGGCTCTGGCAGCGACGGCGACCGGCACGTCTTGGCTATCCGGCAAGGCGAATGCAAACTCTATGAGCTTTATTACGCTTTCCCCACCGGCGGCGGCTGGGAGGCCGATTCTGGCGCAGTGTACACCCTGACGGTGAACGGCCCCCTTCGCCCATCTGGCTGGACTTCGGCTGACGCTGCCGGCCTGCCTATCTTGCCGGGACTGGTGCGCTATGACGAGGTGATGGTAGAAGGCGAGATTCGCCATGCGGTGCGCTTTACTGCGCCGGATACACGGCGGGCCTATATATGGCCTGCGCGGCATTATGCTTCGGACCTGACCGGATCGCAATACCCGCCCATGGGGCAGCGCTTTCGCCTAAAAGCCAGCTTTGATATTTCTGGCTATTCGCCCCAGATTCAGGTCATTCTCCGCGCGCTCAAAAAATATGGGATGATATTGGCCGATAACGGCTCGGCCTGGTACGTTTCTGGCGAGCACGACCCGCGTTGGGACGATGATTTGTTGGGCGAGCTGAAGCAGTTGCGCGGCTCTGATTTTGAAGCGGTGGATGTTTCGTCGCTGATGATTGACCCCAACTCGGGGCAGGCGCGCCCGCCTACCGGTGCGCGTTAAAGCTTGGGCACTTGCGCCATTTGCCGATTGCACTTAGAATTAGAGTATGTCATTGTTCTTAATCTGACCCTCCTGGGAGGCGTGCCGATGAGTTTAATGGAATTGGGCATCGCTGCTGCGCGCGCGGGTAACCGCACCGAAGCGCGCATGTTCTTGGAAGCAGCCACGCTAGAAGACCCAACTGATGCTCAGGCTCTTTTGTGGTTGAGCTTTGTGCTGGATGACCGCAAGCTGGCAATGCGCTGCCTGGAGCGCGTGCTAGATATTGACCCCAGCAATGAGCAGGCCAAGCGCGGACTGGCCTGGCTGCGCTCGCAAGAAAAAGGCGCGCTGCTGCCGCAGCGCCTGTCTGACGCCGAAATCAAGCCATTGTTACAGGCATTGGGGCATGCCGATGAGCAGATTGTGGTCAGGGCGATTCGAAGATTGGGCGAGTCTGGCGATACACGCGCAGTCGAGCCGCTGCTCACACTGCTCGTTACGACCAAGCGCAAGCTGATTCAAGGCCAGGCGCGGACGGCGTTGATTGCCATCGGCACGCAATCGGTAGAGCCGGTGTTGCGGCGCTTGCTGGCAGAAACCAATCCAGAGTTGGCTTCTCAACTGGCCGCTGTTCTGGCGCGCATTCGCTCGATGCCGGCCCTGGCGGCCTGCCGCGAGGTGGTGGAACAGGCCAAACATCCCGGCGCGCGCTATGCCATGGTGCTCAACCTGGCGGCCTCGGTGCATGGCGAAGCTGCCCTGGGCATCATTCGAGATTACCTGGCCGACACTCGTCAAGACGAGCGCGCCCGCGCCACGATCTTGATGTCAATTGGCCAATCCATCAAGGGCAAGGCGCTTGACCCGCAGTTGGGGTTAAAATTCCTGATGGATATTCGGGGCGATCAATACCTTCCTTCCACCCTGCGCCAGGCGGCGCTGGTGGCCCTGGGCATTTCCAGCCAGCAGCAGGTGGTGCGCTATATCCTTGAAGCAATGGCCGACAAAGACGCCCAAATCCGCGTGGCCGCTGTGGATGCGCTGGCTCGCTTTACCCCGCCTCAGGTGCAGTTGCTAGACAAATTGGCCCGCAGTCCAGACCAGACCGTGAGGACACGCGCCAATCTGATCTTGAATCAATTTCAATCCGCGCAAAAACGCTGATTCACGCCCTTTGGGCCTATTGGTGTAACCTTGCATATAGGGTGTAATTTGAAATTTTGAATCTGCAATTTTGAATTTGTGGAGTGATATGCCAAGAATCTCACCCTTGCATCCCGATGACGCGCCGGAAGAGGCGCGCGTTGTTTTGAAGGGCTTTTTTGAAGCGCGCGGCAATGTGCCCAACATGTTCCGCGCGCTGGCGCGGCGGCCCAAGATGATGAAAACCGCCGCCGACCACATGCAGGCCATTTTCACCGAAAACACCACCGACGCCAAGATATTGGAACTGGTCAGTGTGCGCGTTTCGATTTTGAATGGCTGCAAGTACTGAGCGGCCTCACATTCCGCCTTGGCAAGGCGGGTAGGGACAACGCAGCAAGACCTAGATGCCCTCAAAGACCCAGCCAAATGGGCCGGGCAGTTTCCACCCAACCTCCAGGCAGCCCTGACGCTGGCCGACGCCATCACCCAGGGCAATGGCCACGTGAGCGACGAGGTGTGGCAACAGGCCGCCGCGCATTTTGACGAGGGGCAATTGGTAGAACTGGTGGCCGATATCGGCCTGTTCAATTATTTCAACCGTTTCAATAACGCCCTCGAAATTGAGGTGACCCGCCCGGGTTGGCCGGCTAAATAATGACCAAGCCCCATGAGCAGAGCAGTCAAGTTGCTGTTTGTTTCTGCTTGACAACAGAGTTATAATCAAGCTAGAGGGGAGGTGTACTTGTGAGCGCATTGGCAATGTTGAAATCAGTACAATTTGTCGTCGGGCCGGATGGTCGCCCAACGGCTGTGCAGATGGGTATTGAAACCTGGAATGTGTTGCTCGATTGGTTGGAAGACAATGAAGACCGCGCTATTGTCAAAGCCGCCATCCCCGCATTGCGCAGCGGCCCCAAGCAAGCGGGCGCATTGCGATGGGAAAAGATCAGAGATGAATGGGAGGATCTGCCACAGGCCAAGTGACAACCATGCCTCACTACGAGCTGCTCGTTGAATCAGACGTTCACAAGTTGCGGAAGCATTTGCCCGGCAGTATGCGCCAGCGGATCAAGCGAGCGATTGATGAGTTGGCATGTGACCCACGTCCAGCTCAAAGCCAGCCGCTGGACACAACTGACTTGGAGGTGCCTCAAAATGTGGAAATACGCCGGTTGCGACTGCAGCCGTGGCGTATCATCTATGGGGTAAACGATACTGAAGGTTGGGTGTGGATTTTGGCCGTGCGTCAACGTCCGCCTTACGACTATAATGATTTGGACGAACTGATCACTAGCCTGAAATAGGAAAATTGCTCTCTTGGCCCAATTGCAGGGCGAATATTAGCGGCGCAAAGGCATCCCTTTGCGCCGCTTTGTTACGCATATTTTACACTATATAGTGCTTTTCTCAGGTCAACGTAACCTGGACCTTGACTTGGGTTTGTCCCTCAGGAGGCAGGGGAACGATATTGCCTGCCGCTGGCTTGCCATCTATGACCAGCGTCGCCAGGTTGCCTGCGCCGGCGCGCCTGACGGTGATATCGTAGGTTACACCGCGAAAGATTCGTGTTGCCGTAAAGCCGGGCCAATCGGCAGGGATAACCGGCGCAATTTGCAGGCCACTGAAGGTGGGCCGAATCCCCAGAATCCACTGGGTGATGGCGATCAGGTTCCAGGCGGCGGTCCCTGTCAACCACGAATTTTTTGCCTCGCCGTGCGTGGGCGCGTCGCGCCCGGCAATCATTTGCGCGTACACGTAAGGCTCGCAGCAATGCACGTCGCTTTGAGCTTCACGCGCTGAGGGGTTAATGCGCTGGTAATAATCAAATGCCTGCGCATTATTGCCCAAGCGAGCTTCCGCAATCATGATCCACGGATTGGTATGGCAAAACACGCCGGCATTTTCTTTATAGCCTGGAGGATAGCTGGAAATCTCGCCCAGGTTGAGATAATAGCGGGTGTAAGCGGGTTGGTGCAAGACGATGCCATGAGGCGTTGCCAGATGCTCGCGCACCGAGTTGAGCGCGCGGCGGGCGTGGCCGCTTTCAAGCCCAATGCCGGCCATCACGCAAATGCCTTGCGGCTCGATAAAGATGCGGCCTTCCTGGCACTCGCACGAGCCGATTTTGGCCCCCAGCCGGTCATAAGCGCGCAAGAACCACTCGCCATCCCATCCATACGTCAACACCACGCGCTCCATCTCATCGGCCTGATGCTGATACGCCTCAACCTCATTCTCGTGGCCGCCATTCTTATGGCCGCCATTCTTATGGCCGTAATAGCGGGCGATTTCGGCCATCTCGCGCGCGGCCAACACAAACAACCCGCCAATAAAGACCGATTCTGCGGTGCTCGCGTCGCCGTGATCCGAATGGGTCTGGAATGACTGCCCTGGCTCGGATGAAAAACAGTTCAGGTTCAAGCAGTCGTTCCAATCGGCATGGCCGATTAGCGGCAGGCCGTGCGGCCCTAGCCGGTCGAGTGTGTAGCGCACTGCCCGCTCCAGGTGCTCGTACAGCGGCGTTTCGCTGCCGGGCCGGTTGTCGTAGGGGACAAGCTCGCTCAACACGAACCCATCGCCTGTTTCTTTGAGAAAAGCCGCCGTGGCCAGCACCAGCCACAGCGGATCGTCGTTGAACCCGCTGCCCACAGCGTCGTTGCCGTGCTTGGTGAGCGGCTGGTATTGATGATAGGCGCCGCCGTTGGGCAACTGGGTGGCCGCCAAATCGAGCAAGCGCCCCCGGGCGCGGCCTGGCAAAAGATGCACAAAACCCATCAGGTCTTGGTTGGAATCACGGAACCCCATCCCGCGCCCAATACCCGATTCATACAGCGAGGCGCTGCGCGAGATATTAAAGGTTGCCATCACCTGACAAGTATTCCAAATGTTGACCATTCGGTTGGTGTGCTCGTCGGGCGTCTGAACGTGATACGCGCCGAGCAGCTTGGTCCAATATGCGCGCAGTTCATCCATCGCCGCATCGAGCGTAGCCGGGTCGGTATAACGCGCGAGGATGGGCTGGACGCAGGTCGTGTTCAATGCGCCCGATGCTGTGAATTTCTCGTTGGGTGGATTTTCCGCATAGCCCAGCACAAAAATAATTTCCTGGCTCTGCCCCGCTTGGAGCGTGATATTCACCTGATGCGCGCCAATGGGCGACCAGCCGTGCGCGATAGAGTCGCTGCAATGGCCTTTTTCCACCGCGGCCGGCTTGTCAAAACCGCGATACGGCCCCAAAAAACTCTCGCGCTGCGTATCAAAGCCGGCTAGTGTCGCAGAGACCCCTGCACAGCAATGAGCCGCAAAATAGGCAAAGTGATTGCGCCGCTCGCGGTACTCGGTCTTGTGATAGATCACGCTATGGGCGGTGTCTACTTCCACTTCGCCGGTGTTAAAGTTGCGTTGAAAGTTAGTCTGGTCGTCCCAGGCATCCCACAGGCAAAATTCCACCAGCGAAAACAGTTGCAGGTTGACGGGCGACGGGTTTTGATTGGTCAGCTTGACGCGCCAGACTTCGAGCGTTTGCCCCAATGGAACAAAATAGTTAATGGCGGCGGCAATGCCGCGGTAAGTTGAGGCGATGCGCGTATAGCCCAGGCCGTGACGGCACTCGTAGGATTCCAACTGTTTGCGGACCGGCTGCCAGGCCGGCGACCAAAAGTCGCCGTCTTCCAGGCGCAGGTAAAGCGCGCGCCCGCCAGCATCGGCTGGCACATTGTTGTAGCGATAGCGAATCAGGCGGCGCAGGCGGGCGTCGCGGTAAAACGAATAGCCGCCGCCGGTGTTGGAGATCATTGCAAAATAATCGTCTTGCCCAAGATAGTTGATCCAGGGCAGGGGCGTGTCTGGGCGTTGAATAACATATTCGCGAGCGTTGTCGTCAAAGTAACCGTAGCGCATTCCAACTCCTACAAAAAAAGATTTATAAAAGGGGTCAATCGGCTTGGTGAGCCAGCACCATATCCAACTGCCGGCCTATCGGCTCAAGCCGTTCGGCAATACTAGTTTCCAGGTCCAGGTGTGGATCAGCCAATACATCTGCCCAGAGTTGGGTCAGTGCGGCGATGAGCGCATCCTCAATCAACCCCCACAAAGAAAAAGACGGGAACGAACGGCCATTCCTCAACCCGCTTTCCATCACCTGGAGATTTGGCTGGTCGGTAAAAGGTGGCTCGCCCAACACATTCAAGCGGACCGGAAGCAAGCCCACTTGTGGACAATAAGTAGATTGAACTTGCGGGCTGGTGAGGAAGCGAACCAACCTGACTGCCTGTTTCAAGTGATGAGTATGTTCCCAAATGACGAGGTTAGAGCCGCCGACAAAAGAAATGCCTGGCGGCAGCGCCGCGCCCGTATCTGCAATGACATCAGATTGTCCCTGGTTGGGCAGGATTTGCCAGGGGCCGCTGATGGTAACGGCTGCTTGCCCTTGCAAGTAAAGGCCATCAGATTGTCGGGCGTCAAGATGACGAGCCGCTGGCGCCAGATAGCGGTGCAGATCAAAATAAGCGCGGATGCCGGCGCGGGCCGGGGCCCGCGCAAACAGGGTGCGCTTGGCATCAGCGCTGATAAAGTCGCCTCCTGCGCCCCATACCCAGCTTGCCAGGTTGTGCAATGTATTTGGCGTGCGCAGGGTGGGCACGACCCATGGAACGGCAACGCCGCTTGCCTGCAACCGCGCGAGTGTTTGCTCAAGCTGTGACTGCGTCTGAAAGGCGCTTTGTTCATCTATGCCGGCTTTTTCTAAAAGGCTACGCCGGTAATAAATTACCCGCGTGTCGGCTAGCCAGGGGATGGCCCATCGGTTCTTGTTGCCTACTACTACTCCTGTTTGCCAGGCCATCGGTAGAAAGGACGCCGGGTTGTCAATGACAGCTAACTCGGTCAAATGAAACGGATGGAGCGCATTCATCGCCATCAGATTGCTCACCCAGTTGGAGCCTACCTCCGAAACATCCGGCCCAGTATTGTAGAGAGCGACCTTGACCAGTTCCGCCCAGGCCGTCTCCCACGACAACGCTTTGACCCGAATAGGGCAGCCGTGTTGGATGCCAAATTCATCGAGTATCGGCTGCAGGTCACCGATAGGATTAGTCCCATGTGCCATGATCGAGAGTTCAAGTTCTTCCATTATTTCCCCCCTATCTAGGAGCTTGTCGGAGAGGGCCGTTCGTAGTGCGCGCTTTAGCGCGCTGAAGCGCACACTACGAGCCTACCAGCCCGCTCTCCGACAGCCTGCTAGTGCCTGTCTAAAAACCTGCGTAGGGATACCTGCCTATGAGTGAGACGGAAACTATCTAGCCCAGGAAGGCGCTCCTACTCTATCCTGTTGCGCGAAATCACCTGTGCGTACCACGCGCCGCTCTCCTTGATGATGCGCTGTTGGGTAGCATAATCTACATAGATCAGGCCGAATCGCTTGGAATAGCCGTGTGCCCACTCGAAATTATCCAGCAATGACCACACAAAGTAACCGCGCAAATCCACGCCTTCGTCCATGGCCAGCCGCGCCTGGATGAAATGTTCGCGCAAGTAATTCACACGCTGCGCATCGCGCACGCCGCCATCAGGCGCGGGCGTGTCTGGAAAGGCCGCTCCGTTCTCGGTGATGTACAGCGGCGGGACGCGATATTCGCGTTTCAGGCGAAGCAGCAAGTGTCCAAGTGCCGGGGGATGCACTTCCCAGCCCATCTCGGTGTATTCCGATCCGGGCACAGGCCGGACAAACTGGCCTCCCTCTACCAAGCCGCGCGAATAAAAGTTGACGCCCAAAAAATCGAGCCGCTGGGCTATCAACGCAATGTCGCCAGGGTAAACAGTGGGCACACGGTCGCCATACGCTTGCCAGGCCGCTGGCGGGTAACATCCGCGCAGCAGAGGCGACAAGAACCACCCTGCGCCTTTTTGCCAGCTTTGCTCGGCAATAACATGGTCTTCATCCAGGTCGGTGCCTGCTTCCACCGGCCACATATCGAGCACAATGCCCACTTTTGCTAGAGGCTCGATGCTGCGGATAGCCTGCGCGGCCAACCCGTGCGCCACAAGCAAGTGGTGCGCTGTTTGCAGCGCCAGTTTTTCATCTTGCACTCCGGGCGCGTGCCGCCCTTCGCGATAGCCCACAAATGCCGCCACCCACGGCTCGTTAAAGGTCACCCACTGGCACACCCGGTCGCCCAGCCGCTTGACCATTAATGCGGCATAGTCTGCAAAATAACCGCACAGCTCGCGTTGGGGCCACCCGCCCAGGTCTTGGAGCGCCTGCGGCAGATCCCAATGATAGAGGGTGACAAATGGCTGAATCTTGGCTTCCAACAGCGCGTCTACCAGCCGATCGTAAAAATCCAGGCCGGCACTATTGACCGCGCCCCGTCCAGCAGGGATAACGCGCGGCCACGCGATGGAAAAGCGATATGCTTTTAACCCAAGCTGGCGCATCAGGGCAATGTCTTCAAGATAGCGATGATAATGGTCGCACGCTACATCGCCAACATCGCCGTTCTCAATTTTGCCGGGTGTATGGCTAAAACGATCCCAGATAGATTCATCCTTGCCGTCTTCGTTCCACGCGCCTTCGATTTGATACGCCGCTGTGGCAGCTCCCCAAATAAAATCGCTTGGAAAAGATACACCTTGATCGGTCATTGGTAACCTCGCTTTTTCGCTTCGGCCAATATGGCCTCGGTTGCTGTTGCGCCGACGCGCGTGACGCCCAACGCCCGCACGCGCAGCACGTCATCTAGTGTTCGAATGCCGCCCGCTGCTTTGACCTGCACTGGCGCAGCGCACTCGGCGCGCATGAGGGCCAGGTCGTGATCGGTTGCGCCGTCGTAGGAATATGTCCCGTTATCGCGCTTGACGAATCCATAGCCAGTTGATGTTTTGGCAAATGCCACCGCGTGAATGTTGCAAAGCTGGCACAGCCTGGCTTTGTAGGCGTCGTCGGCCAAATAATCATTTTCAAAAATCACTTTGAGCAGCGCGCCTTGGCACACTACCATTTCGTTGAGCATCCGAATTTCGTCGGACACGTATTGCCAATCATTGCTCAATACCTTGCCGGTGTTTACTACCATATCCAATTCAATCGCGCCGTCTGCCAGCGCCCATTCGGCTTCTTTCAGCTTGGCCTCGACGCGGCTGTTGCCGTGCGGAAAGCCGACCACCGTGCCAACCGCAACGGCCGACCCGGCCAGCGCCTCGGCAGCCAGCGGAACGGCATACGGCTTGATGCACACCGAGGCCACCTCAAGCTGGCGGGCCAGTTGGCAGCCTGCCCGCAAGTCCTGGTCTGTCATGGTCGGGTGCAGCAGCGAATGGTCAATCATCTTGGCGATGGATTGAAGGGTGTTTGTCATCGTCGTCCTTAGATTGTCACCCTGAGCGTAGCGAAGGGTCTTGTTTTCACGGAAAAGAGATTCTTCGCTTCGCTCAGAATGACAGATCAGAACATTCGGCGTCAGGTAGATGATCTCTTGTCATACACATTGCCTCAAAGAGCTGCGTTTTTCAATCAGTTCCCAGATAGCTCGACTGGCATTATAGTCAACTCTCCGCAATACATTTCTAACCAATATGCATTCATCGTTGACTTTCAGGTTATCCCAAATAGAAATTCTTACAACAGAAATTCTCAATAGCAACGGGGTTAAATCTTTGACCAAGTCATAAAAAGCGCGTTGTTTCCATCTTGGAGAGCCATTACCATTTAGGTCTCCATGGTTAGATGCTTTACCAAACTGCAACTCACAACTATTGTTTGACCATTTGCCGCCATATCTTCCCGCTTTTAAACAATCTGACTCATGCTCTCTGCAATATCGTCTATATTCAACCAATGGAAAAAATTGCAAATTACAATAAACAGGCGATTGCAATGTTAACGCGCGGTATCTGTTAAAGTGCAACTCCTCATCAAGCTCAACCGCGAGTCCGTCAACTTCTATATCCCAATGCCTTAACTCAAGAGGAAACTCTTCTTTGATTCCTCCTAATCGTCTGTAAACGCCAAACACCAATTTGCGATATTGAGATGACTTGACAATATCTAACGTTGGATAGCAAATATTTTTTAAGGTAATCTGGTGCCCAGAGTTTTGGAGAACTGCTATCAGGTTATTTTGCATTTTACCCATTTCAATAACTCTCGCTAGACTGGCAAGAATGCATCACCTGCCCAACACTACTTTCACCTGATGAACCTTGCCATCCCCAAACACCGGCACAACATCGCCCTCGATCTCTTTGCCATCCACCTGTACCGACCTCACCCCTTTGCAAATGTGATCGGGATTTTCGACCTCAATCTGGTACACTGCGCCCCTAAATTCACGCGTCATCTTAAAGCCGGGCCAGTTGGCTGGAATACACGGGTTAATCTGCAAGCCGCCAAAAGCCGGCATGATGCCAAGAATATACTGCGTGCCAGCCTGGTACATCCACGAGGCCGTGCCCGAAAGCCAGCTATTGCGCGCCGACCCAAACTGAGGGTGCTCATCGCTCAGGATGTTTTGCGGGTACACATACGGCTCACATTCAAACTCGTCAATGTGGCCGTTCTTGGCCGCCGGGTTGATTTGGGCATAGTATTTGTAAGCGCGGTCGCCATTGCCAATAAACGTTTCGGCAATAATGACCCAGGGATTGGTGTGCAAGAAAATGCCGCCGTTTTCTTTGGTGCCCGGTGGATAGGTGGTGATGCCACCTCGCTTCAGGTCAAAGCCATTGAACGCCGGCGTGCTCAACTTGATGCCGTTGCGTGTGTTGAGCAGGCGGTTCACCGAATCTAATGCCTGCCTGGATCGCTCTGGCGTGGCAAAACCAGAGATGACGGGCCACGGCTGCCCGGTGACGTAAATCTGCCCGTGCGAATTTGCGCGCGACCCCAACGGCGCGCCGTCGGCGTCGAAATAGCTCACGTACCATTCGCCATCCCAGGCATGCTCGTTGACCTTTTGCTTCATCTCATCGTGATAGGCGGCATACTTGTTTGCGGCGGCGCTATCACCCAGGTGGCGAGCCAGTTCAATCATTTCCAGCAAAGCCTTGCCATACAAACTGGCCGCAAAAAGCGACTCGGCCCCCTTGCGCAAATTCATCGTATCGTTCCAATCGGCAAAACCCAGCAGCGGCAAGCCGTGCGCCCCCACATCGTTGCGCGTAAACTCAATGGCTCGCCGCAGGTGATCCAGCACGCTGCCCGATTCGAGCGGCGACTCCCCTCTCCCAAGTTTGGGAGAGGGGTGGGGGGTGAGGGTTTCGTCGTAATACGGAATCTCCTCGTCAAGGAAGGCCAGGTCGCCCGTTTCTTTGACATAGGCGCACACGGCCAGGATAACCCACAAATGATCGTCGCTATAGTAATGCGGCCTGTCCTCGTATTCAAGCGAATCGCCCTCACTGGCAATCATCGTGAGCGGGTTGAACTGGTGCATGGCACAGCCATTGCGCCTTTGCACGCTGAGCAATTGTTGAATGAGGGCCTTGCTTTCCTGTGGCAGGGTAGCCAGCACGCCCATCACATCTTGTGAGCTGTCTCTAAAGCCAATGCCGCGCGCGCCATAGCCCAATTGATATAGCGAAAGATAGCGTGACCAATTCTTGGTGGTGTGGCACTGGCGCGGGTTGTGAATGTTCAACATACGGTTCAGCGCCGCATCGGGGGTTTCTACGTGCAGCTTGGCAAGATAGCCATCCCAAAACCGGGCCAATTGTTTAAAGGCATGCTCGACATTTTTCTCGTCGCGATAGAAACCATCGTCGTAAAAACCAGGTTTCTCCCAGAAACCTGGTTTTTCTGATTCCCCAACATCTACCTGCCCAAGCTGGGTAATCAACCGTTTGGTTTCGCCAGGCTGAATGACGCCCAGGTGGTGCATCAAGGCCGCAATGTTGTCGCCGCGCTGCGCCTCGGTGTTGCTCAATTCGGCGCTTTGCAAGCCGAGCGGATTGGCCCACGTGCCATATTCGTTATCGCCCAGAAATGTCTTGCGCGCCGACTCGAACGAAGACACTGGCTGGTTTGACGTGAAATAGTTGACCCGATTGTCGCGGAGCATAAAGGGATATTGGATGAGCACAGTATAGTTGCCATCTTGAATCGCTTTGCTCTGCATCGTCTGCGGCACCCAATCGGCATTGGTCAACTGCTTGAGCGAATCGGGGTGGGTATATTCAACGACAGGGATAGCATCTACCTCAATCGCTTTGTCAGCGATGTTGGTGATTTTGATGTCTCGGATAACGCAGCTTGCGCCCGGTGGAACAAAAATGGTCGCCTCGGTGCAAAGCCCATAAAATTCTGAAACGATGCGCATATAACCCAGTCCAACGTGGCACTCGTAAAGGTCGTAGCGATCCAACGTTGGCACGAAATAGGGAGAAAAGACATGATAACCCTCACCCCTACCCCCTCTCCCTGCCAGGGAGAGGGGAACGGGGGTGGGGATGTGAATCCGCAGGTACAGCGTTTCGCCTTTGAATTCCGAGCTGGGCATCTGGGCAATATATTTGGTGATGCGGTTGAGGGCCGGGTCGCCCTGGCATACCAGCGCCCCGCCGGTGTGATCCACAAATCCGCCAAAAGCCAGCGTGCCGATATAGTTGATCCACTTGACCGGCGTTTTGGGATTGGTGATGATATACTCTCTAGCGTTGTCGTCAAAGTGACCGTATTCCATCCAATTTCTCCTCAAGACGAGCCAACATCTCAAAGCATAGTCGGCTGTGATGATAAGGGCACTCCCACGGCCCGACCTTGAAATGCTCAAGTGGGACACCCAGGCGATTCAAAACTTTGAACCAGTCGCCGTGCTCGCGGTCAACGAACTTGTCCTCGATATAATTCCAACATTGCAATGCCGCTTGGGCTAGGTGCTCTTGCCCTGAAAGCTGGTAAGCATTATAAAACCCCACAACGGCTTCAGCCTGTACCCACCAGTGCTTGTCTCCTTTTAATCCATGCGGCGTGGCTGCATAAAGCACGCTCCCGTCCGCGTCTCGACCTTTAGTGTACACCGCTTGCGCCAGCTCGACCGCCGCCGCGCGGGTTTGGGCCAGGATGTCTGGCTGGCCCAGCCCCTGGGCCGCTTCCACCAGCAGCCAGCTCGCTTCAATATCGTGGCCGAAGGAAGTCTCATCTAAAAGAGTTTGCCACATCTCGTCAAAAAATAGCTTGAGGTGCCAGGTCTGCGGGTCAATAACGTGTTTTAGAAAAACCTCTATCAAACTACTCTGCTTGGCGCTTACTTGCTCATCTTGCCAAACCCGCAGCAGGTTGGTGTAGGCTTCCATCAGATGCAGCAGAGTGTTCATAGATTTGGCGCAGTTGAGGTCTTGGGCGCTCAACCGCATATCATCCAGGGCCTGCCACTCGCGGCTGCGGCATTCCAGGTTGCCCAGGTTGGCGCTGTCGAATGTGTGCGTTTCGATCAAGCCAAACAACTCTTGCGCCAGCTTCAAGCTCTCTGTTTCTGCCGTCGCGCGATAGAACTCGGACAAGCCATAGATGGCAAACGCCTGGGCATACACATGCTTGCGGTCGTTGACGGCTTGGCCGTTGCAGTCGAGTGACCAGTACACCCCGCCGTATTTTGAATCCCAAAAACGTTGCGTCAGATAGTCATAGGCGTGGCGCGCCACCGCCAAGTAACGGTCATCTTGGAAAATGCGATAGGCCGACGAAAATGTCCACAAGATGCGCGCGCACAAAACCGCCGAGCGTGGCGCATCGTTCAAGATTTGCAAACCCGGCGTGAGCGCGCCATAGAATCCGCCATGCTCGTGATCGAGCGTATGCTGCATCCAAAACGGCAAAATGTTGCCCAGCAGTTCTTGCTTTATACGCTGGGCCAGAGCTTGTTTGCCGGCGTCCGTCAGAATCATATGCAAAAGACCTTGTCGGAAATAGCAGGACGGGCATCCCCATGCCTGTCCGCCAACGTGTGGGGATACGTTGGCTGCGTTATTTCCGATAAACTCTAAAAATTTCTCACGCACTACTTTGCCCCAAGGGCAGTAAAAAAATACCCAGCGGCGCGGATGGGTCGAGTTGCGAGCTTTCTGCGCCGCCAGAAGAAAACACAGGCAACTCTCAGAGAGAATTCTCTATGAGAAAATCAATCAACTCGTCGAATCTCGTAAATGCCAGGCATGTGACCGTATCTGCCCCGCCATAATAAATGACAATGCGCTCCGTCGGGGGGTCATACAGGGCAGCGCAAGGGAAAGCGACATTGGGAACGTCGCCAACACATTCGTAATATTCCCTTGGGTTGAGCAGGTAGGGGCGCGTTCGGTATATAACCTTCCACGGTTTCTCAAGATCCAATAGCGCCGCGCCAAAACTGTAGACAAAGCCGTTGCACGAAGTCAGCACGCCGTGATAAAACAACAGCCAGCCTTCTGATGTTTCTATGGGCGTAGGCCCCGCGCCGATTTTGGTAGATTGCCAGCCATCGGTGCGAGACATGACATGCCGGTGCTGCCCCCAGTGGATCATATCTGGGCTTGCGCTGTAAAAGATGTCGCCAAAGGGCGTGTGGCCCGTATCACTGGGCCGGCTGAGCATTGCAAATTTCCCGTTTATCTTGCGCGGGAAGAGAACGCCATTCCTGTTATAGGGCAAAAACGCATTTTCCATCTGGTAAAAGGTCTTGAAATCGTGGGTATAGCCCACGCCTATAGTCGGCCCATGATAACCGTTGCACCACGTGACATAGTATCTATCTTCAAGCCAGCACACCCGCGGATCATAGCCATAAATAAATTCCCCGATTTCATCGTCTTCACACTTGAACTGGATACGCTTGGGTTCTATCTGCCAGTTGACGCCGTCTTGGCTCAGCCCCGCGTAGAGTTGCATGACTCGGGCTGTGTTATCGCAGCGAAACACGCCGGCAAATCCCCCTTTAAAAGGCACCACGGCGCTGTTGAATATACTATTGGTATCTGGCACGGCATCGCGCGTGATGATGGGATTCCTTGCCGACCGCCAGACGACTTGGTCGCACTTGGCGCGTTCTTCCCAGGGAATATTGGGTAGCGCAGGGCCTTTTAACTCTATATTCGACACGATCATTTCTCCTAAATGTTTGGTGTGGAATAATGTCACCCTGAGATTCTTCGCTTGCTACGCAAGCTCAGAATGACATTTCACACCAAACGTCTTCATTGACCTTTGCCGTGGACCTGGGCGAGCAGTTCAGTCGCCATTTCTTCGGGCGAGGCGGGCAGTGTGTTTTCCTGAAATTCAAACACGTCCCGCAAAGGCATATCCATCAAAAAGCCTTCTAGTTCCATCCCGATACTCTCGCTGCCCTCTTCACCGCCAAAGGTGGCCTGCATCTGGGCCTTCATCTGTTGAAAGAGCGGTCCAAAGACATGCTGCCCCCGTGGATCCTCCAACCAGTCGCGCAGGGTAGACTCGCGGTCCAAAAGGCAGGGGAGTTCCAAGGTGGACTGCAGCGTGACGGTCTGGGTGCAGCGGATGTCGGCGGACGAGGCGCCAATCAATAGGTCGAACTCGCCGTCCTCGGTGATCCATTGCCGGTAAGCCGGGTGATAATAGGCAAAGGCGCGAAAGTCGAGCTGCAAGGAAACGGTCTTGGTCTCACCGGGTTTCAGTGCGACCTTGGCAAAGGCCCTGAGTTCCTTGGGCGGGCGGATTAGGCTGGACTTGCGGTCGTGCACATAGACCTGGACGATTTCCTTGCCGGCGACTGGGCCGGTGTTGGTAACTTGCACCGAGACGGTCACACCGTCCACGTCCTTGAAATTCGTCGCCGAAACACTTAATTTGCCGTAGGCGAAGGTCGTGTAGCTCTGCCCGTAACCGAAGGGAAATTGAACAGGGATCTGACGGGCATCGTAATAGCGATAGCCGATGAACAGGCCTTCGCCGTAGCGCACCTCGCCGTTTTCGCCGGGAAAGTTGAGGTGCGCGGGGGTGTCGGTCAGCTTGAGTGGAAAAGTCTCTGACAGCTTGCCCGAGGGGTTGACCCGGCCGTAGAGCACATCGGCAATTGCCCCTCCACCGGCCTGGCCCATCATCCATGCCTCGATCACAGCGGCGGCGCCGCCAATCCAATCGCCCATTGCCACCGGGGCGCCGTTGTTGAGGATGACGACGGTCTTGGGCTGGACGGCAGTGACGGCCTTGATCAGGGCGATTTGCTGCGGGGCCAGGTCAATGTCGGCCCGATCGTAGCCTTCGGATTCTTTGGATTCGGGCAGGGCGATATAGAGTAGGGCTACATCTGCCGATCGGGCGCTCTGGGTGGCTTGTTCGATGAGCGCCTGGTTAGACTCGCCGCTCGCAGAGTAGCCTTCGACGTAATTCAATTCGGCATTCCCGGCCAGCTTTTGCAGCTCCTTGAATGGGCTATCTACAAGCGTGGGGTTGATGTGCGAGCTGCCACCGCCCTGAAAGTGCGCCGTCTGGGCGGCGCGCCCGATAACGGCGATGCGGCGCAGAGCGCCGTGCGGGTTTTTCAAAGGCAGGAGGCCGTCGTTCTTGAGCAGAACCATCCCCTCGGCGGCGATCTGGCGCGCCAGAGCGTGGTGGGCGGCGATGTCAAAAGTCCCGCCCTTGGGCGTCTGGGCTGCCTTGAAGACGATTTCCAGGATGCGGCGCACCGCCTCGTTTAACACGCTTTCGTCCAGCAGGCCCGCGCGGACGGCCTCTACCACCGCTTTTGTGCGGCGCGGCTTGGGCCCGGGCATCTCCAGGTCCAGGCCGGCTTGCAAGGATGCCACCCGGTCATGCACAGCGCCCCAGTCGGAGACCACGAGGCCTTCAAAGCCCCACTCCTCCTTGAGGATTTCTGTCAGCAGCTTGTGATTCTCGGAGCAGTAGCTGCCGTTGACTTTGTTATAGGCGCACATAACCGTCCAGGGTTTGGCCTTCTTGACGGCGGTCTCGAAGGCGGAGAGGTAAATCTCGCGCAGGGTGCGCTCATCCAACTCGGCGCTGATGGTCATGCGCTGGAACTCTTGGTTGTTGACAGCATAATGCTTGAGAGAAGTGCCTACACCCTTGCTCTGCACGCCCTCGATAAAGGCGGCGGCTACTTGGCCGGCGAGATACGGGTCCTCGGAGAAATATTCGAAATTGCGTCCGCCCAATGGGGATCGCTTTATGTTCGCCCCGGGGCCGAGCACCACGTCCACTTTCAGAGCGATGCA
The DNA here is from genome assembly GCA_041740315.1 of Thermoflexales bacterium. Classification (GTDB taxonomy): domain Bacteria; phylum Chloroflexota; class Anaerolineae; order Fen-1058; family Fen-1058; genus JBGSMF01. Next base: position 17,881 of record JBGSMF010000515.1, read on the forward strand.
TTCCTCGGCCAATGCCTGGCCCATCTCACGCATCAAGTCCACATTCCAGGTGGAGGCCGTGCAGGAGGCGGTCGGGAAGCAGGTGGCGGGCAGGCTAGCGGCAACCAAGGTGTCAACGTCTGCCACGCGGCGCACGCCGTGGGGGCCATCCGCAACGGTCATCTCGGGCAGGCCCAGGCGCTCCACTGGCGTTGTTGTCCAGGGCGAGGCCCCAGTGCACAGGGCGGCTTTTTCTTCCAGCGTCATTTTTTCGATCAGCTTGCTAATATTCATTATGGGTCCTCTCATTGTATGACTCCACTGAAACCACAAGGGACACCAGGTACACGAAGGATGTCAAGATGCAGCTTGATACCATTCTTGCTGCTGAGGTTTTTCACGAACGATGTCAGGCCTCACCTGAATTTTCTTGGTGCCCTTCGTGTCCTTTGTGGTTAGAATCCCCTTTTTTAGAATGGTCATTGTGTGAAAAAGAATCATAGACAGAGCAAAGGCGAAATGCTTTTCGTGCCTGGCTCAGAGTCCAACCGGCAGGCAGCGGGCAGGACAGCTTGACCGTCCGGCCAGCAGGCAGGTTAAAGTAATTGTCACTAAAGACAACATCGGCGCCCTCTAGAGACAGCTCCACCAGGAGCGCCAACGAACGGGAGCTCAGCTCGATCAGCAGTTGGTTCTTGTCTTTGCTCAACCTGGCGCGCAGGTCGGGATTGGCCAGCTGCAGGTGTTTGATCGGGGCAAAGCCGGCCGTCTGCCGGGCAATAAAGCGATCTCCCTGCCACAGTTCGGCTATAAAAACCAGCCTGCGGATGTTGTCATCCGAGGTTTGGATGCCGTCATCCGAGATTCGGTCGGAAAAATCAAGTTCGCACACCTGGGTCGCAGCTTGCGGGGCAGCCTTGACAGGCGCCTGTCCCGAGCTCAGAACCTCTCCATCGAGCGCCTCCAACGACCAGTTCACGCTTCCTTCCCAGGGCTCGAGCAAATCATTGGATACGTAAACTCTCTGTTTGGGTGGCTCGTCTTCGACGGAAAGCATCAGCGGCGCATAAAAGCGGCGCGCAGCATAGTGCAGCGCCTTCCAGCGTCCAAAGTAATCCAGGCTGGACCAGGAAGCCACCGGCCAGCAGTCGTTGAGCTGCCAGTACAGAATCCCTGCAACGCGATCGGGATGTCGCCGCCAGTGCTCCACGCCATAACGGATGCCCTCTGCCTGGAGCGCCATGCTCAGGTAAACCAGTGAGACAAAATCCTTGGGCAATCGGAACGTATCCAGCATCTGCCCAACCATCAACGAGTTTCCGCTGGCATTTTTCTGGTGCATCTCCATGACGTAGGAGGTCATATTCCAGTCGGCCTCGTCCGCGTAGGTGCGAATGGTCTCTAGCGGCGGGAGCGCCTGGAACCCAAACTCGCTCATAAAGCGCGGGTATTGGTCGCGGTAAGAGGTAAAGGGTTTCCGCCCGTGCCAGACATCCCAATAGTGGGCATCGCCCTGGCGTTGACCGTTTGGATTTTCAAAGGGGGTGTCAGAGGAAGGGGAGCTGGGCCAATAGGAGTGATCTGGGTCTTCAGTACGACACCATGCGGGCAGCGTGTGGTGGAAAAAACGGTCGTAAGCAGCCTTCAAATCCTGCAACTCGGGACGGTTCCAGTTCCAGTCCACCCAGCCCCATTCCATCTCGTTGTTTCCGCACCACAGCGCCAGGCTGGCGCGGTGGCGCAGGCGGCGGACGTTTTCGACCACCTCCATCCGGATATTTTCCAGGAAAGCGGGGTCATCCAATGGGTAAATGCTGCACGAAAAGATAAACTCTTGCCAGACCAGGATGCCATAACGATCGCAAAGATTGTAAAAGCGCTCTTGTTCATAAAAGCCGCCGCCCCAGACGCGCAGCATGTTCTGGTGCGTCTCGGCCGCTGAGCGAATGAGACCTTCCAGGTACTCGCCCGTTATCCGGGTTGGGAAGGATTCGGCTGGAGCCCAGTTGGAGCCTTTGACCAAGATCGGGACGCCGTTGACCACAAAGATAAATGATCGTCCCCATTGGTCTTGCTGCTGGCGCAATTCAATCGTGCGCAGCCCAACCTGGTACGTGTGCTGATCCAGCGACTCTACTTTGGAATCATCGCTGTGTACGAGAGAGATTTGCGCTTGATAGAGTGGCTGCCCACCGCCTGCCCTGCCTGCACCTGTGGCACAGGCATTGGTGAGCGTCGTCGCAGGGTAGCCATTGGGCCACCAGAGCTTTGGCCCAGGAATTGGAACTTGCACTTTCCCATCCCCAGCGGTCATGGCAGCTTTTTCTTCGAATGTCTCACCATCTGGCGCTGTGATGCGCACGACTGCGGTGAGCGGCGCCTTATCCCATCGCTGGACGGAAACCTGGACCTCGACCGCCACCTGTCCATTGGCGTGGTCCTGACGCATGTGAATTTCAGAAAGGCGCGCTTCGCTGTACCCCTCCAGGCGGATGTCCTTCCAGACACCGATAGGGGGGAGTTGTGGCCCCCAATCCCAACCGAACTGATACGGGGCTTTGCGCAGGTGTGGCCCACCGGGGATCGCTTGAGCGACGCCCGGCAGAGGACGTATGGCTTGTTGCGCGCCGGCCAAGCGCACGGGTGAGTCAAAAGCGATGCGCAGGTCATTTTCGCCTGCCTTGAGCAGCGGCTTTACATCCCAGCGATACTGCCGGAACATGTTTGCGGCGCGGCCCAACTCGCAGCCATTCAGGCTGATGGTCGCCAGCGTATCCAGCCCGTCGCAGACTAGCCAGATGTGTGGCTGGCGTGCAAGTTCGGGCGCGACGGCAAACTGATGGCGATATTCCCAATCTGCTTCGGCCACCCACTGAACGCGCTTTTCGTTGTCGCCCACAAACGGGTCGGGGATGCGGCCCAGGGTCAGCAAATCGGTATGAACGCCGCCGGGGACGCTGGCAGGCAGCCACTCGTTTGCGCCCGCCTGGCGAAATTCCCAGGTGCCTGCCAATGATTGAATTTTCATGCTGGGTTTTCTTGATATCTCTTTGTAATCATTGATAATCTGTAAAATCCAAACAATCCCAGGAACACCACGGCCAAACAGATGGGGATAACCTCCAATGAAAAACGGCGCGCCAGCATTCCCAAAAGACTGGGGATAATCACGGTTCCTAAACCCGATGCAGCCATTTGCAAGCCTATGGTATTGGCTGCAAAATGCGCCCCCACTCGCTGGCTGGTGCCCGACATCAGCGCTGGAAAGATAGGGGCGATGGCAAAACCAATCAGAGCAACCGCAAGCAAATTTGCCGCCTCGGATGGATTCCATGCCAGCAAAAGCGCGCCCAGCCAAGCTGCCGCCAGGCTAGCCTGCACCAAGAGATTGACGCCCGCCCGCTTGGCATACAAGCCAGCCACCACCCTGCCAATGGTAAAGGTTGCCCAATAACTGCCAGTCCATAGCCCCGCCGCAGCCGGGGCGATGCCGCGCGACTCTACCAGCAAGCTATAGGCCCAAGTTCCGAGTGAAACTTCAGCGCCGACATACAGAAAAAACAACAATATACTCAGCCATACCTGCGGCTGGCGCAGCGTTTCTCCCAGCGGCGTTTTGTAGTCGGTCAGGCGCTTCTTTTCATTGCCCCCGGCGGTTACGTCTTTTTGGCTCCACATCGCCAGGGTCAACCCAAAGCAAGCCGCCAACGCAATCTGGAAACCACTCACCACACGGTACCCTATGCGCCACGAATTGAAGGCTGTTAACGCGGTGGTCATGATAATTGGGCCAAGGGTCACACCGATTCCATAACTGGCGTGCAGCCATTGCATCAGCCCCTCGCCAAAATGCGCCGCGACATAGGTGTTCAGGCCGGCATCAATCGCGCCCGCCCCCAAACCGGCCGCCACGCCTAACAGCACCATCATCCACCACTCCGGAACGAGGGTATAGCCAATCAACCCCATGCCGGTCAGGGCGCAACTTGCCGCCAGGACTCTGCCGACACCCATTCGCGCAATCAGGGGGCCGCTTGAAAAACTGGAGGTCATATAACCTGCCACAGCCGCCGAAAGCAGCATCCCAATTGCGTCTAGCGGAATTGAAAAACTGGCTCGAATCGAAGGCCAGGCCACCCCCAGCAAGCCATCTGGCATTCCCAGCGCGATGAAAGCGATGTACGCCAAAAGAATCAAGCCAACCTTGGGATATTCTTTGATCTTTGTTAACACTGCCAAGTGATTTTTCTATTCGTTTCTCAGTTGCAAAAATCGGGCCTTGTTCGAGGAACGCATTACACAGTTGAGAGATCCCATTCTTCATGGATCTTGGGAACATCATTGATCAAGCGCCGGGTATAAGTCTCTTTCGGGCGCAAAATCACATCATCGGGAGATCCGCTTTCAACAAATTTCCCGCGCTCCATAATGTATATGGTGTCAGAAACATAATACGCCAGGCCAATATCATGGGTGATAAAAATAAGCGTCATCCCGATTTCAAAATGCAAGTTCATCAGCATACCCAGGATGGTCGCGCGTGAACATGCGTCAATCATCGAGGTGGGTTCGTCGGCCAGCAGGATCTTGGGCTTGAGCAAAAAGACCCGGGCAATCATCAATCGCTGCATCTGTCCGCCGGAAAGCTCAAAAGGATACTTGTTCGTCAATTCCTCGAACTTTAAATTGACAAAGCTGCACGCCTCTTTCATTAACTCTACTTTTTTTGCATGCGGAAGGTTTCGACCGCCGCGCATGTGAATGCAATCTAACAACACGGAATCAATCTTGCGAAAGATGTTATATGAGGAGAACGGATCCTGAAAGATCGCCTGGATGTTTTTCCAGTACTCTTGTTTTTTTCTTTGAGTGCTGATATCGCGCTTTTTTCCCTGAAAGCAAATCTCACCCTCAGTAATGTTGATCAATCCCAAGAGCATCTTTGCCAAAGTGGTCTTTCCGCTGCCCGATTCGCCCACGATCGAGACAACTTCGCCCTCGTAAAAATTGAAATCCACATGATCAACCGCTACTGTTTTCTGGCGGCCAAAACCAAACACCTTGGTAAGCCCTGATCCGCTCAGGCACACCTTTTTTTCTTCGCCCTCGTAGAGATTGACATCCACTTTTTCACCCGGCATTTTTTTGGGCCTCCCTCAGATAAGCATCCCTCAATTCTTTTTCCGGCACGATACAGCGGTACGCGCGGCCGACGCCCGCATCGCAAAGACCGACAGAAATCGCCTTGCAAGCTGGCCGAACGTACTTGCAGCGTTCGGCAAAGCGGCAGCCAGCCGGCGGGTTTTTAAGATTGGGCGGCACGCCAGGAATGGCGGTCAGTTTGACATCCCGCAGACCTTTTTCAGGCACGATGATCGAGCCCATGAGGCCTTTGGCATAAGGGTGGAGTGGATCAAACACAACTTGTTTTGCGGTGCCCTGCTCCACAATCTGTCCCGCGTACATGACCATAATATCATCAACGACATTGTAAAGCAGCGGAAGCTCGTGCGTGATAAAGATCAACGATTTGATGAAACCATTTTCCATCAAGTTCCGCAGCATCTTGATAACCATCTTTTGCGAAGTGACATCGAGCGCGGAGGAAGGCTCGTCAGCAATCAATACTTTAGGAAAAAGGATCACAGACACCGCAATTACCGTGCGCTGTTTCATGCCGCCCGAAAGTTCAACCGGGTATTGTTGCAGTACACTCGCCGGAAGCCCCAAGCACTCAAAGGCTCCTCTGGCAAGTTCATAAATCTCTTTCTTGGTTTTGAATGGATCATGCGCTTGAACAACATCCTCAATAAAGTGGATAATCTTTTGGGTGGGGTTGAGCGCGTTCATGGCGGATTGAGGGATATAAGCAATCTCTGTGCCCAAGATCGATTTGCGAATATCGTCGGGGTTCATCCCAGAGATATTACGCCCATCAATGATGATCTCCCCACTCGTATAGTGCAGCGGAGCAAAGTAATATCCCATCAGGCTAAGCGCCAGCGTCGACTTGCCGCAGCCGGATTCTCCCGCAATTCCCAGCGATTTCCCTTCTTCGACCTTTAGAGAGACATGGTCAACAGCGTAAATATCTTCCCCAAACCGGGTGATATATTTTGTTGTCAGTTCATTGACCTCTAGCATTGCTACTTTTGACATATCCATCACCTAGTCTAGTCCCTCAACGCCGGGTTGAATACCTGGTCGAGGCCGGTATTCATCAAATTCATCGAAAATGTAATCAGAGCAATGGTGACAATCACGGGAAAGTATGCCCACCATTGTCCCTGGGTCGGCGCCTGGTAGATCATCGCCCAGTTCATCATCAGCCCCAGGGTTGGCACGTCAGTCGTTCTAGGCCCCAAACCAAGGACCGATAACCCGGCTTCTGCCAAAATACCCGCGGAAATTTGCAGAATCAGCGCCATCACAACATAAGAAGCGATGTAGGGCAGAATATCGGCGACAATGATGTAAACGATAGAGTGTCCGGATAATTTCGACAAATTGACATGGTCGCGATTCCGCAGAGAAGCCACTTGCGCCCGCACAGCCCTGGCCGTCCATACCCAGGAGGTGAACCCGATCACTACGGCAACTGTGACCGCGCCGCGTTTTTCCTGCCCGATGCTGAATGAAATCAAGATCAACAACACAAAGGTGGGGATGACGGTAAAGAGATTGGTGAAGAACATAATGACGTCATCCACCAGGCCGCCGATATAACCCGCCAGCAATCCCAGGGTCAAACCGATCAAGGTTGCAACGATACCGGCGATAAGACCGATCTGCAGCGATACGCCGGTGGCCGCAACTAATTCTTTTAGCACATCCCTGCCAAAGTTATCGGTTCCAAGCGGCAACACCCGCACATTCGCAACCTGCCCGATATTCACGTAATCCGATTGGTTGACAATGCCCGTCTGCTCCATGGCGCCTGTTTGCGGGTTTTTGGCTGCAATGGTCGCCCCCTCGGTTGACAAAAGCCCTTGGAGCGAGCTGTTGAGCCGAATATAATAATTTCGCTTGGCATTCGTCAAGCCCGGAATATTCGCCTTGGGGTCGTAATTGTTCACCCACTGATCCAAAAACTTGGCAGTGTCCAAAATATCTATTTCGGTTTCGGGGATTTCATCCAATACCAGCCATTCTTTCATAGCAACGCGATCATCATGGCTCAACTTGCTGGCAACGCGCTTGGCCGCGGCATCATCCAGATTAAGAATATATTTAGGGGAATTGATGCTGTCATAAGCGCTCACATAGATCCCCGGTGGAAAAAAAGTGCCCTGGCCGAGGATTGCTAATGGATCGTCTGGTATGATCAGCGGATAAATAATCACGATCAGCAGAATTGTCGCCAAAATGGAAAAACCGACCACAAATTTACCAGAGTGAAAGATTTGGCGAATGGTATGATTCATAACAGCATCTGTCCTTCGTTCGCTCTATAAACGTCAATCGGCCTGCGCCGCTTTGATGCGCGGGTCAATGACGCCGTAAAGGATTTCGATGGCAAAGTTTGCAACCAGCACCATTACCGTGATGATCAATGTGATTCCCGAGATCAACGGATAATCTCCTCCCATGACGGCGGTGAAAATCGTGGAACCAAGTCCTGGATAACTGAAAATAAGCTCCGCCACCAACGCTCCGCCGACCATGGTGCCGATGGATAACGCCAAGCCGGTGATCTGCGGAAGCATGGCATTCCGAAATACGTAACCGACGATTTTTCGATCTGGGATTCCCAGGAAACGGCTGTATTTCACATAATCCGCATTCAGTTCATAGATGGACATGGAGCGCATGCCAATCGCCTGGCCGCCGATGGCGATCAACACGATTGACCAGAATGGCAATTGATAATGCACAATCACAGACCATATAAAATTCCAGCTAAAGTTGGGGATCAAGTCATACCCATATCCGCGCGAGGTTGGGAGCCATTCCAAGCCGACTCCGAAAATGACCAGCAAAATGATGGCCATGCCAAATGCCGGGAGACCGCTCATAAAAATGCTGACGGGCATGAGCACTTTATCAAAGCTCCCCTTAAGATAAGCCGCCAATGCGCCCAGTGTGTTCCCGATCAACCAGCCGACGATAATCGCCGGGAACTGTAGACCAATCGTCCACAAGATGGAAGTTCTGATAATGTCCGCCACCGTTCTAGGATATTGGCTGATTGATTGGCCGAAATCGCCCTGCAGCGCATTTCTCGCGTAGATGAAAAATTGTTCGTGCAAGGGCCTGTTGAGGGCAAACAGCTCCGCGTATCGCTGATAAACCGCTTGGAGCCCAGCCGTATTGCTCATGCCTTGGGCAATCCTTGCCATGATGGACGCTATGGGGTCTCCTGGCATGAGGCGGGGCAGGATGAAATTCAGGATGAAGGCGAAAACAAGAGTGATCAAGAACCAACCCAGCTTGTTGAGGAAATACCTTCGATATCCTTTCAACGCAGCACCTCCGGCGAATTATAGTTAACAGCCATGTTCCGGGCTTGGAACATGGCTGTCTTGACTGGGTTAGTGTTTACGGATTGACGAGCTTTAGGTTATAGAGGCCTGCAATGCTCCAGCCGTCAGTCATGTCGAGCGGCGGGACGGGCGGCTTGGTGCCGTCACCATCGTGTGGAAAGTTTGTCCAAACCGTCTCGTTCACAGCGTGGAACGCTTGCGGCCGGTACATGAGCGTGAAGGAAGGAATATCGCTCAGGTAAATCTTGACCAATTCCGTGTACATGGATTTGAGCTTGGCGGCATCTGTTTCCTGGGGAATCGCCTTGATCAATTCGTCGGCGGCAGGATTGCTGTACTGACCCCAGTTGCCGTTCCAGTTGCTCGCCATACCCACGAATTCAGAGCTCATCATCTTGCGGATGCGTCCCCACGGCTGGGTGGGGCCGGCGCCGTCACTCCACATCATAAAGATCTCGTAACCCTCGGGGAGATCCTTATCTGATGCGGTGACGACGGTCTGATACACCGACCATTCAGGATAGTTGGTGGTGATGTCAATGCCGATCTTTTTGCCGGCGGCAGCCACTACTTCAATTGCCGCCTGCCAGTCAGACCAGCCATTGGGGCAGGTGGCTATATAGCCAAGCTTTTTGCCGTTATATTCACGCCAGCCATCGCCGTCAGTATCCGTGATTCCGGCCTCATCGAGCAGTTTCTTGGCGCCTTCAATGTCGTTGCCGGCCCACTGCATGTCCTTGACGGCATCGTGGTCGTACATGGCTTGCTCGCCAGCGGTCGGGTTCATGAGCGAGCGCGGAACCTGGTCAAAGGTAGCCGATTGATTGGTCATGGCGTTGGCAATGATGGTGGGATAGTCAACGGCCATGGCAATGGCCTTGCGCACCGCAAGCTGGTCTAGCCCATAGGCTTTCGGGTTGAAGAAGGCGGTCGGCAAGCTGGCGCCGATGCCGTAAGGAGCCTCGGACAGATAGGTGGAGATGGGCAGGCCGTAGTTGAGCCACAGCAGGTGAATGTTGGAGTTGAACTGCTGGCTGACATCCACTTCGCCCTTTGCCAGAGCAACTGAACCGGCGGCGTTATCCTTAAAGATTGTGTGCGCCAGGTACTTGGGAATTGGCAGCTTGCCCCACATGGAAGCATCCTTGCCCCAATAGTTGTCATCGCGAACATAGACAACCTTGGTATCGTCAGCAAAGAACTTGTGATACGGCCCAGAGTAAACCACATCCTCCGCGGGATCCGCCAGCAGCTTGGTGGTATCGCCGTCAATCCGCTTTTCTAGTGTCTGGGTCCAGGCTTTCTGGATAACATAATTGGTGCTCAGATAAGCTTGCACCTGTAGAGGATTGACCGCTTTGCCGTCTGCGCCCAGCTTGGCCTTGACCACAACCGTCTGGGCATCCTTAGCTTCAATGGTGTCAACAAAATCTTTATTGGAATCAGACAGAGGGGTGTTGTACTTGACAGCCGTGGCCCAGGTATAGGCAACATCCTCAGCCGTCACCGGGGTGCCATCGCTCCACTTGGCGGCAGCCTTGATCTTGAAGGTGACCTCGGTGCGCGCATCGTTCCACGTGTAATCGCCATCAGCCAACAGAGGATATTGCTTGCCGTCGAGCATGTTGTACAAGTATGGGGTTTCGAACATGATGACGCGGGCGTTGTCCTGCTGGGCAATAGCCATGGCATTATTGTTGCTGTTGGAGTACGGATTCCAACCAACGACCGGGCCCCACTGTTGACCATTAAAGTACAGGGTTTCGTTGCGGGGCAGAGCATCAGTTGGCTCTACGGCGGCGGGCGTGGCGGTGACGACAACTTGAACTTCCTTAACTACCGGCGTGCCTGCAACGATAACCTCTTTGGTGACGACTATTGTTTGTGGCGTAGGCGTTGTAGCCGTCCCACATCCTGCCATCACTGTAGCGACAATGACCAGCAGGCTGGCTATGGTAAATAGCTTTTTGTTCATTTTTATTCTCCTCTTTTTGATTTGGATATGAAAACTTGGATCTACGGTAATTAGAATAGGACTTGATTAGCATTAAACTTGCCCTACTTACCTCCTTCTCAAGATTAACTTGAATTTAATAGGAATTTCCTTTTTCACCACAAAGGGCACAAAGGCACACAAAGGAAAAAGGAAACGTGGTGTCCCTTTGTGTACTTGGTGGTTAACTTGATTGGCGAATGACCAACTCTGTTGGTAAAATAATTCGGCGAGGCCGCGAATCCGGATTTTCGATCATGTCAATGAGTGTCTCAACCGCCAGCGCGCCTGCCCTTTGGATCGGTTGACGAACAGTGGTCAAAGGTGGCTCTGCACGCTCTGCAAACGGCATGTTATCAAAGCCAACTACAGCCACATCTTCAGGAATACGCCGGCCAGCATCATGCAAGGCTCGCATCGCGCCAATCGCCATAGCATCACTGGCGGCAAAGACAGCATCCGGCGACCTGGGCAGCAACTGGCGCATGGCTTCGTAACCGCCCGCCTCGGAAAAGCTCCCATCTGCGATCAAACCGGGGTCGGCGGCAAGCCCCCATTCGCGCAAAGCCGCGCGGTAACCTTCCAGGCGGTCGAGGCCAGCAATCATATTCTGGGGGCCTGTGATCGTTGCGATTTGGCGACGACCTGTGCGAAGCAGATAATGCACAGCTTGCCTGGCGCTCTCTTGATTATCCACATCAACATAACTCAGTTCAGGGTTGGGAAGGTTCCGCCCGATCATAATGAAACACAAGCTGGATTTCAATAGCGATTCGATCAATGAATCGTCAATCAGGCTGGAAGCTACAATCACGCCATCAATCAACCCATTATACAAAATCTGATTGATCATCTGGCGTTCATATTCAGGCTCAGCCAGCCAGAGCATAACAGTATGCTTATTCGCATTGCAGGCTGAAGCCGCACCCTGAATCAAAATGGGGAAATACGGATCGGTGAAGAGGCGAGACACTCCCATCGGAATCACCAGGCCCAGCACATGTGTCCGGCCAGCAACCAGGCTGCGCGCTGCCAGGTTGGGGTGATAGTTGAGTTGGCGCACCACGGCCATCACTTTGTCGCGGGTTGCCAGGCTGACATGGGGATCGTCGTTAATCACTCGTGAAACGGTGGAGCGGGATGTTGCACTGAGCTTGGCAATTTCCTCTAGGGTCGTCATCGGGTTCCTTTTTGGGAACGCTCCCACGCTTTTAGCTTAAAACCCACCCCAGTCTTGTGTCTCATAACAAGAATTAGCCTCTAAAACAGGCAAAAACACTGCTATTGACTGCAAAATACAAAATAGTGTCTTGGTAATGCGCGAAATAAGGTTGTTCTGTGGGAACGCTCCCATATTATAACCGGGAATTTTCATTTTGTCAAGAAGGAAATCTCACTCGGGTGAGCGTCAAAATTTGTAACTACTCAGCCGGCACCCTTCGACCTGTCTGCCGACAGAGCAGGCTACGCGGCGCGTAGCCTGAGCAAGGCCGAAGGACGCTCAGGATGCCGAGTAGTTACCGGCAAAGTATATCTGGCGGCCATCGGCCGACCAGCCCAAAATGTCTGGCCTGCGGTCGTGCGTGTCGGCCAATGCCCGCGCCGGGCTGCCAGCCAAAGGCAACAAACTGTTTTTCAGGCCTCGCCATTTGCTTCTCCTGTTTTGTTTTTCTCTGGCAATATGAATTTGAAAGCAGCGATGGGGACAGATATGGCGCACGCTGCCGCCGTCACCCAGAATGGAACCTGGGGGCCAAGGCGTTCCCACAACTGCGCGCCGATCCAGGGAAAGGGCAGCGACAACAGCCCAAGCGAGGTGCCAAACAACCCAAAGGCCAGACCGCGCTTGTCTTCTGGCACCACCTTGGAGATCAGCGAATCGTAGGCGGGGATCAGGCTGCCCACGCCAAAACCAAAGATGCTCACAGCCAGCGCAAAAGCGGCAAAACTGTAAGCTTGCAGCCAGGCCACCAAGCCCAACGCTTCAATCAAGAACCCCCCCACAATCACCATGCGCTCGCTGCGCCTATCAACCAGCCACCCGGCCAGAAAGGAAGCCAGGATGGTTGCCATGCCCCAGCTTGCATTCAGCAAGCCGATTTGCGCCACGTTGAGCTTGCCAATCTCGGATAGGTAGATGGGATGCAACTGGCCGATCAGGTTAAAGGCGCTGTCTCCAATGGCGTCCGTGACCCAAATCCAGGTGAGGATGCCGCCGGCAAACAGCAGGGCAAACACGGCGCCCATCTGGGTTCCAAGCCCGGCCAGGGTTGGTTTTTGAGCTTTTTTGGGGGGCGCAAAGCGTTCCGCGGTCGCCATCCAGATGCGCAGGCTGGTTGCGCCGGCGTAAACGACAAACGCGACGAGCAGCATAAAGCGAAAGTTGAAGCGATACGCCAAAAAGCCGCCCAGTGCCGGACCGATGACGGTGACGATCATGTAGATGCTCTTGCTAATGCCAAACACTTGACCGCGTTGTTCCTCTACAGATTGTTCGGCAATGTAGGCGCTAAAACTTGGGCCAACGACAGAGTTGGAAACGTAATCTATGCACAACCCCAGCAGCACCCATTGCCACGAGGGGGAAATGATAAAGACCAGCCATCCAAAAACAGAAATAAAACTTCCAAGCGCAATGATGCGCAATCGTCCAATGGTATCTGATAGCCAGCCGCCCAAGATTTGCAGAGCCATCGGCACAAGCGACGCCAGAGTAAAAACCAGCCCCACCTGCGCCACGCTGGCCCCCAGGTCAACGAGATAAAGCGACAGCATGCTATAACCCATCTGGCCGGCTATGTTTGCCAGGATCATTGCTAAAAGGAACCAGCGCAAGTTAGTGTTGAGTATGAACTTGGGTCTTGTGGTCATGGGCAATTGTCAAAAGACGACATGAGCTATGCCCTCTACCAGGGATGAAAATGCCTCAAGTCGAGGATCCCCGAACTTGTTCGGGCTATTTTCGGAATAGATAAAATGATGGATGAACTTACTCTTTGACCCACGGCTCGAACAAATCGTGTTCTGCGTCCATCACCGAGGCGTATAGGGCGTTCGCGGGCGGCTCGTGCCCGGTCACAAATGCTCTGGTCGCCCCCAAGCGCCCAAGGCGGCGCAAGCCCTCGGTTATCACGGCCTTGCCCAGGCCGCGCTGCTGGTGAGCTGGCGCGGTGCCCACCAGCACGATGTAAGCGCTGCGGGTCACATCGTCGTACCAGATGGTGCAGAACGAGGCGATCTGGCCTGTGGGTGTGGCGGCGACGATATCCAGGTCGCGGCGATAGAGCGGGGCTGCCTGGATGTTATAGTACCACCCCCATCCTTCGTATTGTTCGTCTGGCTCGTCGGGATGAAAGGCTTGCCAAGACGCCCAGCTTCGCGTTGGGAATTCACCCACATCTCCCATCGAACGAACGGTGTACCCCAGCGCAAGCGGCGCATCTGGAATGGGGGCATCCAACTCTCGCCGCCACTGGCGCTGGGGGCGCCCACGTTTGATATAGCCGCGTTGTTTCAGAATGTCTTGGCGCAAGGCGTCTTTTTCGTGCGGAATGACAAATAGCCGGCGTTGTCCGTCTTTATCGGATGTAGCCAGGCGCTCCTCGGCATAAGCCAGCAGTTCTTGTTCCAATTCTGGCGAGCGAAAGGTGGGATGCACTTGCAAGTACGCCTCGCCCCTGCTTTCTGGGTTCAGCACCGCCGCCATTTGCCCGCTAACTGTTTCCCAAATGAATGTGACTTGATCAATCGGATCGCAAATTTGGCAGTTTTCGACCAAGTGCCAGCGCCAGTAATCGAGCCGGGCCACGTGCCAGCTCCACTCTCGCCGATCATTCAGCCAAAAGACCTCGCGCAGAAAATTGCGGATGCGCCAATAGTCGTCTTCGGTTTGATATTGGCGCATGATTAGTTCTGTTGTCATGTGCTCACTAACCATCCACTCTATATTTACAAGATGATTATTCTGTTTTCATGTGTTCCAACATGAATTGGACCGTCATTGACCCTACTGCGTCAAAAATATCTTCTACAGAGCGAGTATAGCTGGAATTGTGTGACATGATGGCGCTCTTGACCATAAACGTGTTGAAATCCAGGTCCTCGGCGCCAAAACAAGTGGCCAATACACACCCCACTGCGCTCAACCCGCACAGAAATAGCGTATCTCGGCCTTGCGCGCGCAGCAGCTTGGCCAGCTTGGTCTTTTTAAAGGCGCTGGGATAGTTCTTGACAATCTTGAGATCGTCGTCGCGAATGTTCATACTGGCAGGAAACTCGAAAGCCTCGCTGCCGGGTTTGGGCCCCTCCTTGGGATCGGTGTGGTAGACCCGGATGATGGGGATCTGGTGCTGCCGAAACAAGTCAATGAGTTCATTGATCAGTTCCAGAGCAATTTCCTTGTCTCTTTCTGGTATATAGGGCAGATAAGCGTTTTGGATGTCAATGACGAGTAAAGCGGGTTTCATTTGATTTTCTCCTTTCGATTTTTGTAGCTGATATACTAGACATTATCGGAAATAGCAGGACGGGCAATCCCCATGCCCGTCCGCCAACGTACACTTGCACCTGCGCTGCGCTTGGCGCAAGTGCAGGTGTGGGGATACGTTGGCTGCGTTATTTCCGATAAACTCTACTTTATAGTATACCCTGAAATCGCCAGTGTTGTGATGAGCCACCAGTACGGTTCATTGTATCGTTTTTGCATTGGACGATCGTTCAATTCCAAAATTCTCCACGTGCCTGTTGTTGGCAGGCAATTTTTGCATTATACTGGGTAGATGGGTCGCGCTTCAAAATCTGCTTTTGTAAGGTGCAAAACAACACAACCCACAAAAGGCAAGGGATTGTGCTAAAATTAGTTGCCCGCCTGGCGCGGATTTTCTAGATTGGGGTAGAGTTACACGGAGAAAACACAGAGAAATTGGAAAGAAAACTCGATTAGCTCTGTGAATCTTTGTGTAACGTAACATCTCAAAATGTGGGGGTAATCCTTGTGATTACACTGTCTGGGCAGGGCATGCCCTGCCCTCACCCCAGATTATTGAAAAGATGTAACTACTCAGCATCCTGAGCGGAGCGCCGCGCTCCTTCGACTGCGTTTCACTTCGCTCAGGATGCGCGGCGCGTAGTCGAAGGGTGCCGGCTGAGTAGTTACGAAAAGATACCAAATTGGGTATAGATTTGCACAGACGAATGTGGTTATTTAGGCTCGAAAATCAGCGCAGTCTGTGTCCAGACAAAATAGATGGGAAACTTGGAGGTAATTTCATGCGAGATAAAATTCAAGCGGCACTGGCCCACAGCCAGGCGGATTACACCGAAATCCGCATCCAAGAACTCGAATCTACGACCATTGCCTATCGCGGCAAGGACCTGGAAACGGCCAGCGCCGTGATCGACAAAGGCGGCCTAGTTCGCTGCCTGGTCAGGAAAAATGGTTGGGGGATAGCCACTTTTAACGATCTCGATGACTTGGCCAGCAAGGTTGACCAGGCTTATCAATGCGCCAAGGTGGCCCACAGCGAAAAGCCGATTGAACTGGCGCCTATTCCTGCTGCTCAAGACAGCATCACTGTGGCCCTCAAGCGCGATTTTCGCGGTATTTCGATGGCCGAGAAAAAGTCGCTGGCCGAAACTTATAATGGCATTTTGTTGGGCTATAGCGAAAAGATCGTTGACACGCAATGCATTTATGAGGATGGCTTTAGCCGCATCACATTCGCTTCCTCTGAAGGAAGCTATATCGAGGAAGAGCGCCCTTCAGTAGCGGCAATGTGGTTTGCCATTGCGCGCGATGGCGATAATGTGCAGATGGCTGGCGAGACCCATGCCGGGCCGTATGGGTTCGAATTTGTGCAAGGAAAAGAGGATCTGGCCCAAAAGGCCGCTCGCCACGCGGTGGAACTGCTCAGCGCCGAGAGCGTGGTGGGCGGCCAATACCCGGTGGTGATTGACCCCATGCTGGCCGGTGTGTTCATCCACGAAGCCTTTGGGCATCTGTCCGAATCGGATTTTGTGTACGAAAACCCCAAAGCCAAAGAGATGATGGTGCTGGGCCGGCGCTTTGGGCAGGATCACCTCAACGTTTTTGATGATGGAACGCTTTCTGGCCTGCGTGGCACACACAGATACGATGATGAAGGCGCCCCCACCCGGCGCAACGATCTCATCAAGAACGGCATTTTGGTGGGGCGGCTGCACTCGCGCGAAACGGCCGCCGCGATGGCTGAAGAACCCACCGGCAATGCGCGGGCAATCAATTACCGCCACGCGCCCATTGTCCGCATGACCAACACGGCCCTCGCGGGTGGAACGGTCTCTTTTGAAGATATGATTAAAGATATCAATCTGGGCATTTACGCCTGCGATGCCTATGGCGGCAATACCGCGCTGGAAAATTTCTCGTTTAGCTCTGGTTATGCCTACATGATCCGCGATGGGCAGATCGCTGAAATGGTCAAAGACGTCATCTTGGCCGGCAACTTGTTTACTACGCTGATGAATATTGACGCCATCGGCAATGACTTTAAATGGCTCTTGTTCGCTGGCGGGTGCGGCAAGGGCGGGCAGTTCCCCTTGCCGGTGGCTTTTGGCGCGCCGCACATCCGCATCCAAGATGTTGTCATCGGCGGCAAGTGAGCAAAGGAGCAAACTATGGACATCCTCAAGCAATTACAATCTCTGGCCGACCAGGTCGAGGTGGTCAGCGTGCAAAGCGAGGCCACCAGCATTGTGTTCGAAGCCAACCAACTAAAAACTAGCCAGGTCGAGCAAACCAGCGGTATGGCTGTGCGCGTGGTCAAAGATGGGCGGCTGGGCTTTGCGGCCTCTAGCGATGCCAAGGCCGCCGACAAACTGGCGGCCCATGCGCTGGAATCGGCTGCCTACGGTGACCCGGTCTCAATCACTTTTCCATCGGCGCAACCGCCTCCCTGGGTGGTCACCTACGATCAAAAGATTGCCGAGTTGCCCATCGCTCGCCTGGTTGAAATTGGGCGAGAAACGATAGACTTGATTCTCGCCATCGAGCCAGAAGCCCGCGTAAACGTTTCTTTAAAGCGCGGCGTGCAGCAGCTTGCCATCCGCAATCAAACGGGGGCCGAGGTTGCTTTTGCTCGCTCGCCATTTTCAATCAGCATAGAAATTGCCCGCATCGAAGGAAATGATGTGCTGATTCTTGAAGGTGTGGACGGCATAACAGCCTGGGAACAAGATTATGATTGTATGGCCTTGGCGCGACAGTTGGGCCACAAGCTCGAAAAAGCGCGGACGCTTACCACTTTGCCCCCTGGCAAAATGCCGCTGATCTTTTCGCCCTCGGCCGCTTTGGTGCTGGCCCTGCCCCTCATGGCCGGGATTGATGGCAAGAATGTCTATACCGGCATCTCGCCCATGACGGGCAAGACGGGCCAAAAGCTTTTTGACGAGAAAGTCACGCTTGTTGATGACGGCACGCTCGATGGCCGTTTTGGTAGCGCTCCCTATGATGATGAAGGTGTGCCGCACCGGCGAAATGTCCTGATTGAGCAAGGTGTGCTCAGGGGCTTTATCTACGATCTCAAAACAGCCGCCCAATCGGGCGTCGAGTCAACCGGCAATGGCGCGCGCGGCCTGTTCAACCCGCCCGCGCCCGCGCCAACCAACTTGATCTTGGGGGCCGGTGATACACCCCTGGCAGATATAGTGGCGGGGATTGACCGAGGCTTGCTGGTCGAAGAAGTGCTTGGGTTGGGGCAGGGCAACGTTATTTCGGGCGCTTTTTCCAATCCGCTGGCGTTGGCGTTCAAGATTGAAAAGGGGCAGTTGGTGGGACGGGTCAAAGATGTCTCTATCGCCGATAACATCTACGACCTGCTGAAAAACGTGGCGGCGGTCAGCCGCGAGCGGGAATGGGTCTCTACCAATTTTTGCTTGCCCTATATTCTGTTGCCCAACATGAACGTCGTCGCCAAAGAGTAGCAAGCATAGCCGGTCGAGAGCGGCATCTCTATGTCGTTTGCTGACTAGGGGGGGCAGCTATGAGGCCAAGCGATTCTCAACGTAAGCTCACACCCGAAACGCGCCGCGCAGTTACGCAGACCCGTCACCGGCTCTTGCCGGGTGTAATGTAGTTATCAGGAGGATACTCTTGGACAAGCAAGGTTTTCGGCAGTTTTTGCAAGAAAGAAAAATTCCCGCAGAGCAAATCGAACAACACTTGGCTATCGCCGAGCGTTTTGAAGCATTTGCCGGGGCAGCTCGCCACCAGCCGCCGACGGCAGAGGACGTGCGAGCTTTTTCGGCTCTGCTCATTGCCGAAAAGCTCAATACATTGCAAAGTTATTACGCCCTCATTCGTTATGGCCGCTTTACCACGAACAAGCCGGTGATTATTGCCGCCATCGAGTTGATTGACGGAGCGGAGGCGATGGAAAACCTGCGCCTCAAGTTGGGGCAGCAGGCCGGCGAACAGAAACGCGACGAGGTCTTTCAAGGCATCGAACTGCCTCCCCTGGGAACGCCTCTGGCCCACTTGCCCAGGGTCACGCACGCCGTCATGGGGCGGCTGGAGGCTGTGGTAGACCCCGAAACGTGCCGCAAGGTTTTGTCCAGCGGGCTGCGTCACCTCGAGGACGAGTGGTACCTGGAAGAAAAGAAAAAGTATGAAGAGAGTGGCAGCATTGACGCCTACCTGGAGAGAAAAGGCCAAGAGTTCATAGCCCAGCTAGAGCAAATCAAGCGCGAGGGTGGCTTGTTTTTTACCCAGGAAATTACGGACGAGGTGATTGACTTTGTCCGCAGCCACCCCGAAATTGCCCAGGGTGTTCGCCAGGGCAACGTTTTGTACGAAATCAAGATTCCCCACATGACCATCGAGTACCTTGCCGAGACAGACGAAAAGATGAAAAGATACTATTATTGCCATTGCCCCTGGGTCAAAGAGTCTCTCAAAACGGGCGAGCTCGGCATTTCACCGACGTTTTGCAACTGCAGCGCCGCTTTCCACAAAAAAACCTGGGATGTCATCTTTGGCCGGCCGCTAGAGGCGGAAATTGTCGAAAGCGTGCTCAAAGGCGACCCGTGGTGCAAAATTGCTATCCATCTTCCTCTGTAATGGCAAATTATGACTCCACAATTGCGTCCTTTTCCAGACTATAACTTGCACGAACTGGCTGTGATATTTAACCAGGCCTTTGAAGGCTATATCGGCGGGGTGCCTGCCTTTGATGGCCTGTCTTTTGCCAGGTTTCTAAAGACAAGCGCGGTTGATTTGCACCTCAGCCAGGTTGTGGTTGAGGGGGCTACCCCCAAGGCCATTGGCGCCATTGCGCGTTTCAACACCATCAGCCGCCTGGCCGGGATGGGCGTGCTGCTGCAATTCAAGCATCAGGGGGTAGGTAGCTGGCTGCTGGAACAATTGATTGCTGCTGCCCGGCTGCGAGGCGATCGCAAGCTGGTGTTGGAAGTGATCGAACAAAATACCCCGGCTGTAGACTTGTATCGCAAGTTCAAATTTAATACGGTGCGGCGCTTGTGCGGGTTTACGTGTAAAGAGCCGCCTGCTTTTCAATCACCCACTCTACCATCTAGTGCGGTTGAAACGGACTTGGTTTCTTTGCTGCAAGCCGCCGCTCAAACTGCCAGCGCCGACTTGCCCTGGCAAATTGGCCTGCCAGCCCTGGTCAGCGTCAATGCGCCAGATAGAATTTACCGAGATCAGCAAGTATTTGCCGTCATCTCAGACCCCGCGCGTGACACGATTGTCATCAGATCATTGTTCTCAACCTCTGGGGTGCAAGACTCTGCGGGACTGCAAAGGTGCCTGGCGTCGCTCTTGGCGCTGTATCCTGGCAAACAGTGGATTGCATCGGCCATTTTCCCCCAAGAGTACAAGCCCGCCTTTGAAGCGTTGAATTTCAAACCAAGTGAGTTGACCCAGTTTCAGATGGAATTGGCGCTCTAGGATTGGAAATTAAATAACTTGCCCACAGTGACGCCGAAATACGGGCAAAACGAGCTATACATGAGCAAGTTATTTAATCCTTAGTCCTAACTGGCAGGTCGAGTTGCGCAAACGTCTTGTTATTCTATCTATCATTCTGATTACAGGGCTTGGCTTGGGGCTGGCCGTGCGGGCGTGGCTGTTTGTAGATCTGCCCTCGCTCGACAGCCTGGATACCAAGCTGCATGCTCCCTCTACTCGCATCCTCGACCGCAACGGGCGGCTGCTGTACCAAATCACCGATCCGCACGCCGGGCAGCATACCCCGCTCAAATTGAATGACATCCCGCTGTATTGCCGCCAGGCCATCATCGCCACCGAAGATGCCAACTTTTACACCAATCCCGGCGTAGAAATATCGGCCATCTTGCGCGCTGTGTGGATCAACCTGCGGGGCGGCGAGGCTGTTTCGGGCGGCAGCACCATCACGCAGCAAGTGGCGCGCAACGTGTTGCTCAGCCCCCAAGAGCGGGCACAGCGCACGCTCGCCCGCAAACTGCGGGAAAGCATCTTGGCATGGCGGCTGGCCCGCGCCTATACCAAAGATCAAATTCTGGAACTGTATATGAACCAGGTGTCTTTTGGCAACCTGGCTCATGGTATCGAGGCCGCGGCCAATGCGTACCTGAGCAAGCACACCAATGAGCTAGATTTGGCCGAGTGCGCGCTATTGGCCGGCTTGCCGCAATCGCCTATCCTCTACGATCCACTGGTTAATCCATCGGCTGCCTACGAACGGCAGGCCACGGTGCTGCAATTGATGGTCAAACACGACTATATTTCAGCCGAGCAGGCCGTTCTTGCGCGAAACGAGCAGATGGGCTTTGCGGCGGTGCCGTATCCCATTGCTGCGCCTCACTTTGTGATGTATGTGCGCAGTTGGCTGGAAGACCAGTTCGGGCTAGAGGCCATCTACCGCGAGGGATTGGTGGTTACCACCACGCTCGACCTAGATTGGCAAAATATGGCCCAGGCCATTGCCGTCCGCCGCCTGGCGGATCTAGCGCAGGTCCAAGTTGGCGCGCCAGAGCGCAATGTAAACAATGCCGCGCTTGTGGCGCTCGATCCGCGCAACGGGCAAATCCTAACCATGCTGGGCAGCCCAGATTACTTTGATGCTCGCATTAGTGGAGCCGTAAACGCCACACTGGCCTTGCGCCAGCCAGGTTCTTCCATCAAGCCCATTACCTATGCGGCTGCCTTTGATCCACGCTTGCCCCAGCCCTATACCGCTGCCACCATGGTGTTGGATGTGCGCACCAGCTTTGTCACCAAAGAGGGCGAACCGTATGTCCCGCGCAACTATGATTTGCGCTATCACGGCCCGGTATTGTTGCGCGAGGCGTTGGCCTCGTCGTACAATATCCCCGCCGTCAAAGTGCTTGACCATGTAGGGTTAGATGGAATGATTGCCTTGGCGCGGCAGATGGGCATTCGCGCTTTTGCCGATAGCGAGCAGTATGGTTTGGCCATTACCCTGGGCGGCGGCGAAGTGCGCTTGCTTGATATGGCGGTGGCTTTTGCAGCGTTTGCCAACGGTGGCTATTACCTCGAGCCCTCTGCTGTGCTAGAGGTGCGCGGTGCGCGCGGCCAATTGCGCTATCGCTGGCAGCCGCCGGTTGCCGAGCGGGTGTTGGATGAGCGGGCGGCTTTTTTGATTAGCGATATCCTTAGCGACCCCCAGGCGCGCGCGCCGGCCTTTGGCGAATGGAACGTGCTGCGGCTCAGTCGCCCAGCGGCGGCCAAGACGGGTACTACCTCCGATTGGCGCGACAATTGGACGATGGGCTATACCCCAGACCTGGTAGCCGGGGTGTGGGTGGGCAATGCCGATAACCAACCGATGGTGCAGGTTTCGGGCATCAGCGGGGCTGGGCCGATCTGGCACGATTTCATGGAGACTGTGCTGAGGGGACGGACAGTATATGAATTTGCGCAGCCGCCCGGCCTGGTGCGGGTTGAGGTGTGCGCGCTTTCGGGCCTGTTGCCTGCGCCCGATTCGCCGTGCCCCCACACACGCACCGAGTGGTTTATTGAGGGCACCCAGCCAACTCTGTTCGACACATTTTACCGCAAGGTCAAGATTGATCTTGACACAGGCCAGCCGGCCGATGCTGCCACTCCACCCGAGCGGATCGGCGAAAGGGTCTTTTTATTTCTGCCTACCGAGGCCCTGGCGTGGGCGAAGGAGAATCTGATTGCTGATCTTGATCCCTCCGTCTCTGGCCTTCCCACCGATACATTGAGCCTTCCTCTTGCCACTTTCCCGCTTATTCTCACTCACCCCGACCAGGGCACGATCTACCAGATTACATCGGTTACCCCACCCGAAACACAGCGCATCGCTGTTTCGGCCCGCCCGGCTGATGGTGTTGAGGTGGCATCTTTGACTTTGCTGGTGGATGGGCAGCCGCTGATGGCATTTGATTCAGCCTTGGGCGTCTACCGCACCTTATGGACGCTGACCCCTGGGGTGCATGTCTTTAGCGCGCATGGACTGGACCGCGCCGGGCAAGTGCTGGCTAGCGCGCCGGTTACCATCACAGTTAAATGAATTTCAAATTCAAGATTTAAAATTCAATTTGAAATTTTGAATCTGTAATCTGAAATTTAAAAGACACCGAGGCTCCCAGCCCCCCCTGCCAGAAGCCTCGTGTCTTGCGCTCCCCCCATGACGCCTGTCGCAGTGCCTGCCCGTGCACCACAACAGGACGCAAGCGCACACAACTAGGGGCCTCGCCCGGCGCTTGGCCGGTCAAGGCCAGCTAAGGATTGAAAATCAAATAACTTTGCGATCAAAACAGGCTGCAAATGCAGGCTGCAAATGAGCGAGTTGTTTAATCCTTAGCCCTAAAAATCCTAATAATCACCTGTCCATTTATCGTTGCCATCGAGCGGCAGCTCTTCGTTGCCGATCAGGCTGAGCAGGTCTTGAACGGCTCGCTTGGTATACAGCCACACCATCCCCACCCGGCTGGCTCCCTGTCGGCGATCAAAAATCAGGGTCACAAAGAATCGTTCGCTCACGTTGGCTGCGTAAATGTCGTAACGTGTCCCTTCGTGATAGTTTAGATTGAACGAGCGATCTTCGCGCAGGCTCTGGGCCAGCTTGGTAGAACGATCAAACCCGCCGGTCATTAGCGCCACCACATGGTCAGAATTGATGTTCTCCGTAAAGCCCACCTCGCCCAGCACGCGCGATAGATAATCTGAGAGCAAAATGCACTGTGCCCCAACTTCATAACGTAGGTCCGATAAACGCTGCGTGATTTTGTCTAGCTGCTCGCTCGTTAGACCCCACACGCCGGGCATCCTTCTGGAAACGCCATCGGTTAACGCTTGCTTGACGGCAGAGGTAAACTCTTCAATCTGAAATGGCTTGGTAAAGTAGCGATAGGCCTGCAGACGGCGCGTTTCAGCCTCTACCTCGTCTGAGCCATACGCTGTGATCAAGATGGTTTGGGTGGTGGGGCTTTGCTCGCGCACGTGATTCAAAAGTTCCAATCCGTTCATGCCCGGCATGCGCAAGTCAGATACAATCAGGTCAAAGGGAGTATGTGACATTTCATCCAGAGCATCTTCACCAGAAGCGGCGCATACAACATTGTAGTTTCGATCAACCGATTCCAGGCTTTCTTGTAAAAAGAAGGCCACTTTGGGTTCGTCTTCTACAATGAGAATCCGTTTAGTGTCTTTCATTCCGCTTCCAATCCTATTGTCGTGTTTGTCACTTGAGCATCCAAAGGATAACACAAAACCCGCCAGGGGCGGGTTTCGGTTAGGTTACGAACAAGTTACTTGGGTGGGGGAATGCTTGCAAAGAGATAGCCCACCCCACGGACATTGAGGATATACTGGGGATCATCTGGGTCTGGCTCTAGCTTTTGGCGCAAGCGGCGGATATGCACCCGGGTGATAGAGCGCGCTTCGTGCTCATCGGCCTCGTAACCTTGCACTGCCCCCACCAGTTCGCGTGGTGAAACCACCTGGTCGGGCCGCTGCATCAGGTAGGCCAGCAGCTTGAACTCGGTCAGGGTCAGGTCTAGCAGTTCTCCGCGCGCCGTGGCCACGTGGCGTTGCAAATCTAGGCTGATGCCCCGGCTTTGGATAAAGCGTTCTGGGGTGTCTGCGCCGCCCACCCCGCCGCTGGGCACTTGAAGTTCGTGAATGGCTTGTTGCATCAACGTCACCAGATCGCGCTGCCGCGCGCGTTGGGCGCGGTGAGCCAGCCCGCGCCGCACGGCGGCCACGATTTCGGCCGGTGCGCATGGTTTGAGCAAATAGTCAAACGCGCCCTGGCGCATGGCGCTGATGGCCGAATCGAGCGTGCCGTGGGCGGTTAGCATGACGACGATGGTATCGGGCGAGATGCGCTGGCCTTGCTCGATGACGGTTAGCCCATCCATGCCCGGCATGCGCAAATCTAGCAGCATCAAATCAATCGGCTCTTGCCGCAGAGTTGCCAGCGCCGCTTCGCCGCCGGCTGCTGTAATAACCTCAAAGCCTTCTCCGCTTAGAATTTCGTCCAGCGTGGCGCGCATGGCCGACTCGTCGTCTACCACCATCACCCGCGAGGATATAGGCGCTTGTTCGTTCATCTAGCTTTTCTCCTTATTGCGTCGGTAGATACACGATAAAGCTTGCGCCCTTGCCGGGGGCGCTCTCTACGGTGATGCGCCCGCCCATTCGGTCAATAATCCCATGGCTGACCGATAACCCCAGGCCCGTGCCGGTGACCTTGGTGGTATAGAAAGGCTCAAAAATCTTGTCAATGTCTTCTGGGGTCAGGCCGGGGCCAGTGTCGGTAAAAGAGGCGCACACCCAATTCGCTTCATTCAACCAGGTGGCAATGGCCAACTCGCCGCCTTCGGGCATGGCCTCGACCGCATTGATCACCAGGTTCAAAAACACCTGTGTGAGCTGGTCGGGCACCACCTGGACCTCTGGCAGCTTGTTTGTCAGTTGTTTGCGCACGCGCACTCGCCCCTGCTCAAGGCGTTTGCCTGCCAGCGCCAGCGTGCCTTCTATGGCATTGTTGGCTTGGATGGGAACGATCCGTCCCTTTGAAGGCCGGTAAAAATCCAGCGTGCGCATGACGATGGTGATCAGCCGGTCCACTTCTTCCTGCGCCATGTTCAAGTAGCGGGCCTTTTTGTCGTCGGTCAGCGGCCGGTTGAGCACCAGGTGCAGGCAGTTTTGAATGGCTTGCAAAGGGTTATTGACTTCGTGCGCAATCGAGGCTGCCATGCGGCCCATTGCGGCCAGCTTTTCTGCCTGGATCAGTTGCGCCTGGCTTCGCTCCAGCTTGTGGGTGGAGGCGGCCAGTTCGCCGTACAGCCGCGCGTTTTCCAGCGCCACCGCCACCGAAGCGGCCAAAAACTGAACCAGCTCGGTGTCGCTGTTGGTGAATGGCCCGCCGACCTTGTTGATCATCTCGATGGCGCCAATGCAGCGCTCTTTGACAATCAGGGGCACGCACATCAGGCTGTGAGTGGTGATGCCGGTGACGGCATCTAGCGGGTTAAAGACCGGCCCGGCGCGCTCGTCAATGATTTGCATCTCGCGGCTTTGAATCACCTGGTTAATAATTGAATAGGCCTCGGGCGGCAGCGCTTCATTCATTGTCCATTCTTGGTCTCGGCTTAGGATCTTGGCAAAGCTCAATGCCTGGCTCGTGTCGTCGCAAAGCGCCAGGGCGCCAATCTCTACGCGCACAAATTCGCGCATGCCGCGCACCGCGCCGCCCAACACAGTCTCCATATCCAGCGTCGAGCTGATGATGCGCGACAGGTCATTCAATACCGCAAAGTCTTCGCTGCGCTGCTGGGCGGCCTCGTAGAGCTTGGCCCGCTCCACCGCCGCGCCGATGGTCAGCCCGATGCTGTTCAACACCGCAACCAGGTCGGCGTCTATTTTGCGCTCGCTGGCCACCAGCAGCGTCCCGGCCACGCGATTGTGCGCCCGCAGGGGCAGGCAGGCTACTTGCAGTTCTACCCCCTCAGGCTTGAGCGTGGTAGTGTAGGGGCGGTCGTTTTGGACTACCCGCCTGGCTATTTCCAGAGTTGAGGCGGTTTCCAAGATGTCTCGGCGTTGGGTGGCAATTTGTTGATCTGTCAGGCCCGCGAGCGTGATGGCGCCGGCGGTCAAATCTAGCTTTTCCAGCACGGTATTGAGCGCCGTGTCTACCACATCTACCAGTTCCACTGCCTTGCCCACTGCCTCGGCTACGGCGTTCAGCGCGTCTAGGGCCTGGTTGCGGCGGCGCAGGTCTTGTTCTGCTTTGCGCAAGCGCATGGCGGCCCGCACGCGCGCCAGCAGTTCTTGGTTGTCAAACGGCTTGGGGATGTAATCGTCTGCGCCCAGGTCTAGCCCGCGCACCTTGTCGGCGGTTTTGCCCATGGCGGTGAGCATGATGATGGAAATTTCTGCCGTGAGCGGGTTGGCCTTGAGGCGGCGGCAGACTTCATAGCCATCAATCCCGGGCAGCATAATATCGAGCAAAACCAGGTCAAACTTTTGCCCGGCGTGGGGCACCTCGCCGCCCAGAATAGCCATCGCTTCTTCGCCTGTCAGCGCGGCTTCTGCCGGGTAGCCGTTGGCTTCCAGCAGCTCGCGGATAAAGTCGTTAATGCGCAACTCGTCATCTACCACCAGGATGGCGGTTGTTTCTTTGTGTTTTGCCATACTGGAATTATAATCTGATTTGCGCAGGCGCACAAACAAAAAACCCGCAGGGGGGTATCCACTGCGGGCTTGTTTCTAGCGTCACTCTACGAAGTGCCGCGCATGCGCGGATCGAGCGCGTCGCGCAGGCCGTCACCCAAAAAGGTAAAGGCCATCACCACCAGGCCCACACAAATAGATGGGGTGAGCAAAATCCAGGGCTGCACGTTGATGGCGGTGTTGCCTTCCAGCATCAGAACGCCCCAACTGGTGATAAAAAAGGCATTGGGGTCGCTGGCCGGCCTTATCCCAATTCCCAGGTAGCCCAGTGTGGCCTCTGCAATAATCATGCGCGGGATGGCAAAGGCCATCCACACCACAATGGGGCTGAGGCAATTGGGCAAAATATGCCGCACCATGATGCGCACGTTAGAGGCGCCGATGCAGCGGGCCGCCTCGATAAACTCTTTTTCCTTGAGCGACAGCGCCGAGCCTCGAATCAGCCGGGCCACCCCCACCCACGATACGATCGCCAGCGCCACAAACAGCAAAAACAGGCCGTTTAACAGTTGCCCGATGGCCGTGTCGCGCAGCGTCACCATTAGAATGATATAGAGCAGCAGTTCTGGGAAAGCATAGACCACATCCGTAATGCGCATCATGAGATTGTCTACCCAACCGCCCGCATAGCCCGAGACCAACCCGATGCTTGTTCCCAGAATCAAGATAATCAGCACGGGCGTCAAGCCCACAATCATAGACACGCGCGAGCCATAAATCACCCGGCTAAACACATCTCGCCCGATCGTGTCGGTGCCAAGCAAAAACTGCGGATCACCGGCCTTGCCGGTGATGGATGTTTTATACCAGGCCGGCGGCAAATAGCCTTTGCCGTCGTTTATTTTTAACGGATTATTGGGCGCCAGAACCGAGGCAAAGATCGCTATCAAGGAAAAAAGCACAACGATTACCATGCCCACAATCGCCGCTTTATTGCGCACCAAGCGATACCAGGCGTCTACCCACAAACTGCGCGAGGGGCGCTTGAGAACCAGGGCGTCGGCCGAGTGAGTTTTAGCTAATCCTGTCATCTGTCACCTCCACAACTCATTCGATCCTGATGCGCGGATCGAGGAAACCGTACATAATATCTACGCTCAAGTTGGCCAAGGCAATCAACACCCCGTACACCAGGGTGGTGCCCAAGATCATTGAATAATCTCGATTGCTGATGGCCTGCACATACTCGCGGCCAATGCCAGGGAAGGAAAACATTTGTTCGATTATGAACGAGCCGACTACCAAGCCGGCCAGGGCCGGCCCCAAGATGGTCACCACCGGGATCATTGCGTTCTTGAGCATGTGGATGCTGATGACGACTCGTTCCGATAGCCCCTTGGCGCGCGCCGTGCGCACATAGTCTTGGCGCATCACTTCTAGCATTGCGCTGCGGGTCAGGCGGGCCGTAAAGGCCATGGTGCCAAAGCCGAGCACCAGCCCCGGGATGACCCACGCTTTGGGGTCCGACCACGAGCGCGGCACCACGCTGACCCAGTGCAGCATGACGCCAAAAATAATGATCAGGTAAATGCCAATGACAAAGTTGGGCACCGACACGCCAAAGTTGGCGATTATCGCGCTTAGATAGTCAACCCAAGTGTTTTGCTTGAGCGCGGCGGCAATGCCAGATGGAATGCCCACGATGATGGCGAACAACATGGCTATCAGCCCCAGCCGCATCGAATAGCCAAAGCGACTTTCCCAAAAAGGCTTGTTTTCTGGAATGCCAAAGAGAATTTCTTGCACCGTGCGGCCGCGCTGGCGATACGAAGGCCCCAGGTTGCCGCAGATGGCCCCGCACACCCACTGGTCCTCATAGTTGGTGTCAATGAAAGTGTAGGCAAGGAATTGACGCCAGATGGGCTTGTCTAGCCCAAATTTCTTGTTCAGCATCGCTTCTGTGGCCGGGTCTACCTGGCGGCGGCCGGGGTCACGATCCCACGGCCCCCCTGGCGCGGCGTGCATGAGCAAAAAGGTGATCAACGTGATCGTGACCAATACTGGAATCATCCATAACAAGCGGCGAATGACGAATCTAACCATATGTTATGACCTCCGACAAGATTCAAATTCTCTAGGGCAATGGCAAAGGTTAAAAGAGCTTTTTAACCCTTGCGGCTGCCCTGGAAAAAGGGGAGCCGGTCAGCTCCCAAACAGTCTGACTAACCGGCTCCCACTCTTTACAACAGATTACGGCAGCATTGTGGTGTCAATGTCAATGCCACTTGGGTTAATGTCTCCAGGCCAACCCGAGTCTTGCGGGGTGGTCTCGACGTTCTTGACCCAGGGCTTGATCAGATAGCTGTTAACATTGTTCCACATAAAGGCAACCGGGGCGCCAGCCACCAGCAGGTCTTGCGCTTGCTGGTACAGCTCGGCGCGCTTGGCCGGGTCAACGGTGCTGTCGGCTTCGTTCACCAGCGCGTCAAAGTCGAGGTTCGAGTAGGCGATGCGCTCGCCAAAACCGCCAGTGCGCCAGTAGACGCTCAGCCAGTTCTGTGGATCGGGATAGTCGGCGCACCAGCCCAAGATGTACATCTGCGGCGAAGTGTTGACATCCTTGGTCAGCGCGGTGTAGGTGGTGGATTCAACCGGGTTCAATTCAACCGTAACACCCAGCACATCCTGCCACTTGGCCACCAGCCACTCGTTGCGGGTGCGGTTGCGCGGCGTATCGCTAAAGGTGGCTACGATCTTGGGCAGCTTGTCAGCCGAGCCATAGCTAGATTCGGCCAGCGCCTTCTTGGCGGCATCGGCGTCAAAGCCAAAGCGAGTTTCGCCTTCCTTGTAGCCCGGATAACCCTTGGGAATCCAGGTCAGGGTGGGGCTGCCCAAACCCTTGAGCACGTCTGTCACCCACGCCTCGCGGTTCAGCGCATAGGCGAAGGCTTCGCGCACCTTGGGATCGGTGAAGGGTTCTTTGGCTTGATGGAACATTAGAGCAAAGGTGCAGGAGCCGGGATAGATATTGGCTTCCTTGGAAAGCACAGCATCGGCCTGGACAGTGGCCAGGTCTTCAGCGCCCAGCGGGACGATGTCGAACTCGTTGTTCTTGTAGGCCTGGAAGGCCACGGCGCCATCGGTGATGTAGGAATATTCAATATCAACCTTGCCAACACCGCCCCAGTAATTCTTGTTGGGCACAAAGTAACCGCGCACAAACGGTTCGAGGCTCTTGAGCGCGTAGGGGCCGTTGCCGATCTGGTACTTGGAGCTGTTCCACCAGTTCTCGCCGCCCTCGCTGATCAGTTCTTCCTTAGCGGGATAGGTCACCCACAGGCTCAGCACGGTGTGGAAATAGGGGGCCGGGTGGGTCATCTTGACCTTGAGCGTGAGGCAGTCGGCCTGTTCGTAATCCTTGCAGGGAGCGCCAGCGGCATCCAGCGCCACCACGCTCTCGCGGACGGTTGCTTCACCGGCGACGGCGGCATCGCCCTCGCCATAGCGCCATTCGGCAGCGCCCATGATTTCATCGGTGATGGCGGCATATTCGCCGGCGGTTTCGGGGTTAATGTTGCGCAGAATGGAATATTCGTAGCGCTTGGCGTTCAACAGCGTGCCATCGCTATACTTGAGGTCCTTGCGCAGGGTAAAGATCACTTCGGTGGCGTCGGCGCTGTATTCCCACTTTTCGGCCGCAGCCGGGACGGTTTCCAGCTTGGCGTTTTGCTTGGTCAACCCTTCGTACATCAACTTGAGGTGAGCGATTTCGTTGACGAAGGACGACTTTTGCGGGTCAAGAATGTCTGGATAGGTGCCCAGGTTGATGCGCAACACTTTGGCTTTTTCAACGACTGGCGCCGGCCCAGGGGTGGTGGTGACCTCTTTGATGATTTCGGTGGTGGTGCCGGGTTCTTTGACGACAACGGTTTGAACGATGGTTGCAGGCGTGGGTGTGCCGCAGGCGCTGAGGACCATGCTGGCGATAATCACTAGACCAATTAACGACCATACTTTCATGCGAGACATTTTTTGCTTCTCCTCCAAGAGAAATTTTGTTTATTTGCTTATATGTTTATTGGTATTTGCAAGCTTGCCAGGCTATATGTATCACTTGTAAGCGTTGATCACCTCCTTATAGATAGTCTAGGGTGCAGAGCTTGGCAACCTAGTTTGCGGCGTAAGGTGCAATGTGCGGCCTATCGAGCAGCCGGCTCTGCGGGCAATGTCGGCGACCTGCTAAATATAGAGCAAGGGTCGCGGATACAGCAGCCACCCCCCAATGCCACTGATTTGCATGTCCAGGTGGCGCTTGTTAAGCTCGTGCCAGGTGGCCCAGGTGGTAAACTTGCGTGAATTGCCGCGTTTGCGCCAAATGCCCCACACTGGCGAAGAGCGCGCTATCCTGACAATACGCTGCCAGACGTGCGCCGAAGGCTGGGCTTGTTCCATTCCAGCCGTTAGCACGTAGCTGATCCATTGATCGAAATTATCCGACTTGGGTTCAGGCTGTACTGTCATTTCTCCTAGCTCTGGGCTTACTACAAATACTATTTATTCAGCCAAAAGGTTCAATAGTCTGGCAGGCTGTCGGAGAGCTAACGTAGGACAGTTTGGCAACCTGTCCCACACAACGCCCACAAGAGGCCAAACCTGCCTCTCCGACAGGCTGCTAGGGCACCAGGTGGCAATAGACCCAGTGCCCATTGCCACGGTCGCGCCATTCGGGCGTTTCGGTTTTGCAAATGTCGGCCACGGCGGCGGGGCAGCGAGTGTGAAAGCGGCAGCCCGACGGCGGCTTGATGGGACTGGGCACATCGCCCTGCAAGATAACGCGCTTGCGTTTCTCTTCGACGATGGGGTCAGGCACGGGCACCGCCGACATTAGGGCCTGGGTGTAAGGGTGTAGCGGGTTGCCGTACAATTCGTTGCGGCTGGCCAATTCAACAATGATGCCCAAGTACATGACGGCCACGCGGTTGCTGATGTGGCGCACCATCGAAAGATCGTGCGCAATGAACAAATAGGTGAGGCCGAATTGCTTTTGCAGGTCTTCCAGCAGGTTGACGACCTGCGCCTGGACGGAAACATCCAGCGCGCTAATTGGCTCGTCGCACACAATGAAATCTGGCTGCAAAGCCAAAGCGCGGGCCACCCCAATGCGCTGGCGTTGCCCACCCGAAAATTCGTGCGGGTAGCGATTGACAAAAAGCGGGTTCAAGCCCACCAGCTTGAGCAGGTTTTCCACTCGTTCTTGCACTTCGCGCCCACGGGCCACATTGTGGATGACGAGAGGTTCGCCGATGATGCCGCCCACCGTCATGCGCGGGTTCAGGCTGGCATACGGATCCTGGAAAATCATTTGCATCTTGCGGCGCATCAGGCGCAGGCTTTCGCCTTTCAGGGTGGTTAATTCTTTCCCGGCATACGTCACGCTGCCCCCGGTAGCGCGGTGCAATTGCAAAATCACACGCCCGGTGGTAGATTTGCCGCAGCCAGATTCGCCCACCAACCCCAACGTCTCGCCCTTGTGAACATCAAAGCTCACGCCATCAACAGCCTTGACGCTGCCTACTTCTTTGCTAAAAATAACCCCTTGCATGATGGGGAAATGCTTTTTCAGGTCTCGGACGCTGACCAGGACGTTATTGTTTTCGCTCATTGGGGCCTCCCTACGCGAGTATCTATCCAGCATGCTTTGAAATGCCCTGGCCCAACAGATTCCAGGGGCGGAATTTCTTTCCAGCAGCGTTCAATGGCGTAGGTGCAGCGCGGCGCAAACTGGCAAAAGGTGGGCTTGTCCATCAAGTCTGGCGGCATTCCTTCAATTGACACCAAGCGACGATGGGTCACGTCGTCCACGCGCGGCAACGAGCCAAGCAGGCCAATGGTGTAGGGGTGGCGCGGCTCGGCATACAGGTCCTTGACCGGGGCTTCCTCTACAATAAAGCCGGCGTACATCACAATCACGCGCTTGGCCATGCCGGCCACAATGCCAAGGTCGTGTGTGATCCAAATGATGGCCATGCCAATTTCATCGCGCAGGCGCTTGACCAGGTCAATAATTTGCGCCTGGATGGTTACATCGAGCGCCGTGGTCGGCTCATCGGCCACCAGGACTTCGGGGTTGCACGAGAGGGCTATGGCAATCATCACGCGCTGGCGCATGCCGCCCGAGAACTGGTGTGGGTAATCATTCAAGCGGTCGGCTGCCTGCGGAATGCCCACCATAGTCAGCAGTTCTGCGGCGCGCTGGCGGGCTTGCTCTTTGTTCATGCCCAGGTGCAGTTCCAACGCTTCGGTCAGCTGCCGCCCGATGGTGAGCACAGGGTTGAGCGAGGTCATGGGGTCCTGAAAGATCATGGCCATTTGTTTCCCGCGCACTCGGCGGATATTGGCTTCGTTCATCTTGAGCAGGTCATTGCTGTTCAGCAAGGCCGTGCCGCTGACAATCTTGCCAGGTGGGCGAGGGATCAATTGCAACAGCGAAAGAACCGTCACGCTTTTGCCGCAGCCGCTTTCGCCTACAATGCCCAGGGTTTCTCCTTCTTCCAGGGCAAAGCTCACGCCGTTGATGGCATGCACAATGCCATCACGAGTATGGAACTCTGTGCGCAGGTCTCTAACATCGAGTAAGGTCGTCATATATTTGCTCCCAATGTGGGGTCTGTAAGAGGTTGGTCTAATAGTCCGGCTATTTTACAACAAATGTTTACTCTAATCGTAACTACTCAGCACCCTGAGCGGAGCGCCGCGCTCCTTCGACTTCACTACGTTCCGCTCAGGCTGCGCGGCGCGCAGTCGAAGGAGGCAGGCTGTGTAGTTACCTCTAATCAATATATACTATGTGCCGATGTTAAAGGTTCAATCGGCCGTTTCGGTGGCGGTGCGCCCACGGGTAAATTGCAGGTCCGCCAGGGCGCTGCGCAACTGGAGGCGGCCATAGTGCAAGCGAGATTTGACTGTGCCGATGGGGCAGTGAGTGGCAAAAGCAATTTCGCGCAGGCTCAGGTTGCACAAGTAATACAGGATAACGGTGGTGCGGTGTTCCGCCTCCAACCGATCAATGGCTTGCCAGACGATGCGTTTGACTTCAAGCGTTTCCGATTGTTCTTCTGGAAAAACGCGGCTGGGGCCAATCAGCCTATCTACCCAGGCCTCAAGAGAAACCCACCAGCGCCGCCTCCAATTGATATAGGTGTAGCTTTGATTGACTGCCACTCGATACAACCAGGGCAGCACTGAAACGCTGGTGTCAATTATGTCTGCATGGAAATGTAGGCGGAGGAAGGTTTCTTGAAGAATATCCTCGGCTGTTCCTTTGTCATTGGTAATGGCCAGAGCAGCGCGAAATATGGGCGTTTTGTATTTTTCATACAAAATCCCCAGCGCTTCAAGGTCACCAGATCGAATGCGCAAGACCAGACGTCCGTCTTCGCTAAAGCTAGTCATAGTTTTATATCTTAGCACAATGGGGTTGTGCGTCACGTAGTTGTGCTCGGCGTGTTCCCTGGCCTGAGGAGCGCGGGTGGGACAGGACCAGAGAAGGCACAGCTACCTTGCACCAATCTTACCACAATGTATGGATTTTTGTCAAAGACTGGTTCTTTCTGCTTTTGGGTCGGCTTGGGTTTTTATGTTTTTAGGCGCGCCAAAAATTCTTGGTCGGCCTGCGAAAGCTGCGCTTGCGCCAGCAAATCGGGCCGGCGCTGCCAGGTGCGCAGCAGGCTTTGTTCACGCCGCCAGCGCGCCACCTGGGCGTGATGCCCCGAGACTAGCACCTCGGGCGCGCGCCAGCCGCGAAACTCAGCCGGCCGGGTATAATGCGGATACTCTAGCAGGCAGGCTTCTGAATGTGAATCATCTTGGGTGGCCTCTGGATCACCCAAGACGCCGGGCAGCAGGCGCGTCACTGCGTCTATAATGACGAGGGCGGGCAGCTCACCGCCTGTCAAGACATAGTCGCCCACCGAGATTTCATCGTTCGCCAGGTGCTCTCGCACACGCTCGTCCACTCCTTCGTAGCGCCCGCAAATCAGCGCAAGGCGGCTATGTTGGGCCAGTTCTCGGGCTACTTGTTGCGTGAACAAGCGGCCCTGGGGTGTGAGCAAGATGATGGGAAGAGTGGAAATTTCAGGCTTGGGGGCCAAGCTTTCAGGTTGAGCGCTTGCGGGCGGCAAGCCAAGCGCCGTTTCAACGGCGTTAAAGATCGGCTCGGGCATCATGAGCATTCCACCGCCGCCGCCGAGCGGGTAATCATCGGTGACGTGGTGCTTGCCAATGCCATGTTCTCTGATGCTATGGAGGGCTATTTCAATCCGCCCAGCATCAAGGGCGCGCTTGAGGATGCTGTCGCTTAGATATGAAGTAAAGAGATCGGGAAAGAGCGAAAAGATATCAAAGCGCATAAGTTTATTATATCACAAGTTTGTTATGTCATAGTTGCGTCGTAACCAGGGTGATGATAAAATCGACATAATTCGTTCAAGGGGGAGTTGGCGAGTTAGGGGTCAAACAGGGTGGCCATGTTATACCGAAAAACTGTTAATTACCGCTGGATGATATTGGGGGTGGTTTTGTGTGTGCTGTTGGCCGGCGGAGGCTATGCCTGGTCAATGGCGTTGATGGATTCTCTCTTTGCGTATCGTTCGCCTCTACGCAACAGCCCTCCTCTTGCTGGCGAAAAGCTTGGGGAACCCTTGACGCGCCAGTTGGTGTTTGTATTAGTTGATGCGCTGCGAAATGACACTTCGCACCGCAGCGATGTGATGCCTTTTCTCAACGAACTGCGCGAGCGGGGGGCGTGGGCCACCATGCACAGCCGCCCGCCTTCGTATTCGCAGCCGGGTTATTCGGCGCTGATGATAGGCGCATGGCCAGATATCAATGATGGGCCGGCCGCCAACTTGGATTATGAAGAGATACCCGCCTGGACCCAAGATAACCTCTTTTCAGCGGCGCACCGGGCCGGTTTGAGGGCTGCTATTTCTGGTTATTATTGGTTTGAAAAACTGGTTCCGCAATCGGATCTAGACATTAGCTTTTACACGCCGGGCGAAGACCAGGCCGCCGACCGCGCCGTGGTAGATGCGGCCTTGCCGTGGTTAAAGAGCGGCAATTATCAGCTCACGCTCATTCACATTGACCAGGTGGACTATGCCGGGCACAACGAGGGCGGCCCGCGTGACCCGCGTTGGGATGCCGCGGCGCGGCGCGCAGATGATTTGCTGCGCGAGATTGCTGCCCAGCTAGACCTGAGCCAAGACACCTTGTTCGTGTGCAGCGATCACGGGCAAATTGACCGGGGTGGCCACGGCGGGCAAGACCCAATCACTTTGATAGAGCCATTTGTCTTGGCGGGCGCGGGCGTTGTGCCGGGGCAATATGGCGATGTGGACATGGTTGATGTTGCCCCCACGCTGGCGGCCATCCTTGGCGCAAATATCCCCGCTTCTACCCAGGGACGTGCGCGGACAGAGATGCTCAAGCTCAACCCAGATCAGGTAGCCGCTATCCAACGCGCGGCCCAGGCGCAGCAGGCCAGCTTGCTCGATGCTTACCAGGCGGCCATCGGACAGCGGGTGGCGATTGGGCCGGCTGAGGATGCAGTTGCAGCGCACCAGGCCGCGCTAGAGGCGGCCCGCGCGGCGCGCCTGAACGCCGAGCGC
>JBGSMF010000516.1:0-13137 GCA_041740315.1 Thermoflexales bacterium
TTAACTATGGCGTTGGCACACTCACTGTCGTAAACAGCACCCTCTCTGCCAATCAAGCCAATCGCGGGGCCGCCGGACCCTACGCTGGCAACGGCAGCAGTTACGGCGGCGGCATCTATGCAGATGCCACCAGCGCAGTCACGCTCAAGAATACCCTTATCGCTCAAAACACCACCACCGATAACCATCCCGACGTTTCGGGAACATTTAACAGCCAGGGCTACAACCTGGTCGGGAACACCACCGGCGGCAGCGGATTCGTCGCCAGCGATTTGCTGAATATCAATCCATTGCTCGGCCCATTGGCGAACAATGGCGGCAATACCTTGACCCATGCCCTCTTGACTGGCAGCCCGGCGATTGACGCGGGTACGTGCGATTTGCCCACCGATCAACGCGGGCAGCCCCGGCCCGCTCCAGGCACTCTGTTGTGTGACATTGGAGCATTTGAATATGCTCATTTTATCGTCACCGCCACCAGCCCGGCGGCCAATGCCGTGGGGGTTTCGCCTGCGGCCAACATTAGCGCCACACTTGGCTTGAGCGCAACTGCCGGCGCCATTACCACGCGCACCTTTTCGGTTCACAGCGGACTGAGCGGGCGCGTCAACACGTCGCCCGTTTACAATAGTAGCCAGCGCACCATCACGCTCAACCCGCCGGTTGATTTCCACGCGGGCGATACAGTGCGCATCATCGCCACAGATGGCATCTCTAGCACCACCGGTAAGCGCCTGGTCCCCTACCAGTGGCAATTCACCACCGGCAGCGTCCAAACACACTTTGCAGACATTGGCGCCGGCTTGACGGGGGTTGATTATAGCGCGGCCACCTGGGGCGATTATGACAACGACGGCGACCTGGATATTTTGCTCACAGGCCAGGATGCTTTGATTAACGGCGTAGCCAGGCTGTATCGCAATAACAGCAATGGCAGCTTTGGCGAGGTCACTACCGCCGGGCTAGATGCTGTGGTTGACAGCGCCGCGGCCTGGGGCGATTACGACAACGACGGCGACCTGGACATTGCGCTGGCCGGTGAAAGCGGACTGCTGGGCCGCCTTGCCAGGGTTTACCGCAACAATGGCAATGACACTTTTACCAATATCGGCGCTGGCCTGGTTGGCATTGTTAATGGTTCGGTGGCCTGGGGCGATTACGACAACGACGGCGACCTGGACCTGCTCGTCACCGGCGAGGACGAGTTCTTTACTCCCAGCACGCGGCTCTATCGCAACAACAGTAACGACACCTTTAACAACATCTTGACCCCTTTGGTCGGAGTGGTGGTCGGGCAAGCCGCCTGGGGCGATTATGACAACGACGGCGACCTGGATATTTTGCTAGCCGGCTATGATGGCCTGGCGGGCCTGGCCAAGATATACCGCAACGATGGCGCGGGCATGTTTAGCGATATTAACGCGCTCTCTGATGGGGCCGAAGGCGCTGCGGTGGCATGGGGTGATTACGACAACGACGGCGACCTGGATATTTTGCTGGCCGGCCGCGAATTTAGCATCCCCTTTACCCGTGTGTATCGCAACGACGGAGGAGATAGTTTTAACCTTGGCGCAACACGGGATGGCATAGCAGATGGCTCGGCGGCCTGGGGTGACTACGACAACGACGGCGACCTGGATATTTTGCTCAGCGGCGACGCCAGCAGCGGCTCGCCCATTCCCAGTACGCTGCTGTATCGCAACAACGGAGGTTCATTCAATAAAGAAACCAACACCGGCTTGGCCAATGTTGCATCCGGCTCGGTTACCTGGGGCGATTACGATAACGACGGCGACCTGGATATTTTGCTCACCGGCGATGATGGAGCCGCTCCGCTGGCCCGGGTGCATCAGAACACGCGCGGCTGGGGCAGGTTTTTAGAAAAGACAGGCGCGGGTCTGGCCGGGGTCCATTACAGTTCGGTTGCCTGGGGCGATTATGACGGCGACGGCAATCTCGATCTCCTCATGGTAGGCTGCACCGACGCCGGTTGCAGCGGCGCGGGGTTGAGCGCCCACGTGTACCACAACAACGGCAACGGCGCTTTTAGCGACATTGGCGCGGGCCTGCCCGGAATTACCGAAGGTTCAAGCGCCTGGGGCGATTATGACAACGACGGCGATTTGGACATTTTGCTGACAGGCATCATCAACCCCTACGCCTTGATAACCAGAGTATATCGCAACAATGGCAATAATACTTTTAGCGATATTGGCGCCGGCCTCACCGGCGTTCGAGATGGTTCGGCCACCTGGGGCGATTATGACAACGACGGCGACCTGGATATCCTCCTTGTCGGTTGGAGCGATTCAGGAGCGATTGCTCTGGTCTACCGCAACAATGGCAACGACACATTTACAGATATCGGCGCTGGCCTACCCGGGGTCAACTCTAGTGCGGCCGCCTGGGGCGATTACGATAACGACGGCGATCTGGACATTCTGCTCACCGGCTATGGAACAGACGCGGTTGCCGCAGTTTACCGCAACAACGGCGACGATACTTTTACAGACATTGGCGCTGGCCTCACCGGCGTGTGGGGCAGTTCGGCAGCCTGGGGCGACTATGACAACGACGGCTGGCTCGACCTCTTGATTGAGGGGCAAAGTTTTTCAGGCCGCATCGCCCGCGTCTATCACAACAATGGCGACGGCGCCTTTACAGACATTGGCGCTGGGCTGGTCGGGGTTGATAGCGGGTCGGTGACCTGGGGCGATTATGACCGTGATGGCCGACTGGACATTCTCCTCAGCGGACAGGATAATTCTAGCAATCCCGTTACCCAGGTGTATCACAACAATGGCGACAACACCTTTATAGATATTGCCTCCAGCATGGTCGCTGCCAGGGGCGCAGCCGCCTGGGGCGATTACGACAACGACGGCGACCTGGATATTCTCAGCACAGGCTGGGATGGGGCAGCCCCCATTGCAAAGCTGTATGAAAACGACCCCGACAATACATCGCCTGCAGCTCCAGGCGGGTTATCGGCCACCGTCGTCGGCGCAGCTGTGACACTGAGATGGTCTCCATCTACCGATGGCCAGACGCCGCAACCCAGCCTGGGCTATAATGTGCGCCTGGGCGGGCTGCCCAGCGGGGCTAACCCTGTTTCGCCTTTGGCCGGCAGCAGCGGTTACCGCCAGGTGGCGCAATTGGGCAATGCTAACCTCACTACTACATGGACAATCAACGGCCTCACCCCCGGCACCTACTTTTGGAGCGCGCAAGCCATAGATAGCGCCTGGGCCGGCTCGGCTTTTGCCAGCGAGCAATATTTCATCATTCGCTCTCGCGCCGCCGCGCAAGCCATCAGCCTCACGGCTGTCCTCACCGACAGCGTAGAAAGCACCGACGATACCAACTGGTACAAAGTTTATGTGGTCGAACCCGGCTCGACGCTCACCGTCACGCTGGGTGGCATGACCCAGACTGCACAGGGGGCGGGCGATTATGACATGTACCTTTTTGCGCCAGAGCTAGACCCGGAAACCGGCCAATTGCGCGACCTGGGTCAGATTGGCGACCTGGGGCAAATCGGCGACCTGGGTCAGATCGGTGACCTGGGCCAGATTGGCGACCTGGGCCAGATCGGCGACCTGGGCGCATTGCTCGACCTGGGGCAAATCGGCGACCTGGGCCAAATTGGTGACCTGGGCCAGATTGGCGACCTGGGTCTGCTGGGCAACATTGGGCAAATCGGCGACCTTGGCTCGCTGGTGGGCGTGTCGGCCCGTCCGTTCACCGCCACCGAGCAAATCGCCATCAACGTCCACGAAATGTCTGGCCCCTATTACATTGCCGTGCACGCGCACACGCTAGAAGCTGTGGGCCAGCCATATACGCTGACGGCATTCGTAATGTTGCCAAAAGACCCCTATACCGTTTCCATCACGGCCACGGTGCCGCTCAGCTTTACACCGCCTGTTAGCCCCACCAACGAGCGCACGCTGATTCTGTTCAACGCAGAACGCTTTAACAAAATCTATACCGGCACCAATACCATCACCTCGGCCCAATTGATTGCCCGCCTGGATGCGCTGGCCAACGATTCGAACGTCGAGGGCTTGGTCGTCAACCTAGATAGCTACCCTCAGATTGTCAGCGCCTACCAGGCGTGGGATAACCATCCCAACGACCCCAAGTTTGCCAACCGGGTGGCGATGCACATCAAATCGCTGCTGTACAAGATTTCAGAGCATTACCCCAGCCTGGAATATCTCGTCATCGTCGGCGACGACCGCGTCATTCCTTTTGCTCGCATCCAAGACGAGGCCCGCGTCTCGAACGAACGCAGATATGCCGGGCTGGCCCACACAGGCATCGTGTCCGAATCGCTGGCGGCGCGCTACTTTTTCAGCGACGATTACTATGCCGGCTTGTTGCCGCAGCCGTGGCGCGGCAGAGAATTGTATCTGCCCCAACTGGCGCCCGGACGCCTGGTGGAAAGCCCGTCCGAAATCGCGGCGGCCATAGACGCTTTTCTGGCCAGGCCGGCCATCTGGCCTGACGACGCGCTGGTCACAGGCTATGACTTTTTGATTGACGAGGCAAACGCCATCAGCCGCACGCTGGCAGCCCAAGGCATCGCTTCCTTGACTACGCTCATCAACGATGATTGGAGCGCCGACGATTTGCGCGCCCGGCTCATCAACGTGGCCCAGGCCAGCGATCTAAACTCGCTCAATGGGCACTTTACCCACTTTACGCTCATGCCGGCCTATGTAACTACCATCTCGCCTACGTTGGGCGACCGCTTTGTGTTTGCCTTTGAAATCACCGACACAACCGACTATGGCAACTCGCTGCTCTATTCGGTGGGCTGCCACTCTGGGCTGAATGTGCCCGATACCGGCCCCTCGCTGGAACTGGGTGAAATTGACTGGGCGCAGGCTCTTTTGCAGCAACAAGCAACCTTTATCGGCAACACGGGCTATGGCTATGGCGATTCGGATCTAGTTGCCTACTCTGAGCGGCTGATGGCCAACTTGACAGAGGAATTGGGTTACTGGCAAGGCGGCAATGCCCCCAGTGTAGGCCAGGCGCTTGTGCGCGCCAAGCATCGCTACTATAACAGCGCCGCAGCCGGCTCGCTGAGCAATTATGATGAAAAGGTGCTCGAAGAAGCCACGCTCTATGGCTTGCCGATGCTAAAGGTCAACATGCCCATCACCACCACCGCCTCGCCTGGCGGGCAAAATATGGCCGTTGATGCGCTCTTGAAACAAGATGCCACAGCCTCTATAAAGGCCATCACGACCACCATCGCCCTAAACCTGAATTTGCCCCTCAGTTATACGGTCCACTCGCTGGGCGGGCTGGGACAATACTATACCCTGTTTGGTCAAGATGAAGTGCATCTTGCGGCCGGGCGGCCCATCCAGCCGCGTTTCAGCCAAGACATTCACTTGCCGGGCGCGTTGGCGCACGGCGCATTGATGGTGGGCGGCGCGTTTACCGACATCGCCGTTGACCCCGCCATCTCGCGCATTGTCACCGAAGAAGTATTCCTCAACACAGAGCCGCCTTTCCCAACGGGGCCGTGGTATCCGGCTCAAATCGGCGCTGTCAATCGCTTCTTGTCTATTGACGGCCAATCCTACGAGCGATTGGTGGTGGTGCCTGGCCAATTCCAGGCCACCGCCACAGCCACGCCCACCACAGGCTTGCAGCGGCTTTACAACGACCTGGATTATGTCGTCTACTATGCCCCCTTTACCACCACCAACTTTATCGCTCCAAGCATCTGGCAAGTGCAGGCCATCAGCGCCAGCGTCTATCTCAGGTTCCGCGTACAATTGGAAGATGACAGCGCCCAGATTCTGCGCGTCGTCGTGCTGTACCGCGCGCTGGACGAAAACGCTTGGAGCAAGGCCGAACTGCTTTACGATCCTTTGAGCGGCTGGGCCGAGGGCGATGCGCCCGCCGCGGAGCAGGCCATCGAGTACTTTGTCCAGGCGGTTGACCCGGCCGGCAATGTGGCCTTGGCGTTGGACCACGGCAATCCCTTTCGCAAGGTAGAAAATGCCTATATCCTACCCCAGTTGAGCTTGACTATGGGGGTAGATAATGCCGAGCCTTTCGAGGGCGACATTATCACCTATACCCTTGTGGCGCACAATGCCGGCGGCAAGGCCACGGGCGGCGTAATCTCTGATACGCTGCCGGCCGGCCTGGCGCTGGCGGGGCCAATCACCCTTCAAACGCCCGACTCGGGCCAAGCGGGCACG
Organism: Thermoflexales bacterium; assembly: GCA_041740315.1. Lineage (GTDB taxonomy): Bacteria > Chloroflexota > Anaerolineae > Fen-1058 > Fen-1058 > JBGSMF01. Next base: position 6,231 of record JBGSMF010000516.1, read on the forward strand.
CTGCCGCTTGCCGCTTACGATCTTGTCATTCGCTATGACCACACCATCACAGTGTCGTTCCCGGCGCGCGTTTTGGATGGCCCGGCCACGATTGAAAACATTGCCACCCTCACCAGCAGCGAATCCATCACACCCATGACAAGCTCCACCTTCCTTGCCGTTGCCAATCTACCGCCCGTCACGGCTGGCGATATTTACACTGTGACCGAGGATACCACCCTCACCGTCGCAACGGCGAGCGGCGTGCTGGCAAACGATTATGACCCCGGCAACGATCCAATGACAGCCGGCGCAGCCTTGGGGCCTTTTAGTGGAACGGTGGCCTTGGATCCAGACGGGGCGTTTGTCTACACACCCACTCTAAACGCCGAAGGGACCGATGTCTTTACCTATACAGTATTGGACGATGACGGTGACGCAGCCTTGGGCACAGTTCACATCGCCATCACGCCCGTCAATGACCCACCCACGGCAGAAGACGAATGGGGCGATGTGACCAATGAAGATACAGCCCTAATCGTTCCAGCGCCAGGTGTGCTGGCGAATGACGGCGATCCAGACCGGGGCGATATACTTGTCGTGACGGATTTTGACGCCAGCACCTATGGGGTCAGTGTCATCGTCAACGCTACGGGCAGTTATACCTACAGCCCAAGCTCTGTTGCCGCACTTGAGGCATTGATACCCGGCGACTGGGTGATGGACGCTTTCACCTATACTATCTCGGACAGCGGCGGGGTGACCGACACTGCCACAGTCCACATTGGCGTCGAGGGCGTCAACGATACGCCGCTCGTGCAAGTAGGCCCCGACCAGACCATAGATGAAAGTTCCGCCATTACGCTTACAGGCAGCCTGGCCGATCCAGATGCATTCGATACACACACCATGCTGTGGAACCTGGGCGATGGCGCCACCGCAATGGACACCCTGACCGTCACACACTTTTACACCGACGATGGAATCTTGGTAGTAACACTTGTTGTCACAGATAGCTATGGCGGCGCGGGCCAAGACAGCCTTATCCTTACCGTCAACAATATCGCCCCCACGGCCAACGCCGGGCCAGACCAGGCTGGGAGTGAGGGCAGTCCATTCAGCTTTACTGGCGTTCTTACCGACCCCGGCTTGCTGGATACTCACACTATCTTGTGGGATTTTGACGATGGCAGTACCCTCACCGGCACACTAACCCCAACCCACACCTTTGCCGATGATGGAGCTTTTATCGTCACACTTGTTGTCACCGACGATGATGGCGGCGTGGGCCAAGATAGCTTGACTGTCGCCATTGACAACATTGCTCCCGCTGCCAATGCTGGGCCGGACCAAGCTGGAAATGAGGGCAGCCCATTCAGCTTCACCAGCGTTCTTACCGACCCCGGCTTGCTGGATACTCATACTATCTTGTGGGATTTTGGCGATGGCAGTACCCTCACTGGCACACTAGCTCCAACCCACACCTTTGCCGATAATGGAGCCTTTACCGTCACACTTGTCGTCACCGACGATGATGGCGGCGTGGGCCAAGATAGCTTGGCCATCGCCATTGACAACATTGCTCCCGCTGCCAACGCCGGGCCAGACCAGGCTGGAAGCGAGGGCAGCCCATTCAGCTTTACCGGCGTTCTTACCGACCCCGGCCTGCTGGATACTCACACTATCTTGTGGGATTTTGACGATGGCAACACCCTCACCGGCGCATTGACCCCGACCCACACCTTTGCCGATGATGGAGCCTTTATTGTCACACTTGTTGTCACCGACGATGACGGCGGCGTGGGCCAAGACAGCCTTGTTGTGAATGTCAACAATGTCGCTCCAACAGCACTGGGCAATGGTTACAGCACCAATGAAGACACCGCGCTCTACATCGCTGCTCCTGGTGTGTTGAGCAACGACACCGATCCAGGCAGCGACCCACTGACGGCAGCGCCAAACAACGGCCCATCGAACGGAACGTTGGGCTTGAACACCGATGGCTCGTTCACCTATACACCCACCCACAACTTTAACGGCATGGATACCTTTACCTACATTGTCTCAGACGGCAGCCTCACCAACACAGCTACGGTATCCATCACCGTCAATCCAATCAACGACGCCCCGCAAGCTACCGGCCCTGGCGATCAATTCAGCATTGAGGGACAGACCGTCTCGGTCTGGGTCACCGCCAGCGACCCAGAAAACGACAGCCTCAGCTACAGCGCCAGCGGGTTGCCGGGCGATTTGCTCATCAACTCGGCAAGCGGCGAGATCAGCGGCAAATTGAGTTACAGTTCGGCCGGCGTGTATACTGCCACAATCCAGGTGACCGACGGCCAGTTGAGCTCTACCCACACCTTTAACTGGACAGTCCAAAATGTGGTGTCTCGCGTTTACCTGCCGCTGCTGCTGCGCAACTATGTCTATGCGCCCGATTTGGTCGTAACGCGCATTATAGCTGCCAGCGATGGCGTTCAGATCGTCATCCACAACCAGGGCAACGCCCCCATCGCCGACGAGTTTTGGGTAGAAGCCTACATTGCCCCGCGCACGCCCCCAACAGGCGTCAACCAGACCTGGGATCAATTGGGAGATCAGGGGCTGGTTTGGGGCATCACACAAGACGCCCTGCCCTTGCTGGCGCCAGGCGGCAGCCTGACCCTGACCGTGGGCGACGCCTACTATATGGCCGATTACAGCTTGGTCGCCTGGCCCATCGCGGCCGGCACACCCCTCTATGCTCAGGTAGATTCTGCCAACGCCAGCACAAATTATGGCGCTGTCCTTGAAAGGCACGAAATCACAGGCGAGGTGTATAATAACATCTTGGGGCCGGTCTATCCCGCTATCAAACGGTTGCATGGAAGGTAATTGCTCGGCCTACCCTCCCGCAGGTTACAATTTGGCAGCTTTGAAGAACTTGACCAATGGAGACAAGGTACTCGCTGAAAAGCGCTCAAACCTGCGGGAGGGTGGCAGCTATGAAGACAAAGGGAAATGAGAATGACAAGTCAGACCTTTAAATCAAGTTTGGGGATCATGTTGGGGTTGGGCCTGGTCGGCATTTTGCTTGCCGCCGCCTCGACCCCATCGCAAGTGGAGGCCAGGCCAGCGGCTTTGCCTCCACGTCCCACGGCTACCCACACCCCCACAGTGCCGCCCGGCCCGACACCCCCCTTGCCCACTCCCAAGCCGGCAACTACCGGCGCGCTGATCGAGCTGCAACTCTACCTGGATTCTGCCTGGCCCTGGCAGATTGCCCACTGGCAGCAACTTTGGACCGTTGTCCAGTGGCAAGATGGGCTGGGCGACTGGCACGATGTTGAAGGCTGGCAAGGCGGGTTAGAAACTCTGACCGTTGGCGATGATGGCTTTTGGGGCCAACGGCTGTGGTGGGTGGCCCCGGGCGACCTGGGCAAGGGGCCGTTCAGGTGGGTGATTTATGCTGCTCCAGATAAAGCAGGCGAGATGTTGGTAGCTAGCAAGCCTTTCTACCTGCCAAGCTCATCCGGTCAAATCAAACGGGTGTGTTTCAAATGAGTTGAAACTTGCCTAGAAACCAGGTTTTTCAGAAAAAACCTGGTTTCTTTCAAATGAAATGAAACACACCCAAATCAAACAGGTGACAGGCTCTTTGCAATAACTCTTTGCATTGGCGCACAAACGAAAAGTGCGCCGCACATTCGCTCGGCTCTCCACCAACCTGGCTGTTCACGGCTGCAAGTGTCGCTTTGACAAAACAGCCACGCCCCATGTTATGACCAGGGGTATACCGACCAGAATGGCAAAATGATAGCCCTGAAACGGCAGCCCATCCAAAAATTCCATTTCTCTTGGCGGAAAGGCCAAGCCTGACAAGATGGTCGAATAACTGGATCTAGAAAAAGTTAATAGTGTGGAAAAAGTGAACAAACCCAGCCAAATCACAGAGCCCCACCACGCCCACCGCTGCCGCCGCAGTGTCCCCCAAACAAGCCCAGCCAGACACGCTATCGAGATATCGAGCAACACAATCCCTCGAAAGCCAAATACAAAGCTACCCATTACGGGGAACATTCCATTGAACAGGATGAGCAGATGCAACACAACAATGTAAAACAAGTACATAGTGCTCAATACAAGGGGTGGCATAGGCAAGGCTTCGACCCAAAAAGGCCTGGCGTCTCGCGCTTCAAAGCTTTGCCTGACGCTTTTGCTCTGGTAAAACCGGATGAGCAGCCACGGAAACACCAAATAAGACAGCCCAAGAAAACCAAGCGCGGCCAGAGCCGTAAATAGAGATAGGTCTTTGCTTGCCGCCAATATAAAAGAAACCACCCCAGTCAAAGGCGCGCCAACAATCAACCATGACCACAACAAGGTCAGCGCCAGTACCCTGGCCCAGCGCCGCACGGTCAAGTGCCCATAGCCGAGAACAAGGCACACGGCCGCAATTAAATAATAGCCCACGATTTGGCTGGCAATGTTGCCAAACATGAAAGAACCAAACCCGAAACCCTCATAATGAAAACGGCCGCCCTCGGAAAAAAGGTAAAAGCAATACATCTCCAGCGGCCCCAAGAAACCGACCGCTATGCCGGCCAATAACAACAGAACCCCAATGGCCGCAATCAGCCGAGTCCGATCTTGGGAACTTGTCTTTGCTTCCATGCCTGTTCGAATCCTTAACTGCTCAGCCCTCTCATTCGACTGCGCGCCGCGCATCCTGAGCGGACGCCGAAGCGAAAGGCGAAGGAGCGCGGCGCTTTTCAGGGCGCTGAGCAGTTAGCTGACATCTATAAAGCCACTAGTCTTTAGGCCGCGTTACTTTTACTTCAATTGTAACATGGCCTTCATTATCGCCCAAGCGGTCGTCATCAATCCGCAAATAGAGCAAGCCGTTGCGATCTGCCATACCCGAGGCTCTGTTGCCCACATAAAACGGTGAGCCATCTTCACCGACACGCCCGATCAAAGCCCCGCCCGGCACCTGTGGCAGAGGGTAAAAGTTGGGCGCAGAAAAGCGGCGATGCCCTTCCGGCCCGTTAGGCCCGGCATAAGGTGAGTATAGCCAGCTTCCTTCGGCGCGGATGGCGTACCAATCACCTGTGGACAACTGGACGCCCGTGCTCTGCCAGCCGCGGTAAGCATAAACATGATCGGCCTTTAGCGCCGCCTGGGACCGTGGCCCCCATTCTGCCAAAGCCACAAACACACCCAAGAGCGCCAGCGCCCCCAGAGCCAATATCACCAACAAAATGACCCGTCGTAAATTCATAACTCGCCTCGTCCAACAACCTGGTCTTGCGCAACAATACGATGGCTATGGCACAGTGGCTGGAGCAGGTGTTTCGCCTCGCAAATCAAGGATTGGGGTGCTCCCGCCACTAATAACCCACTTGCTGTTCGACTTGAGTTCTTGGGCGGTCAGATACTCTAGATATTTAGCGGCAATGTCGGGGTGCTTGGATAGCTCGCCCAGCAGCAAGCGGATTGATTCTTGCTGCGCGTTGGCAAGCTGCTGAATCTGATAAGCCTGCGCATCGGCGGCCTTTTGCGCCGCGTAATAGTCCGCATCAGACTGGGTGTGTTTTTGGGCCGCCTCGGCGTCGGCTTGTTCCTTTTTCTGCTGCGCGACCATGCGATCTTTGATAGCCTGGATGACTTCTTCCGGCGGGGTGGCGCTCTGGATTTGCACCGTCACAAATTGCACGCCGTATTGCGCTTCTTTGGTGCGCAATTGCGCCATGATCTCGTCGTTAAACTCGGCCCGGCTGTGCATCATCTCTGCCATCGTCTTGGTATTGGTCACATCGCGCAGCCGCCCCTGCACAAGCTCAAACAAGATGCGCTCCGGGTCGTCTACATCCAGCGCAAAGCGCACCGGGTCGGTCACGCGATAGGTGTATTGCAAGCTCACCACCATCGAAAGATCGTCAGCGGTGTTGGCGGCGATCTGGTCTACATAACCTAATCGCTCGTTGACCTTGACAATGATCACCGTGTCCCAAAAAGGAATTTGGGCGTGCCAGCCGGGGTCGTCGGTGCCGATATACATGCCGCCGCGCAAGTGCAATCCCCGCTCGTAGGGATGAATCTTGTAAATCGCCAGGCGGCCCACCACCAACACCGTCACCGCCAGAATAAACACCCCCAGCCAGATTACGGCCAGCTTGAAAAATGTGTCAATCCCACGCCCAGAACGAGTTGGCTTGGGCTGAGCTATGCCTGTTTTATTTTCCATGTGCTACTCCTTCCACAAAAGAATCAGGGGTTTCTTTGATCCTGACAAGTAAGACGAGCCAACCCTCGCCTTGGTGACAAAGCCAATAGCGCCTTTGCGCATTTGACAGCAGCCATCAAACTGGGTATAATCTGCCCTGCGTTGGGCCGTTAGCTCAATCCGGCAGAGCAGGTGACTCTTAATCACTTGGTTGCAGGTTCGAATCCTGCACGGCTCACTTTGGATAACCGACCATCATATTATACAGCTAAAGCTGCCGTGTTTTATGATGGTCGGTTAGTTTAGAGGGGATTTCCAGAGAACCGACAGCCAAGTGAATTTTTGGAACCACTCTGAACCAACCACCTGCCTTTTTTTTTACCCTGTTCATCTACTAGCCCCAAAGCCTTCGGTGTGCTTTCCAAGCATCAATACAAGTTTCGCATTCTAAACCGGAGGTCATTTATGAAAACTGTTACCATTACCCTGAGCCAATCCATCGAGGGCTACTTGCTCGACGCCGCAGCGCGCAGATTGAGCGACGACACCATACACGGCTACACCTATGTCTTTAGAAACCTAGACTTTCCCGTTTGGGCGTTTTTTCGCCCAAAGCATCGGATTTCCAACAAGACACAATTTGTGGTATAAGAGTCTTAGCATCCGCGGAGCATGTCCGAGATTATGGATGCTGAGGCAAATCTATGAACGCAAAACGTC
>JBGSMF010000517.1:0-8691 GCA_041740315.1 Thermoflexales bacterium
GTCCGCCAACGTACACCCTGGACTGCCCGTCCAGGGCAGGCTTGCACCTGCGCTGCGCTTGGCCCCTTCGGGAGTGCAGCCTGCCTGGCGCAGACAGGGTGTGGGGATACGTTGGCTACGTTATTTCCGATAAACTCTATCTATTGGCCCCACTTTTCAGCCAGGAGGCTATTCGTATGCCAATGCCTCGCGCACAGTCACCCGCGAGGCGCTGCGCGCCGGCAAAAAGCTGGCCAAGGCGCTCAACAAGACAACCACAACCAACCATAGCCATACGCCAGCGGTCGAAAATGCAAAGCTCAGGGATGTTCCCATCAGTGGCGCGCCGATGGCGTCGCTCAACAGTTTTCCGAGCGGAAGCGCCAACATAGAGCCGAGCGCCCAACTGAGCACGCCTATGCCTACCCCCTCCCGGATGAATACCTGGGCCACGCTCAGGTTGGGCGCTCCAATCGCGCGCAGCACGCCAATTTCACGCGTTCGCTCTAGCACATTGATGCTCATGGTTCCCATCAAGCCCAATCCGCCTACAATAGCCAGCAAAATAGCCATGACCAGCAACAAGCTGACGATGACGCCAAAGATTGCTTGAGACTCGGCGCGCTCTGCGCTTGTGGTCTGTACATTGCTTACACCCAGACCTTGCTCTTTGAAGCGAGCTTCTAACGCGGCCGAGGTGCGCGCCACGGACCTTTCATCGTGATGTGTGATGCGCACCAGGGCGGTGTCGGCCATGCCGGCGTTCCCCGTAATGCGCGCGACGTAGGGGTAATTGGCGTAGGCCATGGGGGCCAAGATACCCATGCACACCCCCACCACACGCCAGTGGCGCTCTTTGCCTTGAATTTTCAGCACGATCTCGTCACCCAGGCGCAGGTCAGCTTCTTCTTTGAGCATGATGGCGTTGACGACCACGGCGTTCTCGTCGCCGGGCAGCAGCCAACGCCCCTGAATTATGGCTGGGGCGGGGGACAATGTGGAATCGGCGCGCGGCGCGAACATGTAGGCCATGCTCCCTTCGCTGCCATCGGGCCGCACGCGGCGCACGGCCAGTTGCAGCCACACGTCGGTTTCAGCCACGCCCGGCACTAGGCGCGCTTCATGCATAATCCTTTCGACTCGGTAAGGCTGTGAAAAGTTGATCATTGTATCAAAGTTCCAGGATTGCAGCAGGTCCTCGACCGTGCGATTCAACGAGGCGCGCAAGCTAAAGACGCTGACAAAGATGGCCCCGCCTAGCGTCAGGGTGACGAGCGTGAGCGCCAGCCGTCCTTTGCTCCTAAAGGTGTTGCGCAGTGACAGCACCAGCGGGCGCATCAAGACACGGCGAGCAAACCACAAGTTGGCGCCTGAAAACAGGCGGTCAATCAGATTAAAGCCAAAGCGTCCTTGGCCCGCCTGGTAGGCGCTCATAGCCTCGGCTGGCGTGATGCGCAGGTTAGCTAGAAAAGGATACAGCGAAGCCAGCACCGGCACCAGCAGGCCCACTATTACTTGAAGGACGATGGCCTGCGGCGGCACGCGCAGCTTTGCCAGGTCAAAGTTTAACAAGGCGGCTATAAAACGGCTGAGGGCTTGCGAGCCTACAATGCTGAGTGGCACGGCGATGCTCAATGCCGCCAGCCCATAGATGCAGACCATCGCCAGGTACATCCCGGCAATTTGACCCGTGCGAGCGCCGATGGCTTTCATAATGCCGATTTGCCGTTTTTGCTGCGTCAACAAGGCCGAAATGGTGTTCAGGATCAAGAAAACACTCAGAAAAAGTGAAAGCATCCCCAGCACCCCCAACAGCAGCAGCACCGCTTGCAAAATGTCGTCCAACGGCAGTTGCCCCGGTTCGGCTGTCATGACCATTGGGATAATGAGGCCATTCCGCTCGACTTTGCTTTTGACCTGGTTCACCACGGCCTGGGCGTGCTCTTTATCCTGGGCATTGGTAGCCACTACATACAGCTCGTTGAATCCAAACGGCTCGCCGAACCATTCCAGCGTTTCAAAGGAGATGTAGCCATAGGGCGAATTGTCAAACTGGGCCGGCATCTGGGCCGGGTCGTGGACGGTGCCGGCGATTACCAGCTCACGCTGCTGTAGGTTAGCCGTTTCCACCAACACCCGCTCGCCTACTTGCGCCCCAATCACGGCCAGGGCGGCGCGTTCAATCAGCACGGCGCGTTCCGGCGGCGGCCAGGCGCCACTCTGCGGCCAGATTTTGTTGACCCGGATGTCGTCGTAATCGTCAATGGCAAAGATCGTAATATTGCGCCACTCACCCTGGCCGACCCTGATGCGGGCGTAAACAGCTCGCCGGGCGTCGGCGTCTTGCACCTCTGGCATTGCCTGCACCGAGCGCACCATCTCTTGGTCGAACAGTTGCGCGGTGCGCACGGTGCCGCTCGATGGATTGATGGCGGCAAAGCTGCGGGCCATCTCGGTTTCCAGGATGGATTGCGAACTGACGATGGCGCCCACGGCAAACAAGCCCACCGCAATCGAGAGCACGATTAGTACGGTGCGCGTCTTGTTGCCAAGCAAGTCGTTGAAAACCTTGTGCCATTGTGAGCTAAGCATCGCTTTCTCCCCCCAAGATTTGTCCATCGGCGAGCGTGATGGTGTGCGTGGCCTGTTGGGCGATGTCTCGATCGTGGGTCACCCACAAGATGGTTTTGCCCTGCATGGCCAGGCTCTGGAAAACTTGAAACACCGAATCGGCTGTAGTCGAATCCAGGCTGCCGGTGGGTTCATCGGCCACCAGGATGGGGGGGTCGTTGGCCAAGGCTCGCGCAATGGCGACGCGTTGCTGCTGCCCGCCCGAGACGGCCGAGGGCAGTTTGTGGGCGTGCTCAGCGATGTCCATTTGCTCTAGCAGATTCATGGCGCGCCCCTGGCGCTTGCGCAGCGAATAGCGGCCAGCAAAGTCCATCGGCAGGGTCACGTTTTGCAGCACGGTCAGGCTGGGCAAAAGCTCAAAACTTTGGAATACAACGCCCACAGTCTGCCCGCGCCAGCCAGCGGCCTGGTCTGGCCCCAGCCGGTGCACCGGTGTGCCGGCCACCCAAATCTCGCCACTGGTCAGCCGGTCGAGGCCGGTGATCATGTTGACCAAGGTGGTCTTGCCAGCGCCTGACTTGCCCGCAATCACGAGAAATTCGCCCGATTGTATGCGCAGAGTGACGCCATTGAGGGCAGTGACCGCGCCGGCCAGACCATTGTACCTTTTCACTACTTGATGCAATTCAATGAACGTGGAGGCGGTGCTAGCCATTGTTTTGCCTTTCGCCTACAATTTTTCCATCGGCAATTACAATAGTCCTATGGGCGCGCCCGGCCAGGTCATTATCATGGGTGACCATCAAGATGGTCTTGCCGCTGGCGGCCAGATCTTCAAAGAGCCGCAAAACCATCTCGGCTGAGCGGGAATCGAGATTGCCGGTTGGCTCGTCGGCGGTGAGGATGGGTGGATTGTTGGCCAAGGCGCGGGCGATGGCGACACATTGCTGCTGCCCCCCTGAAAGCGCCGAGGGTAGTTTGTGCGCCAAGCTTGCCAGCCCCACCTGGTCCAGCAGGGCCATGGCCCGCTCGGGGCGCTGGTGAGGCGGATAGATTTGACCATAATCCATTGGCAGCATAATATTTTCGACGGTGGTCAGGGTGGGCAGCAATTGGAAGAATTGAAAGATGACGCCAATGCTGTGGCCGCGCCACACTGCAATTTGCTCCTCATTCAAGGTGTGCACGGCGGCGCCGTTCACCAGCACCTGGCCGGCAGTGGGGCGGTCAATGCCGGTGATGACGTTGATGAGCGTGGATTTGCCGCTGCCAGATTTGCCAATGATCGAGACAAACTCGCCAGCCCTCACTTGCAAGTCAACTCCTCGCAGCGCCGCAAAGTCGCCCGCTGGCGTTTGATAGACTTTGACAACCTGGCGCAGGTCAACCAGGCAACCGTTGCCGCTCTCATTTTGTTTATTCTTTGCCTTCGGTTCAAGACTGTTGCCCAACACGGTTTTCCTCCGCTTTTCTACAGCTCATGGAAATCAATTCCACGCCAAGGTCGCGCATCCGGTTGAGCACGCCATACAGCGCTGCCTGGTCTGCCAATGTTCCAGACAGCACTGCTTCGCCATGCTCCCCGTTATCAATAGCCAGGCCGTCAAACCAATTGCTCCATTTGTCGGAGAGATGACCTTTTATTCGAATTTGACAATAGACTGGAGCGATCATGTGCCCTCGCAAATTCAAAGCCGAACCTTCACAAGGATGAAATAGTTCTTGTGCTGCAACTACTCAGGTCACAGAGATTCCCAGAGGAAAAACAGAGCTACACAGAGTTTTTCTTTTCTTCTCTGTGTTTCTCCGTGCGTTCTCTGCGTAACTCTGTGTAAGGATGAGTTACCTTGTGTTTACAGTTTAGGGCAAAAGAGGCAAAATGTTATCCACCCAAAGGTGGATTGAGGGGGTGGATTATGATTGAGTTATGACTGAATTGTGGAGACTGTAGCAAGCCCACCGACGCAGCAAAGCACCCTGAGCGGAGCGCAGCGTAGTCGAAGGGTGCGCCATCGGTGAGGATGCTACAGTGTCGAATTGTGGGTGGATTAGGGCTTGGTGTCAAGACAGCAAGCCCAGTTCCTTGGCGCGCGCCACAGCTTGCATGCGCCTGGACACGCCTAGCTTGCTATAAATATTGTTGATGTGCGTTTTGATGGTGCTGGACGCAACGACGAGCCTGGCAGCTATTTCGCTGTTCGAAAGCCCGGCGGCGATTAATTGCAATACTTGTATCTCGCGTTCGCTGAGCGGCTCAACCATTGCCGATTGTGGATGGCTGGTTTTTGACTGCGGCATAGCCGCCAGCTGCGTGAAAGCAGCCAAGAGTCTATCTACGTAAGTGATCAATTTATGGTCTTGACCACGTGATTGCTTTTCAATCCACAATCGAAAATCCAAAATCAACGGTCGCATTGGCTCGCCTTCATCCACAAAAAGCCGCACAAAACCCTCTGGCTCGGCCAACGATAGAGCATGCTCTAGCACAGCGTTTGCCTGAGGGGCATGGCCCTGCGCCTGAAGCGCGAGCGCTTTGAGCATGTGGATTTCTATCAAGCTACGGGTTGCGTCTTGTTGTTCTGCCCTTGGCAGCAGGCTTTCGAGCAACTCTATAACCTGGCCCAACTCGCCCCTCCCCAGCATCACTCGCGCCAGGGTCAATTGCTCGAGATCATGCAAATAGGGGATCAAGTCAGCGCCGGCCTCATCCTGTTGCGCAACTCCTTTGGCGCTTTCAATCCCGCGCGCCTTGGCCCAGTTCCAGGCCAGGTCGAGCTTGCCCTGTGCCACCCAAAGCCGAGCCTGATGTGCTGCTACATAAATGTCATCCACTTTTACGGCATCGAATCTCAGCGCGATTTGCTTGGCTGCCTCGATGGCTTTGTCGGCTGCCAGAGTATTCCCTTGCGCTTGCCTGATACGAGCCAGGGCGATGTAGCCATCCATTGCGCCAATCTCGCCCCACTTTTTGATCAAATCAATCCCTTCGCAGGCATAACGGGCAGCGGTTTCCAGGTCGTTCCACTCGCGTGCCAGTTCCCCCTTGTCTATCAGGATCATGCCGGCGATGGGCAGCAGCTGGCCTTGTCCGTCTACGCTCCATTCTTGGGCTTGTCGGTAGAACTCTAATGCTTCGCGCAAGTGCCCTTGCATCGCTGTCACTTCGCCCAGGCTGCACAGGGCCATCACGGTCATCATGACATTGCCGGTTGCCTGGCTCATTTGCACCACTCGATCGAGAGCAAGCCGGCCGGCTTGCAGGTCACCGTTGAGCGTGCTGGAAATGCTGGTATTCAGGGCGAGGAGGCTCTGCAAAAACAAGTCGCCCTCCGGCATTTGTTCTACCACTTGGCAAGACAACTGGCCTGCAAGCCGCGCCCGCCCCTGGAAAGCAGCAATAAACGCTCTCAAGACGAGGGCTTCGGCCGGCAAGTGATCACTATCTTCATCTTCAACTCGCAGGTGCGCTTCAATCTCGTCCAACGAGTGGCCGGTGAGCATGAGCGCCCAGGCGTTATAGGCGCGCAGGATGGGGCGGGCGTGGATTACACAGTGGGGTAGGGCCTCTACCCAGTTTAGGAATGTGACGACCTCGCTGCGCATCAAGGTAGCTCGTGTCACTTGCTCGATCAGGTCGGCAGCCGCTTCAAAATCGGCTGCCTCAAGCAGGTGATGAATGGCCTCGGCGGGCATGCCGTTGCGCTGGTGCCACTCGGCGGCCCGGCGGTGCAATTCGGGCAGTTGAACATCGTCTTGCCGGCTGCGCAGAAAATCTGCAAAGAGGCGGTGGTAGCGGTACCATTTGCGTTCTTCATCAAGCGAAACCAGGAACAGGTTGGTTTGCTCCAACCGCTCAAGTATTGCCTGGCTGTCTGCCCGCCCGGTTACGGCATTGCACAGGGGAGCCGTCAGGCGATTGAGGATGGCTGTTTGGCATAAAAAAACCCGAGTTTCATCGCTTTGTTGCGCCAATACCTCTTCAGCCAGATAGTCAATGACGTGGCGATGGCTGCCGCCAAAGGCGGCGATAAAATCGGCCACGCGCTCGGCAGTCTTGCCGCGCATAGATAGAGCCGCTAATTGCAAGCCGGCAATCCAGCCTTCTGTGCGAGCCTCCAATGTCTCGATCGCTTGTGTTGAAAGTTGCAGGCCCATCGTCTGGTTGAGAAACATAGCGGCCTCTTGAGATGTAAAGCGCAAATCAGCCGCGCGCAATTCGGCGAGTTGGTTGCGGGCGCGCAGGCGAGCCAGAGGAAGGGGAGGGTCGGTGCGGCTGGCAATGACCACATGCAGCAGCGGCGGCAGATGATCGAGCAAGAAAGTGAGGGCAGCATGTATGGCGGCTTGCTCTATGACATGATAATCATCCAGTATCAAAACCATGTCAAAGGTCAATATTGCCAGGTCATTGATGAGCAAAGTCAAAATTGCCTTGGGCGACGGCGGCTGGAGTGATTGCAGCAAGGCGCTGGTTCTGGGGCAGACGCCGCCCTGGACCGTCTCGAGCGCGGCAACCAGGTGGACAAAGAAACGAGCGGCGTCGTTATCATCTTCATCGAGCGATAGCCAAGCTACCTCATCCCTTTGCCTTCCTCCTTCGCTTAGATGGTGGACCCACTCGCCGAGTAAGGTGGTCTTGCCAAAGCCGGCCGGCGCAGAGATGAGAATGAGCTTGTGCCCCCGGCGCAAGCCTTCAGCTAGACGCTCCAGCAAGCGAGGACGCATTACCAGCCCCGACCGTTGGGGTGGGATATATAGTTTTGTCTGCAGTAATGTGCCAGTCATTATCTTGCTCTCCTGCTTCAAACTTTGCCACCAGCAGCGCGGCTGCCAGGGCGCAGGCGATTCCGGCGATGGCATGGGGCGTAATGCTTTGCCAACGCCACAGCCAACTGCCGGCCATAGCGCCCAAGATGCGCCCCAGGGCAAACGCGGTCAGATTAATGGATAAGAACGAGGCGCGCGCATTTGGGGCTAGTTCGCTTGCCAGCGGCAACAATGAGACTATGGCAAATTCAAAGGCCAACATCATCAGCGCCACCCCGCCCAGGGCGGCAACGACACCCAGGCGAGTGAACCATGGCAGCACGGCTAGGCTGGCGGCCAGGCCGCACAAGCCCAGCAATATGCTGCGTTGTTTGCCTAACCGATCGGTGAGCACAGTGGCGCCCATTTCGGCGGTGGCCTCAGCCAGCCCCACCACCATCGAGGCGAGGCCCAGGGCGCTCAAGCTTAGCCCAAAGCTTGTTTCAAACCACGCCCCATAGACGATAAAGGGAATCTCGTTGGCCATGGTCAGCAGCAGGCTGACGGCCAGCAAGATGACGACCCGGCGGCGAGAGAGCAGCCCGCGCCAGGCGGCCAAGATAGTGGGGCCAAGCGTCAAGATACTGTGGCGTTGTGCTGGCCGCTGGACGGCAGGCAATCCCACCTGGATGAGCCAGATCCCCAGCAACCCCAGCGCAATCAAGGCTGCCCATGGGGCGCGCCAACCAGCTCGCTCGATCAGCAAGCCGGCTGCCGGCACACCCAGCAGCCATGCCGCCGACCACGAAAACTCGATAATGCCCATAGCGCGCCCGCGCTTTTGATAGGGCACGGCATCACCGATATAGGCGTGCACGGCCGGGTCAAAGAGCGCCTTGGCCAGGCCAAACAAGATAAAAGCCAGGCTTGCCAAAGCCAATGTGCCCGCGCCGGCAATCAACATGCCGGCCAGTGTAAAGAGCAATAACGCCACTTGCATAGTGCGGCGGCGGCTGTATTGGTCGGCAATGGGGCCAAGCAGGGGCGCGGCCAGCCCCGCCACCACTCGCAGAGTGACCAGACCGCTGGCCGCGGTCAGCGAGATGCCCAGGCCACGCGCAATGCTGGGCAAAAATGGATAGATGATGCGAAAGGCTATATTGAGCGCCGTGCGGGCGAGAAAGAGGATGAATAGTTGGGCGTTAGAGATTTTCATAAAACTCTAAACATCTAGCCGACCTTTCGCAGGGGGAGCAGCAAGACAAACGGCAACCCTGCCAAGCCCAAGAGGGCGCTCAACTGGAATGTGGCGCGCAATCCCCATGCGTCGGCCATAGCGCCCACGGCGATAATGATGATAGAGCGCCCCACAAAGCCAATGGCCATGTACAGGCC
>JBGSMF010000518.1:0-29554 GCA_041740315.1 Thermoflexales bacterium
GAAGGCGACATGGCCGCGCTGCTCAGGCTGATTGCCGCCGAGGTTCACAAGCGCCGCGAGCGCAGGCCCCCTGCCCTATCAGGCCTGGCCATGCCCGCAGCCGCCAACGCCAAGGCCCCTTTGCTGGTAGGCATAGACGGCCCCACCGGCATGAACTATGATACGGGCGAGGTTGACCCGCTCACCCTTCAACTCGATTTGAGCGTGACCTTTGCCTACCCCAAGTTGGGGCATTTGCGCTTTCCGGCGGCCAGCCTGTGCGGCGAGTTGCTTGTTGCCGATATTGGCACGGACCCCAAGTTAGCCAGCAAGGCGGCGCCGCAGGTGGCCGACGCGGCCATGATAGGCGCGCTTTTGCCCGCCCGCCCACTCGATGCGCACAAGGGCACTTTTGGCAAAGTGATGATTGTGGCCGGTTCAGTCTATTACTCTGGAGCGGCGGTGCTGGCAGCGCAGGCGGCCTATCGCGCTGGCAGCGGGCTAGTCACGCTGGCTCTGCCCAAAGCCATTTACCAATCGGTCGCCGCCAGGATGAGCGAGACCACCTACCTGATCTTGCCCGACGATATGGGCGTGATAACACCCGATGCCATCAGGCTAGTAGCTGACAAGGCCACCAATTACCAGGCAATGCTCTTGGGGCCTGGCCTCAGCTCGGAAAAAGAGGCGGTGGAGTTTGTCCATCGCTTGTTCGGCGTCGAGTTGCCCAGCCGCAAGCGGATTGGCTTTCAGGCCAATGCAGACCGCGAATTTGACCCGCCAGACAGGTCCAGCCTGCCGCCGTTGGTGGTTGACGCCGATGGACTGAACGCCCTGGCCCAGGTGGAACAATGGTGGCTCCACTTGCCGCCGCAAACCATTCTCACGCCGCATCCCGGCGAGATGGCGCGCCTGATAAAGCTGGAAGGCAAAGACAAAAAGCAGCTAGAGGCCAAGCGGTGGAATGTGGCCCAGCGCCAAGCCAGCGAATGGGGACACATTGTCATTCTCAAGGGCGCATTCACCGTCATTGCCTCGCCAGAAGGCAAGCTGGTCGTGTTGCCCTTTGCCAACCCTGCCTTGGCTACGGCAGGGTCTGGCGATGTATTGGCCGGGGCCGTCGTTGGGCTGCTAGGGCAAGGGCTGGCCCCCTTTGAGGCTGCTGTGTGCGGCGCATACTTGCACGGGTTGGCTGGCGAGTTGGCCCGGCAGGCAATTGGCCCAGCAGGCGTGTTGGCTAGCGATGTGCTGATGCGCCTGCCGCAGGCGATTCAGAGAGTGCGCGCCGCTTGACCCACATTGGGTAACACAGCGTCACGCCTTGCGCAATGCATGGCGCGTTTCTGCGCAGGATCAAGCGTATGACAGAAACACGCGAACTCGAACAGCAATTGGTTTCCTTGCTTCATTACCTGCCCTCAAACGAGGCAGAGCAAGTTTTGCGTGCCCTGGAATGGGCAACCAGCGCCCATTCCGGCAAGCGGCGCAAATCGGGCCATCCCTACATTGTGCATCCCCTGGCCGTAACAACCATGCTGGCCGAGCTGCGTCTGGATGCCGCCACACTATCGGCAGCGCTGCTGCACGATGTACTCGAAGACACACCCCTGACCTACGCTGAATTGGCAGACGAGTTTGGCATGCAAGTAGCCAGGCTGGTCCTTGGCGTGACCAAATTGAGTGAAAAGGTCAAAGACGTCAAAAAGATTCGTGTGCGGCGAGGAATCAAACTGACCTATGAGGAAATTGAAGAGCTAAGCCTGGTAAGCTTGCTCAAGCACATGACCAAAGACCCGCGCGTGATCGTGATCAAACTGTGCGACCGGCTGCACAACATGCGCACCATCGGCGCGCTCAGGTCAGAACGACGGCTGGAAATAGCGCGCGAAACCCTCGATCTGTTCGCGCCCATTGCCGGCAGGCTGGGCATCTGGCTCATCAAGAAAGCGCTAGAAGACCTCTGCTTGCAGGTCATTGACCCCAATGCCTATAGCGAAATCAAAGAAATGGCGCAAGCGCGCAATCAAGCCCTGGCGCGCGATATGGGCGAAATTACGGCGCAATTGCAGGCCCGCCTGGCGGCAGACGGCCTGGTCACAACGATCCACCCCCTGCCCGAACACGTGTATGGCCTGTATCGCCAAATGCAGGCGCGCGGCTGGCAAAAGGCCCGGCTATATGACGGCTTGCGCATCTGCGTTTTGGTAGACACTGTGCCTCAATGCTACATGACATTCAGCAGCATCCACAGCCTGTGGCCGCCTCTCCCCGGTCAAATTGCCGATTTTATCGCCACTCCCAAAGATGGGCTGTACCGCTCACTTCATACGGTGGTCATTGGCCGCCAGGGCGAGCCGCTCGAGGTGCGCATCCGCACGCCGCAGATGCACTATTTATCTGAATATGGAATCATCGCTCATTTGCAGTACCCTGCTGGTGGCCTCACGCCGCCCTCCTCGCTTCCTCAGATGATATTGCTCGAAGAACTGGGCAAGCTGCTTCAAGATAAACCTCAAGATTTGCTCAAGACATTCATTTCACAAATTGCGGCGCAGTTCATCCAGGTCTTTACGCCCAAGGGTGATGCCCTTCACCTGCCGGCAGGCTCAACCCCGGTGGATTTTGCCTATGCCGTCCACACCCAAATCGGCCACAGTTGCTACAAGGCCCTTCTCAATGGGCGAGCGGTGCCGCTTAACACACAACTACAAGATGGCGACCGGGTGGAAATTATAAAGTCAGAAACGCCCCGTCCAGATTGCGCCTGGCTAGACCCAGACCTGGGCTATGTGGGCAACCCCAGCACACTCAAGCAAATTCGCCGCTGGCTCAGCCGCCGACCAGAAGAGGAGCTTTATGAACAAGGGCAGGCATTGATTGAAAAAGAAATCCAACGCTGGCGCGCAGGCAACCCTCCAAGCGGCGCCGAGATCAGGCAAATGGCGCGCAAGCGCGGCATGCTGGCACGTTCGCTATGCATCCGCACCGGGCGAGGAGAGCTTTCATCCCGCGATGTGGCAGAGATGGTGCTGCATGACTTGCTCGGCCTATCGGATGATTACCTGGGGGCCATCACCCTAGAGATCACTGCCGCCGACCGGCCGGGGCTATTACGCGATGCCTGCCAGATTGTGGCTGAGGATAATGTGAATCTGCAAAGGGCCTCTGCAATAGCCAGCGATGAGCAGGGCCAGGCGCGTGTTCAAATGACGCTAGAGGCCCAACGACTCTGCCAGCTCATCCGCATAGCGCACCGCCTGGAACGGATGACCGATGTGCTGCAGGTGTACTGTAGCCATCTCCCCACCACTCAAGCCCCTTTCGACCAGATAATAGACCTGCCCATTTAAAAGTTTGCCCTCACAAAATTTCAAAAATGGTTTCAATACAAAAAACATCTCTCCTGCACAAAAAAACCCGCTCTGTGCGAGAGATGTTTTGTTTTTGTAGTGTGAATTTACAAGCCAACCAGGGCCAGCTATATGCTCCAGCCCAAATCAAAACCAGGGCAAAGCCTTAGGCCCCTCCGGCGCCTTCCCCTCGGAGACCCTGCACCTTCTTCTTGCCCTCGTCAACAAGGCCCTGGACACGCCCTCGCTGTTCATCCACCAGCGTCTTGCCGCGTTCGCCCAATTCCTCTGCTCGCTTGCGAGCCTCAACCGTGAGTTCGTCAGCGCGCTTGCGAGCTTCGACGGCCAGCTCATCGGCGCGTTGGCGGGCCGCAACGGCTGCCTCTTCGGCCCGACGGCGGGCTTCTTCCGCCGATTCAAGCGCTCGGTCGCGCAGCTCGATGCTGCGTTCGCTAATCCGGGCGCGGGTCTCTTCGCCCGACTGGGGCGCTAAAATCAACGCCGCCGCAGCGCCCACTAATCCACCGATGAGAAAACCTGCCAAAAAGGCTCCGGTTTCGCTTCCATTGTCACTCATTGTACTCGCTCCTTTCAATAATTTAGGGTTAAGGTTAAGGGTTAAGATTAAGATTAAGGATTAAGATTTAAAAGGCGGGCGCAAATCAAACAACACTTTTAACATACGCTGCACACCCGCCACCGCGCTCGACGCTTTAATGGTCGGCTCGACAACATTTTGGCTCATAAAGGCCGTTGTCCCGCGCAGGGTATCCATCGTCTCGTTAGCCGATTCTATCAGGGGTTTGATCTCGTTGCGTAGCAAACTGGTCAGCATTGCGATCTGGTAGATCAGCGCTATCAATGCTATGCCAATTCCCAGCGACACAACTGCCATAAAGATAATCATAATATCTCTAGTGGTAGCTGTTCCTGCCGGGTGGGTTGCCCCAAAATGGATTAACCATCCAATAAAGATCAGCAACAACACGCCGACAACCCCACCGATGATTAATGCTCTGTTTTTTTGCCAAAAGCTCTGGCTTGGGGGGTTCTCTATTGGCTCTTCGAATGGCGCAAATGGTTGATTGGGCATAGTATCACCTTTACCAAGAAGATTATAGCACGTCTTGAAATGCTTGGCAACTTGCGTTTCCAAATTGCCGCCACTTGCAGGTGGCGGGTAATTCTGGTTCACCGCTGCTCAGGCTGAGGGAATGCACTCTGCATCGGGGTGGGTTTGCGGGCTTTTAAAACCGCAACGGGCGTCACGGTGGGAGTGTGACAAATGACACTTGTTTATAAAAAAGAATCTATTAAACTAGTATTAGATTTTCATATTTTTTTCATGAAAAGGAGATTTCCAATATGAATAAAAAGTCGGAACCCGTGCTGGATTCTGTCGAGCATCATGCCATTGGCCTGAGCGGTGTAGCCAAGGAACTCAACCCCTTCCTCATCGCCCAGCGGCAACTGGATGAGGCAGCCAAGATCATGAAGCTTGATCCGGCCCTCCACGAGCTGCTGCGCTGGCCGCTGCGTGAGCTGCACGTGACCCTGCCGGTGCGCATGGACGATGGCAACATCAAGATCTTTCAGGCTTTTCGCATCCAATACAATGATGCGCGCGGGCCGACCAAGGGCGGCATCCGCTATCACCCAGAAGAGACGATTGACACCGTCCGTGCCCTGGCCGCCTGGATGACGTGGAAGTGCGCCGTGGTAGACATCCCGCTGGGCGGCGGCAAGGGCGGCATTGTCTGCAATCCCAAGGAATTGTCGACTGGCGAGCTAGAGCGCCTGAGCCGGGCTTATATCCGCCAGGTGGGCCGTATTATTGGCGAGGAAGTAGACGTGCCCGCGCCTGATGTTTACACCACACCCCAAATTATGGCCTGGATGATGGACGAATACTCGTTCTTGCGCGGTTACAACGTGCCCGGCGTCATCACCGGCAAGCCCATCCCCTTGGGCGGCT
This sequence comes from Thermoflexales bacterium, assembly GCA_041740315.1. GTDB lineage: Bacteria > Chloroflexota > Anaerolineae > Fen-1058 > Fen-1058 > JBGSMF01. Next base: position 5,305 of record JBGSMF010000518.1, read on the forward strand.
CGGCTGGCCGCGGCGATGCCACCGCCCGCGGCGGCATTTATTGCGTCCGCGAGGCAGCCAAAGCTCTGGGCATCGAACTAAAGGGCGCTACGGCCGCCGTCCAGGGTTACGGCAATGCCGGCTATTTCGCTCACAGCCTGGGCGAGGAGATCTTGGGCCTCAAGATCGTTGCCGTATCAGATTCCAAGGGCGGCATCTATGACGCCAAGGGCCTGAACATGAAACAAGTCTTGGCTCACAAGGAAAAGACCGGCTCGGTGGTTGATTTTCCCGGCGCCAAGAACATTTCCAATGCCAAGCTGCTAGAGCTGGAAGTGACCCTGTTGTTCCCCTCGGCCATGGAAAACCAGATCACCGGCAAGAATGCGGGTAACATCAAGGCCCGCATCGTGGCCGAGTTGGCCAACGGCCCCACCACGCCGGAAGCCGATGAAATCTTGTACAAGAACGGCGTCTATGTCATCCCAGACTTTTTGTGCAACGCTGGCGGCGTGACGGTTTCTTATTTTGAGCAGGTGCAAAACGCCTATGATTACTACTGGGACCTGCCCACCGTCCACGAGCGGCTGGACAAAAAGATGACGGCCGCTTTCCACGCTGTACACGAAACAGCCAAAAAATACAAGATTAACAACCGCATGGCAGCCTATGTTGTTGCCGTCGGTCGTGTAGCCGAAGCCGCTCACTTGCGCGGCTGGGCGTAAAAAGAGCATCCCAACACCAGAGGGCGATTCACAAAATCGCCCTCTGTTTGTTTGGCAGCAAAGCCCAGCCGACCCCCAAGTGAGCCCTGGCAAATTGAGCGAGCGAGTATAAAACTAGCCGGCGCGGCCAAGGGCAACAATTTTGCTCCCTGTTGTATTGATCAAACGAGGGTCGAGGCGATAAATTTGGCATTCGCTCTAAACGGTGGTATCATCTAGATAAACTAGGACATTTTGCGCATGGTGACTGGAGCTAGTATGGAAATATCCGCCCAACAAACGCCCCCACCAAAGGCTTTGGCAAATTCCCAAACAACAGACCGCCAGGACCAACGGCTGCTTACCATCTTTGAAGTAGCCAAAATTCTTGCCACAGGCTATGACCTGGGCATTATGTTACCCAGGTTTCTGTCTTGCCTGATCAATACTTGGGCAGCCGCCGATACCGGCATTCTCCACCTGTATGATCCCAAAGAGGAATTGCTATCTATGGCGGCCGTTCAGGGTTACGATGCCGGCCACATGAAAAAGATTCGCCTGGCGCCGGGCGAAGCCATGGGCGGGACCGCATTGGTAACAGGCAAAGCAGAACTGTATCCAACCCCAGAAACAATTGCCTGGGCGCGCTCTAACCTGTCACCCGCCAACCGTCAGGCGTTTGAGGAGGCGGGAGCCAACACAAGTATGCCGCTAAGCGCCGTCTGTATTCCACTGATTGCAGGGCAAACAAAAGTAGGCATCTTGCTGCTAGAGAATCGGCGAGAGCCATATAGCTTTGTTCCAGAAGACATACCTTTCTTGCAAGCCGTTTCTGACTTGATCGCCCTATCAATTGAGAATGCCCGGTTACGAAAAGAGTTGCAGGCCACTCGCGCGCTTGAGGAAGCTAATCGCCTAAAAGCCGAGGTAATTTCTACCCTGGCGCACGACATGCGCACTCCACTGACTTCTATCAAGGGCTATGCCACGGCCATGCTGATGGAAGAAGCTGCCTTTAGCCCAGACGTTCAACGCGAGTTTTTGCAGATCATTGACGAAGAAAGCTCGGTGCTGCAGAGCCTAATTCATGATTTGTTGGAATCGTCTATCATAGATGCCGGCTTTTTAAAGCTAGAGCTTCAGCCTGTCATGCTGCCCCGGCTGGCTAAAAGTGTGACGGATGATATTGCCCGCCACAGCAAGCAACACCGCTTTCTAGTAGATTTTGCCTACGAATTTCCTATTGTAGATGCTGACCCAGACCGGATCGCTCAAGTCTTGCGCAATCTACTGGAAAATGCGGTCAAGTATTCGCCCGAAGGCGGGCTGGTGGTTGTGCGCGGCGAAGCAACCCCCAACGAAGTAACGCTTAGTGTAGCCGATCAGGGCGTTGGCATTGCCCCCGAGCACATGAACCAGCTCTTTGACAAATTTTTCCGCGCCGAATCTGGCACGGGGGGGCACGTCGTTGGTTCGGGGTTGGGGCTACCCATTTGCCGCGCCATTGTAGAATCGCATGGGGGGCGCATTTGGGCCAACAGCCAGATAGGGCAAGGCTCCACTTTTTACTTTACAATTCCTCTCAAGGCGCAAGAGAACGAGCAAAGGACGCAATAAGATGAGCGAAAAGATATTGGTCGTAGACGACGAACCGCGAGTTGTCCGTTTGGTCAGCGAGGTCATGAAAGCCATGAATTATAACGTGGTAGCGGCAATCAGCGGCGAAGCTGCCATCTCAATGGCAGCTTTGGAGCAGCCAGACCTGATATTGCTGGATATCATCCTGGGAAGTGGGCCGGACGGTTACCAGGTGTGCCAGCGCATTCGAGAATTTTCTGATGCGCCGGTGATTATGCTAACGGCCAAAGCCCAGGAAGCGGATATGTTGCGCGGTTTTGATGTGGGCGCTGACGATTATTTGACCAAGCCCTTTAACGCCAAAGAGCTTGTGGCGCGCGTCAAGGCCGTGTTGCGGCGAACTCTACGGCCAGAAGAAAAAATCACTACTGTTTGGCAATGCGGCGAGATCGAAATTGACTTTGCCAGGCGCACCGTTCACTTGAATAGGCAAAGAGTGGCGCTCACCCGCACAGAATACGCGCTTTTGAGAGAGCTGGCAATCCATGCCAATTGTGTCATGTTCCATCAAGACCTGCTGACAGCCGTTTGGGGGTCAGAGTATGTGAATGATGTTGACTATTTGCGCGCCTATGTCCGTTACCTGCGGCGCAAACTAGAGCCAGATCCATCAAACCCCAAGTATATTGTCACCTCCTCTGGGACCGGCTACATGTTGGCTTGCCCAGAAGGCGTTGAGGCTCCTCAAGTGGACTGACTCTTTCCGCTCCAATTGTCTTGTGCCACAGCGGCTCTTGTCAGGACAAGAGCCGCTTTTTTATGAATTTTTCAGAAATTGCCAGGGCAATTATATGCGTTTTCTACGGGCCGCATGCTAGAATGTAAACACAATAGGAAAAACCATTCCATTGAGGAACACACAAAGGGGGTAATATGAAAAAACAAACCAAGACCTCGGTGGCAACCCACGAGGATGTAGCCAAGCTTGACTTTACATTATCAGACGCCACAGCATTGGCCGAAGCGGCCATGGCACAGGCAGCAGAGTTTTGCGTCGCTAAACTGAGCCTGAAAACACCCCAAGCCGCCCTCGCCCTCTTGCAGCACGGCGACCGCAGCGCTTTGGGATATTTCTACTACAGTCTGGCAAAACAGGCCGCCGAGTGGCTGGGCACGTGGGATGAAGACATCCTGGCGGTTTATCTATATGATCTCGATGCCGCCGAAGAAGGCCTTTTCACTCACGCCACACAGCCGCCATTGATCAACCTAATCATCCGAGCCAAGCGCAAAACAGGGGCGCTGCACTCTATGGCAGAAGCACTGAATCGCGCCCTGGCGCACAGCTACGGCAAGTTGATTGGCTCGCCCCACATCGAGCACTTGCTCGACGCGCAGATTGTAGAAGACGATCAGGTCAAAAATCGCATCGGTTATGGCGCTTTGCTATCGTCAACCCATTACAAGCCCATTCAGATATGGGAAAGATAATATAGTTTATTATAAACGGAGATTACACAATGAAAAACAAAACACAGATTTCTTCAATCACCCAAACCAGCACGCAGAACCTAGAGTTTGCGCTGTCAGATGCATCCGCGATAGCTAACGCAGCCTTGGAACAAGCCCTCAACTTTTGCGCCGAAAAGATGGCGCTAAATGGCCGCCAAGCTGCGTTAGAGCATCTGCAAGCGAGCGATCGCATGGCTTATAGCTACTTTAACTATAAACTGGCCGAGCAGGCGGCCGAATGGCTGGGCACCTGGGACGAAGACATCAAAGCAGTATACATTTTTGATTATGACGCCACGCCAGAAGACGTGTGCTTTGGCGAGGCCACGCAACCAGAAATTCTTCACTTGATCGTTTGGACGCGGCGCAAGACGAGCGCCCTGAGTTCGCTCTTGGAGGCGCTAAATCGCGCCCTAGCCCAAAGCTGCTCTGACCTGACCGGCAAAAGCGAGCTAATGGTTACGCTTGATCCCCACCCCGTGGACGATGACGACGTCCAAAACTCGATTGATTGCGCGGCAATGCTCTCTTCCCTGCATACCCGCCCGCTTCGAATTTGGGAACGCTAGATTGATAGCCTAGGCAGGTCGGCTATGCCGACCCGCCCGGTTTTTGCCAGGGCCGCCGCCATAGTTTGGCGGCGGCCCTTTTCCGCTCTGCTCCGGCTTTCTATGCTATAATTGCCTCGGCTCATCCAGGCCTTGGCTTGACCCCAACAATTGAAATAGCTAGAGGCAAGTTATGCTACCCGATATACTAGGCAGAACCAGCGAAGATATCCAACACCACTTTAAGGTCTATGGTATCCAAATGGAACTGGCGCAATACCCCATTTTGCGGCGACAAATCAGGGCAAAAATGCGCCAGGAGCTATTCTCAAAAGGGATCATTACGGTCAAGGCGCTTGAGGCCGAGGTAAAAGAAAAAGCTATCCTATCACAGCAACGCGAAGGCGTTAGCGACCCATTTACCGAAGAACCAGAAAGCACATGGCAAGAGCGGCTAGACTATGTGCGCGAGCAACTGACCGATTTTTACTTTGCTTACAATGTGCCTCATGACCGGTTAGAGGAAATCATTCAATCGGTGCTAGCTGGCCGCATGACTGAACGCAACCGAGAGCTAGAACTCACCTTCAACCCCGAACTGGCCCCCTGGTATCTGCTTTTTGCCAAAGGCGAAGAGTACGAGAGCCTGCCCCCCAAAAAGCGCGATCGGGTGCAGCATCACCTGCAAGAAATCCTGGTGGTGCTCATCAAAGGGATGATCAGCGACCGGCTGGAATTTGTGGGGGTAGCCAAAAAACTGTTTACTATCTGCGATCTCAAAGACATCTGGCAAAGGCGCATTGGCCGGGGCAAGATTGGCGGCAAGGCGGCCGGAATGTTGCTGGCCCGCAAAATCTTGCAAACACACGCCCCTGAAATTGCCCAGCAAATAGTGATACCCAACTCGTATTTCATCGGCGCCGATGTTTTTTATGACTTTCTCTCAATCAACAGCTTTGGGTTGATTAACCAAAAATACAAGACCCAAGACCAAATTAGGGCCGAGTACCCCAAAATCTTGGCCGCCTATGAAAGCGGGCGCTTTCCAGAAGAGATCGCCGACCGCTTGCGCGAGATTTTGCGCCAGATGGGCAAAAAACCGCTTATTATCCGCTCGTCCAGCCTGCTGGAAGATAACCTGGGCACTTCGTTTGCGGGTAAATATGCCAGTTATTTCTGCCCCAACCAGGGCACGCTAAAAGAGAACCTGGCCGAGCTGATGCTGGCGATCCGCCGGGTGTATGCCAGTGTCTATAATCCTGACGCGCTATTTTACCGCCAACGGATGGGGCTAATTGATTACGACGAGCGCATGGCGATTTTGCTGCAAGAAGTGCAAGGGCAAAGCTATCACCAGTACTATTTTCCCACCCTGGCGGGGGTGGCATTCAGCTACAGCCCGGTGGTGTGGAGCCAGCGCCTGCGCCGCGAAGAGGGTTTTGTGCGGCTGGTCATGGGGATGGGAACGCGGGCCGTAGAACGGGTGGGCGAAGATTACCCGCGCCTGATCACCCTCAGCCACCCCACCCTGCGCCCCGAAGCCACCGCGGCCGCAATCAAGCGCTACTCGCAACGGTTGATTGACCTGATTGACATGGAAAAAAACCAGTTCATCACCCTACCGGCTTTTCAAGTGCTCAATAGTGATTATCCCCCCCTCAAGTGGATAGCCTCCAAGAGTGACGACGATACCCTGACCCCTCTCAGCTTTTTGGGGTACGACCTTTCGCCAGAGCATCTAGTGCTCACCTTTGACAATCTGCTGCGCAGTACCAATTTTGCCCCTCTGATGAAAAATGTGCTGTCCACATTGAGCCGCCACTATCAATCACCGGTTGACGTGGAATTTGCCGTCACCATACCCGATACACCCAGGCCGCAGATCGTCTTTCACCTGTTGCAATGCCGCCCGCAAAGCAGCACGCGCGGCGAGGTTGGGCAGCGCGTTCCCACCGACCTGCCAGAGGCCGACCAATTGTTCCTGGCCACTCGCCTTGTGCCACAAGGCCAGGTGAAGCAAGTGGAATACATTGTCTATGTTGATCCTGTCGCCTATAGCCAGATCGCCGACGAGGCTGCCCGCAGAGAAATTGGCCGCGTCATTGGCCGCCTGAACAAAGCTCTGGAAGGGCGCAACTTTATCCTGATGGGGCCTGGCAGGTGGGGCTCTTCCAACATCCATTTGGGAGTGCAGGTTAGCTATGCCGATATTTACAACGCGCGCGCCCTGGTCGAGCTGGCAATCAGGCAAGCCGAGTTCACCCCAGAACCCTCCTATGGCACTCACTTTTTCCAGGACTTGGTGGAAGCGCACATCTATCCTCTGGCAATCTATCCAGAAGAACCCGACGATTCTCTGAATCAGGCCTTTTTGGCCCAAGCTAAAAACCACCTGCGCGAACTGCTGCCCGGCGATGCTCGCAGCAACAGCAAATACATGAAAATTATTCATGTGCCCTCAGAGCGCCAGGGGCAGCACTTGGAAATTGCCATGGATGGGAAAAAGGCCCTGGCCTACTTTGCAGGCCAAGAGCAACCGGGCATCACGGATAGATGATGATAAATGACACTTTGCAGGCAGTGGGGAATCTATTAGACTTGGGTTACAACCCAAACTTTGGGCATATCATATAATCAGGAGAACTTACATGGCAGAAGGAAAGAACCCCTTTCAAATAGCGCAGGCCCAGTTTGATAAAAGCGCAGATACTTTGGACCTGCCCGAAGATATCCGCGAAATTTTGCGGTGGCCCCTGCGCGAGTTTCACTTTAAAATCCCCGTGCGCATGGACGATGGCGACATCCAGGTCTTTCAGGGTTTTCGCGTGCAGCACAACGACGCGCGCGGCCCTTCCAAGGGCGGCATCCGCTTTCACCCCAACGAAACGATTGACACCGTGCGCGCGTTGGCCATGTGGATGACGTGGAAGTGCGCGGTGGCCGATATTCCCCTGGGCGGCGGCAAGGGCGGCGTCATTGTCAACTCGGCTTCGCTCTCGACCAACGAGAAAGAGCGCCTGTGCCGCGGGTGGGTTGACCAGATGTGGCACAACATCGGCCCGCGCATGGATGTGCCCGCGCCCGATGTGGGCACCACCGGCCAGATGATGGCCTGGATGATGGACGAATACGCCAAGCTGCGCGGCGAGTATGCGCCGGGCGTGTTCACTGGCAAACCGGTTGATATGGGCGGCTCGCTGGGGCGCACCGAGGCGACCGGCTTTGGCGTCATTTACACCATCCGCGAGGCCATGAAGCACCTGGGGTTAGACCCCAAGAACTGCACTGCCGCCATCCAGGGGTTTGGCAACGTGTCGCAATATGCCGCCGTTGGCTTTTGCGATATGCTGGGCGGCAAGGTGATGTGCGTTTCGTGCTGGGATGCGCCAGACAAGAAACCCTACACCTATTCCAAGCCCGATGGGGTTGACCCCCACTTTTTGCAAAGCATCACCGACCAATATGGCACCATTGACAAGGCCAAAGCCCAAGCTGCCGGCTACAGCCTCGAAGACGAAATGGCCTGGATTGGCAAAGATGTTGATGTGCTTATCCCGGCAGCCCTGGAAAACATGGTCACCGCCGAAACTGCCCCGCGCATTCACAAGAACGTCAAGATTATTGCCGAGGGCGCCAACGGCCCCACCACTCTGGAAGGCGATGAAGTCATCAAAAAACGCGGTATCTTCCTAATCCCCGACTTTTTGTGCAATGCCGGCGGCGTGACCTGTTCTTACTTTGAGGGCGTCCAGAACGATATGAACTATTACTGGAGCCGCGACGAGGTCTTGCAGCGGTTAGATCAAAAGATGAGCTCGGCGTTCCATGGTGTGCTCACCATGTCGCAAGAGCACAAGGTCTACATGCGCGAAGCCGCCTACCTGGTTGCGGTGGATCGCGTCGTGCGCTCGATGCGCCTGCGCGGCTGGGTCTAGACCTACTTTGGCTATCAGAGAAAAAGATTGCGCCGCACCACAAGACGCAAAGAACGCTCTGGACGGCGTTCTTTGCGTCTTGATTATTTACTGCCCTTTGGGTATGTAAAAGGCCACACAGGAAAATTGTTGTACATATTCCGAGAGTGTTCTTTTAGCCGCACAAGCATAAACATACAAGCATAAATAGGCAAGGGAAGGAAACCATGGCCGATCTTCCACTTGAAGCGCCCAAGATTCTATCCATTTATCTGCAAATTGCCAATTATCCCATCATGGCGCAGCAAATCAGGCGGCGCATGCGCCAAGAGCTTTTTCGGCGGGGGGTCATTACCTCTGAGGCAATGGAAGAACAAGTGCGCGAAAAAGCCGCCCTGTCACAGCGCCGTGAAGGGCTGAACCATCAGCAGGCAGAAACGCCGCATGTCTGGGAACAACGCAAGCAAATGGTGCGCGATTATTTGACAGACTTTTACTTTGCCTACAATCTGCCCATTGACCTGTTTCAAAGCATCATTGACACCTTGCTGGCCGAGCGCGCTGTCCAGAAAGACGAACTGGATCTTCACTTTAACCCCGAACTGGCCCCGATTGAGCTGCTGCTGAAACAAGCCAGGTACTATGAAGCTCTACCCGCAGAACAGCGCGCCCAAGTGCAGCATCACCTGGAAGAAGTCATCGTGGTGCTGATCAAGACCATGATCAGCGATCACCTGGGTCTTGTGCGGGTGGCCAAAAAGTGGCTAGAAACCCAAGACCTCCAATTTGTCTTTTCTCGCCGCATCGGCACGGGCAAAATTGGAGGCAAGTCGGCGGGCATGCTGCTGGCGTGGAAAATCTTGCAAAAAGCGGCCCCAGAGATTGCGGAACAAGTAAATGTGCCAGAGTCATACTTTATAGGCACCGATGTCTTTTACGACTTTCTCGCGCTCAACAGCCTGGAATACCTTAACCAAAAATACAAGCCGCTTGATCAAATCCGAGCCGAGTATCCAGAAATTGCCGCCGCCTATGAGCAAGGGAAATTCCCGGAAGGAGTGGCCGATCAACTATGGGCAATTCTTGACAAGCTGGGCAAAAAGCCGCTCATTGTCCGCTCGTCCAGCTTGTTGGAAGACAACTTTGGCACATCGTTTGCGGGCAAGTACGAAAGCTACTTTTGCCCCAACCAGGGCACGCCGGAAGAGAACCTGCGTGATTTGACCCTGGCCATCCGCCGCACCTATGCCAGCGCCTTTAATCCCGATGCCATGTTTTATCGCCGCCGCATGGGGTTGATAGATTATGATGAACGCATGGCAATTTTGCTGCAAGAGGTGCAGGGGCAGCCTTATGGGCGCTATTACTTTCCTTCGCTGGCTGGGGTGGCTTTTGGGCGCGCGCCCATCTTGTGGCACCCGCGCCTGCGCCGCGAAGATGGTTTTGTGCGCCTGGTAGCCGGGCTGGGCACGCGCGCCGTCAACCGCGTGGCCGATGATTACCCGCGCCTGATCACGCTCAGCCACCCCACCTTGCGGCCCGAAATAACCACCGCCGCTATACACCGCTGTTCACAACATTATATTGACGTCATTGACCTGCAAGACAACCAGTTCAAAACCTTGCCCATCCAAGAGGTGATCGGCAAAGACTATGCCGGGCTGCGCTGGATGGCCTCGGTTGAAGAAGATGACACCCTCATGCCCATCATGTCGCTGGGACAAATGTCTTCCGGCCAGCTCGTCTACACCTTTGACTCGTTGTTGCAGCGCAGTGACTTTGTCCCGATGATGAAGACAGCCATTACCACGCTGACCAAGCAATACGACTTTCCGGTGGATGTGGAATTTGCCTTTACCCTCACGCCGGCCTCGCCCAAACCTCATCTCAAGTTTCACCTGCTGCAATGCCGTCCGCAGAGCAGCATGCGGGGCAAGGCCGCCCGACCCATTCCTAAAGATGTGCCCACCGAGGACAAGCTCTTTACCGTCACGCGGATGGTGCCGCAAGGCTATCTGGACAACATCGCATACATCATCTATGTAGATCCCATGCAATACGGCCAACTGAGCGAACCAGGCCACTGCAAAGAAATTGCCTACATCGTCGGGCGATTGAACAAAGCCCTGGAAGGCAATGGCTTTATCATGCTCGGCCCCGGGCGCTGGGGCTCGGCCAATCCAGACCTGGGCGTGCCGGTCACTTATGCCGACATTTACAATGTGGACGCTCTGGTCGAAATCTCGGTGCCTCAACACGGCATCATCCCAGAGCCATCGTATGGCACGCACTTTTTCCAAGATTTGGTCGAGGCCGAGATTTATCCTCTGGCGGTGTACCTGGGAGAATCAGGCGATTTCTTGAACCAGGAATTTTTGGGCCAGGCCAGCAATTGCTTGACCGAGATTTTGCCTGAATCCAAGTATTGCGATTGCATCAAGTTGATTTGCATTGATAAGGAACGTCCCGGCTACCATCTGGAAGTCATCATGGATGGAGAGCAAGGACTGGCCTTCCTTTCAAATGTGGAACCAGCGATTCAAGGGAAAAAGGAAGAATAGGGCATGGCGATTTGAAAAACCTGGTTTCTTTGAAATGTTCACACCTGAATGATGCTCATACTTGAATGATACCGCGTTGAATGGCAAGCTTGACCAATTCGCCCCGGTCGTGAATGCCCAGCTTGGTCATCATGTTAGCCCGGTGCGCCTTGACTGTCTTGACGCTGACGCCTAGTTTTTCGGCAATTTGCCGGTTGGTGTAACCCTCGGCCGCCAACTGAAAGACCTGGCGCTCGCGATCGGTTAGGGTTTGAAAAGGATCGGTCGCCCGCGGGTTGGCCCGGCGCGCCAGCATGCTCTCTACCAGCACGCGAGTGACCGCCGGCGAAATGTAATTTTGCCCCACCGCCACGGCGCGAATGGCCTGCACCAGCTCGCTCGAAGCAACGTACTTGAGCACATAGCCCGCTGCGCCAGCCGCCAAAAGCTGCGAGACATAGTCTTCGTTATCGTGCATGGTCAACACCAGCACCCGCACAGCGGGATAATCTCGCTTAATCTGCCGGGTTGCCTCCAGGCCATTGAGCACCGGCATGCCAATATCCATCAAGACCACATCCGGCTCTAGCTGACTGGTCAGCTCGACCGCCTTGCGCCCGTCATCGGCCTCGCCAACTACCAGCAGGTCAGGGTAATCTTCTAGCAACGCGCGGACGCCCTCGCGCAGAATGGCATGATCATCGGCCAGCAAGATACGAATTTTATCCAAGTCTCATTCTCAGCATCAATCTGCTAACAGAGGAATCTATATAGGTATTGGGTATCAGGCACTATGATTATGCACCAATCTGCCGCGAAGCGCAAACCGGCATTAGCTTTAATGCGCCGGGCGCCACATCACATCAGAACAATCCAGGGTGCTCAGCCATCGCCCAGCCGACATGTCTGGCTTGACTATCAAAACCCCGCGATATTGCAGCACCGCCAGCCATTCACCCTCTGGCGACCAAGCCCACCTATTGCCGGGCAAAGTGACATATTCGCCCGTTTGCGTGTCCCAAACCACCACAACCCCCTGTTTGACAGGGACCAAGGTGGGTTCGGTGGCGGTCTTGAACACCAGGTAACGGCCATCGGGCGACCACGATTGCCCTGGTTGCAAAAATGCCCCGGACCAATATCCGCTCACCTGGCTTGTAGGTTCTAGCGTAAGCGCATCCAAAACGGCCACGCTTGCTCCACCCGGCCAATACATCGCCACGGCCAAAGCTGACCCATCTGGTGACCACTCCATATTATACAAGCGGCCAAAGTCAGCCAAATCGCCTTCAAGCGACAAGAGCAATTCATAAGTGCTGCGGGTGAGCATTCGATCCGAGTCGTCCTCAACATCTGCAATTCGGATCTCGTTGTTCAACAACAATGTTTTCACATCAACTGAATCTAGGGGACTGCTCACAAAGGCCAGGCGGTCGACATCAGGCGACCAGGCAACATCATAGCCGGGGGCGACCCGCGTCATCCCACTTGCAGCCCCCCCCGTCGGCAGGCTGCGCCAGCCCGAGGCGATTTGCCGCGCATTGCCACCATCTGCATCGGCTACCCACAAGGCCTGATTAGGCATAGATAGATACGCCACCTGCTTGCCATTAGCCGACCACGTGTGATTGCTGCCGAAAAGCTCTATGAGCTGGCCCGTGTCAAAATCCATCAAATACGCCCCATACATTTGATAGCGGCTAACCGTATCTGACCCTATCTCTACATACGCTCCCGCCACCCATAAACGGCCATCGGGCAGCCAGCCCAGCTCTGTGCCCATCAACAAGGGCATACCATCAATCGCCTGGCCGTTTTCATCCGCCACCATTGCAATATTCGAAAAACTACTGATATAGGCCAACGACTTGCCATCAGGCGACCAGGCGGGAGAAAAAGCATTTTCAACCATCTCTCCCGATTCTGCTCCATCAGAGTGCATGCGCCAAATGGAAGGTCCTGCATTGGCAGGCGAACACACCAGGGTCAACTCACCATCGTCAGGCATAGCAAAGGCCACCGGCTCGCCAGCCTGCTGGTGCAGATACATCCACCAGGCCGCGTCAAGCGTGGTGGGGTCAATGCCAAAAGTGGCGCTGATGGCGCTGCCCACGCTTGGCTCTGAAGCTATGCGGGGAGTGAGGCGGGCCAGCGAGCCTGGGCCAAACTGTTCTTCCACAAACGCAAGCGACAAGGGCAGCACAACTTGCTGCAAGGTAGATTGGTTCGCCTGCCAGCCTAACGAAATCAGATCCAGCGGCCGCCAAGCGCCAGACTCTAGCTCGGCGGCAAGCGCGCGGGTGAGTTCACTGGAAATGAATGGCGCGACAAGATTGAGCCGCGCCTGTTCCCATCGGACAACTTGGTCGAACGAGGCATAACGCATGGCCCGCTCGCCAACAATCTGCCCAATCAATCCCTTCACCAGCCACAGCTTGATGGCGCGATAAAACTCTTGGCGAGAGCCGTCATCGGCGGGAATGCCCCACAAGTGCGGCGATGGGATAGCCAACGCCAAATCGCCCTGGGCATTTCCCAAGATGACGCCAGACATTGCTTCGGGCGATGTGCCAAAGACGATGGTTGCCCGGCGCGGGCAAGGGAAAGCGCTGCACACGCTGGCTATAATCTCATCGGCCTGGCTGACCAGCGGCTCGGCCAGGCTGGCATCGCGCTGAAAATAGGCCACCTTGACAAAAGCGCCCTGCGTCGTTCGATACGCCCCCCAATATTCTGAGCCAGGCATTGCCCGCGCCCAGCCAGAGGCTTCTTGCCGGTAAAACTGTGGCACATGCACCGTTACTACAGCCGGGCCACCCGGCAAGGGGTGGGTGAGCGAAAAGCGGTAGGTGGCTTGGATGCCGGCCCCACCTGGCTCTAGGGTGACCTGGCCCAATTGCGGCTGCGCACCCATCGCTTTCCAGCCATATTCAGGCAGGCCGATTTGCTCAAAGCGTCCAAAGCGCGCAGCCTGGGCATCTTGCCAATCGGCATTCTGGGGGTCTTGCAAGGCCATAAACACCGCCAGGTCATTGGCAGCCACGGCCTGCGCCTCAAGCTTGGCCACTTGCTGCACCGGGCCGCTCACCTCATTCAAGCGCGCGCGATACGCCCACGCCAGATAGCCCGCAACAAGCACAACGCCAGCCACAATCAGCGCCAGTAGCACTAGCAAATACTTGCGCCAGGGCATGGGCGGCCGGCTGGGGGGCGGTGGTGGCAGCCCGCCATGCCATTTGTCATCTTGGTCAAGAATTTTCCACTCTAGCTTGACGCTCATAAAAGCCTAGCCGCCAATCTGGGACATGACCCGCTCTAGCGGAATGATGCTTTGATCTAGCTGGTGGCGTTCTGGCTTGTAATGGACTGCGCGCACGATTAGGTCTTGCAGCTCTTTATCGGTAGCGCCCGCGCGCAGCACAGCGCGGATATCAACCTCTCCCTCATCCAATAGGCAAGGGCGCAGCCGGCCATCAGAGGTCAGGCGCAGCCGGTTGCACGTGGGGCAAAAGTGCTGGCTGATTGGACTGATAAAGCCCAACGTGCCCTTGGCGTCCGGCAAGCAATACACCGCCGCCGGGCCATTACCCACCGGGGCAGTCGTTGGCTGCAAGCGCCCCAACTCGGCAACAATGTTCGCTTGCATCTGGGCCACCGGCACGTGGCGCTTGCCGGGAGCAGGCAAGCCTTCGCCCCACTCACCCACATTGGCTACCGGCATCAATTCGATAAAGCGCACGTGCCAATCGCGCGTTAGCGTCAAGCGCGCCAATTCTGCCAACTCGTCATCATTCATGCCGCGCACAACAACCACGTTCAATTTGATGGGCGTCAGGCCGGCATCCTCGGCGGCCTGCAACCCGCTCCAAACATCCTCAATCCCACCCAAGCGCGTGATGAGATGAAAACGCTCTGGCCTGAGGGTATCCAGGCTCACATTGATGCGGCGCAAACCGGCGTTTGCCAGTGCGCGCGCATGTCTGGCTAACAGCAATGCATTGGTTGTCATGCTTATATCTACTATACCCGGCATGGCTGCAATCATCTCTACCAGTCGTTCAACATGCGGGCGCACCAACGGTTCGCCGCCAGTCAGGCGCACCTTGCTCATGCCCAAGTCGGCCGCTGCGCGCACCACCCGCGCGATTTCCTCGTACCTGAGGATATTTGCATGCGCCTGCCAGGCAACCCCCTCTGGCGGCATGCAATACACACAGCGCAAATTGCACCGGTCGGTTACACTGATGCGTAAATAATCTATACTTCGCCCAAAGCGATCTTTCAATCTTCACCTCGATAGGGGGTCATCCGACGCCAGTGCGCATTTGAGCGACAAGCGCATCCAGGGTTTTGATCATTTGGCGCGGCAGTTCGTCACGGGTAGCACGAGTGACGGTGAGCACCTCGTGGGCAGCCACCAGGTTACGCACTTGTTCTACCAATCTGGGGCGGGCAATCACAACAGCCATGGCAAACTGGCGGCGCTCAAGCACCCCCCAAGCGTCCCGCCACCCCAGTCCACGCTCTAGTTCCAGCACGCCAATCTCATCTACCGCCAGCAAATCACATGCGCCCAGCCCGCGCAATAACGCGTCGCCCCATTCCAATCCACTCGGATTAAAGGACCACCGGCCTACATTCAAAGGGCCTAGCTTGCGGTCAATGCGGGCCAACTCGCGCTGGCGGCCAGTGGACAGGTCAATCACACTAGCACCGACACACCGTCCACCCTCGACTAGGGCTTCTGAGAGCAAACCCGCGCAGCGATAACCCCGCTCGGTTGCCATAGCTACCAACTGCTTGCATACAGTTGTCTTGCCTACACCAGCACCACCCGTCAGTAACGTAATCCGCCCTGGCATGAATTACTCCCTCTTTAACATTGCGGGGCTATTTTACCACACTCTATCTCAATGGCGGGTGCATTGGGCATTGGCCCGGGACTTGTTCTAGAGGCATGTTCATGGTACAATAACAGCCGCTTGGGGATGACAGGCTTCGACGGGGAAGGCTGATCACGAGTGGCAAGCCGGGGCGCTCTGGCCTCGTTAAAAACGGAGCACACCTTTAGGTGCCAAAACACCTGTATATGCGGGTAACTCTTACGTAGCCCTTCCGTTGGCTGCATAAAGTCACCCCGATCACCTGCGGGTGATCCGTCTGCCCTGGTCTCGAGCTGGTGGGCCAGGCGCCAGATGTCATAAATGCCAGCTTGCAGCCGCCCTACGCCGGTAAGGCTGGCCCAAGCGAGCGAGAGCTCCGCCGGCTGGCCTGCGCAGTGTCTTGTTTGCCGTACACGCGCAGGTGAAAGCTAACGACAGACTAGGCTTGTAGTCACTCTTGATCGAATTCTTCGGACGCGGGTTCATTGGAAAATTGAGCCCCTCTGGATGGCGACATTCAGAGCAAACCCGGCTTACATCAGGGAAAGCTTCCAGCCGTATAAATGGGCTGATGCCAACCCTGAGGGGTGAACCTGAAAGGGGCAAGCCCTGCACAGACTCATAGGCTTCTAAACCCACACGGGCATGAAGCACTAGGGTAAGGAGGCAAAGCGCTCAATCAAAAGCTGTTTCTTGCTGGCTAACTTGGAAGTATATCGCCCATTGCGTGGCGTGCAGTCCAGGTAATCATTCAGCAACAAGTCGCATCGCGCAATCTTGCGGTTGATCACAAGAAACGGCCTGATGATTCTCAAAAAATCCAAAGCTCGGCGGTCTGTGAGACTCCAAACATACGACTGAGTATGGTGCGCTGCATAAGTACGTTTGCGAATGATGCAGCCACCCCACCGATCTCGAAGCCACTCTAGCAATTCGCGGTCGGTAGAGACAACAGATACAATGGGAGATGGCCAACGAGTTTTTCGGATGCGAGTAAGCACAATTGAGCCTTCGCCATCAAGGATACCTGCGGCATAAGCGGCCTCTATGTCGCTTATCATAATAGCCTCCTTACAATACGCCGGGAAAGTAGCGAAAATTGCTACTTTAAGAGATAGTCGAATCCCAGACAAAAGTCTGGGGCCGCAATGTCAATTCCCGCCATCTCCACTAGAAGCCGGGTTTCTAACAGAAGCCCGGCTTCTTGCATGCAGGTTGCTTTTAGTTTACCACAGCTTGCATAAATCGCTGCCTGATGGATAATGGTAAAAATTCGCGCGCGCCAAGAGGCTCACTTTCACTATCCCCCGAATCTGGCGGGCGCTACCCAGAAACTTGTCACTGCGAGGCGGTTTTTGCCGAAGCAGTCTCCCTTGTGGTGGGAGATTGCTTCGCGCCCTGGCGGGCCCTCGCAATGACCAGTGCAAGTTTCTGACTTGTAAACATATCGCCCCCGGCGATTTGAGTTCTCGCAATGACTAGAATGACTGAGATTTCCAGCGTGCCGCTTTAGGGCGTTTTTTGACCGGACACTTGGGCTAAAATACGCTCAATCCACTGAAAGTGTCCGGTCACTGACCGCCAGTCAGCGGGCAAAAATGGCTTTTCTGGAAATCTCAGAATGAGGGGAAATTTGCCCCAGGACTGACCCGCCCCCCTGCGGAAAGTTGCGGTGAAAGCCGCGCCATGCTATACTCAGAGTGTCACGGCCGACAAGAAAATGCCGCCTAAACAGCTTGGAGCTTGCAATGGTTCAAACATCGCCCTCCAACAATTCGACCGAAAAAAACCCGCCATTGCGGATTGATTTGTCTTATGCCGTCATCACGCTGGGAAGCTCGGCTACGTGGTTCATCTGGAGCGGCTGGTTGATGTACTTTTACTTGCCACCGGGGGGAACGCCGCGCGTGCCTGTGGCAGCCTATAGCATAACCATGCTCGCCGCCGGCATTCTTAACGCCCTCATCACACCGCCCATCGGCTATTTATCTGATCATACACGTAACCGGTGGGGACGCAGACTGCCTTTCATGTTCGCTTCGGCGTTGCCCATGCTGGTATTTTTCACCTTGCTGTGGACACCGCCAGCACAAAATGAATCCACCTGGAACCTGATTTATCTGGCAGTCATTTTGGGGCTTTACAACATCAGCTACATTCTCAACCAGGTTCCCTATTCGGCCCTGCTGCCCGAAATTGCGCGCACCGACCGCCACCGCGTGCGAGTATCCGCTTGGACCAGTGGTTTTATGCTGATCGGCATGATTTTGGGTAGTTCCGCCGGCATGGTCATCGAGAGACTGGGGTACGTGACCACAGTCCTCATCTACGCTGCCGCCTCGCTGCCACTTTTCTACCTGCCTTTCCTGGTGTTGCGTGAGCAGGCAGGGCGGCAAATCTCTCCAACGGAACGCCTGAGCTTTTGGCAGAGCCTCAGCCTCACTTTTCGCAACCCGGCCTTTCAGGTTCTGATTGTGGCTGGGACAATTTATTGGACCGTCACATCTCTCGTGCAAGCTGTGATGCCCTACGTCGTGACCGAGATTTGCCTGTTGAGCGCGGCGCATACACTGTATTTCTATCTGCCGGCGATCTTGGCCTCGCTGGCGTGCTACCCGGTGATTACATGGCTGGCGGGCCGGTTCGGCAAGTGGCGCGTCACAATTGGATCGGCGCTGGCGTCAACTATCGTGTTGCCTGGCATGGCGCTCATCGGCGATTGGCTGCCCGTGCCGCTGATCGCGCAAGGCATTACCTGGGTCACGCTGGAGGCGGTTGCCATGTCTGGCATTATGATGCTGGCGCCAGCCTTTACGGCCGAGATCACTGATTACGACGAGGAACTGACGGGCCAACGCCGCGAGGGCGCTTATTATTCTGCCTGGGGGCTGCTAGACGAAGTGGTCAACAATGCAGCCTTGGCGCTGCTGCCGCTGCTGTTGCTGTTGGGGCGCAGCCGCACTGACCCATACGGCCCGCTCGGTGTGCGGCTGGTGGCCGTGGTGGGTGGGGTTTTGTCGCTGGGGGCCTTTTTCGTTTTCTTGCGCTACCCGCTTCGAAACCGCCAAGATACCGCAAGAAATCAGGCAGTTACCCAAAAAGAGTAAGCCCAACTAGTGGGGGACAACGGGAAATGGTTCATCCCAAGATAAAGACAACCGCCGAGTTTGTGCCGGCCCGTTGGTGGGAAGCGATCGATTATATCCGCATTGATATGGAGATGATGCGCTACTCTAGCGACTATTGGGCTGACAAAATGCGGGCAGAACCGTACTCGTTATCTACCTGGCTAGAATATGGCTATATCTTGGACAATTTTTTGCATTCCGACAATTTTTTCGTCGTGGTCTCTGGCGAGCGAGCAGGTGTCGTATCATTAAGAAACGCGCCACATTTCGTTTATCTCGAGGCCGCTGGCCTGCTGCCCAAGTTCCAACGAGGGAGCATTGGCCGACAGGTAGGCGGCTTTATTTGGGACTATGGCTTGCGCACAAAACACCAGTGGGCGGTAGGACAACCCTCTATTCATAACAAGCCGGTTCATATGCTGTTTGCGGTCTTTGGCGGGCGAACGCTAGGGCTTTCAACCACGCTGCTGACACTCAAAACAACCAGACCTTCACCTCCCCTCTCCGAGCTTGAGATAAAGCCATTAAAGAGATCAGACGCAAACAAGGCATGGAAACGGTGGAGGTTGCACGAAGTAGAGCAAGTTTCAGGTGACGAGGGCACAGAGCTTGCCTCCTATCTATTAGAGAGATTGCCCTGGTGGAGCAAATATCTGGCCCTTTATCAAGATGGCGCAGAAATCGGCTTGGCTGTTGCTCACCAGCACAAGGGAGAAGCAAGCCTCGGCTTGTTCCCCTCCCAAGAATTCTGGTCGAGCGCGCCCACCGCCAGCCTCGTGGCAGCCGTTGCCCGCCATCTGGGGACTAGCATTCGCCACCTAAAGCTAACCCAAACTCATGCTAATGCTCTAACCAGTTCTGATTCGTTTGATTTTGAGCGAAACAAGCAAGAGGAACGACACTTTGTTTTCTTCAAGCGGGTTTGAGGTTCAAATTGCGCACAGCGTTGAGGAAATTGACCCAGAGGTGTGGGATTGCCTGGCTGCCAACCGGCCTTTTGCCAGTTACCGTTGGTACCGTTTTGGCGAGAAAGTGCTGGCCGACAGCCAACCCATCTATATCATTTTATTCCAACAAAAAGAGCCTGTGGCTCGAGCGACATTCTGGCTCACGCGGCAAGAGCCGCTGCCAATTTCCTCAGAGCTTGCGCGCCGCCTGGTGGGGGCTGTATTGCGCCGCTGGCCGGTGTTGTTCTGCCGGTCGCCGTGGCGCACCGAAACCACCGGCTTGATTTTGCCTGACTCGCCGTGCCATGACGAAGCTCTCACGACCATCACCCAGGTTGCATGGGAACAGGCGCGCCAGCACCAGGCCTCTTTTTTGGTTTTCGACTATTTAGAGTATTCTGACGTAGAAGGCGTCCCATGGCCAGAACCGCTTGTGCCGACCACACTTTCCGGTCCCGGCACTCGTTTGACCATCACATGGCCTGACTTTGAAAACTACCTAAAGCACCTGTCCAAATCTGCGCGCAAAGATTATCGCCGGCATCGCAATCGCGCGGCTGATCTGAATGTTCGGGTCAGCCGCCATCCAACAGCAACTTTGTTAGGCGAAGCGATGGTGTTAATTCGAAATGTCGAAAAGCGTCACCAGGCGGCGCCGGATCCGTGGGCGCGGCTGGCGCTGGAAAACGCTGGCATGGTAGATGCCACTTGGCTGACAGCCGAAATAGGGGAGAGATTGGTAGGGTGCGGTTTGCTCATTGGAGACGGGAAAACCCGCATTCTAAAACTAATGGGATTGGACTATGATGCGCGCTATGCCTACTTTCAGCTCATCTATGAAGCGATTCGCTGCGCGATTGAAGATGGAGTCCAAGTCTTGCGCGGAGGAAGCGGGTCTTATGAAATCAAGCAGCGGCTCGGGTTCGAGTTGGAGCACAATAATTATATAACTTTTGCGGCCAGCAATCGGGCGCTGCGCTGGGCGGGGCGGCAATTGTCTGCAATGATTTGAGTCTTTAGGAGGCGCTAATGTACGAGCAATACATAGTTTATGTTGCATTTACATACTCTGCTACATTAGCTATGGCTATCCTGGCAGTATACGCTTGGCAGCGCCGCGTTACCGCTCCGGCGGCGTTGCCCTTTGCGTGGGTGCTGGCTCTGGTCGGCTTGTGGTCTCTTATGGACGGGATTTGGGTCCTAGTCCCTTCTCAGGCAATTGCGCTTGCCTGCTACAAGCTCTCATACATAGGAGTTGCCTTTGTACCGGTGGCCTGGCTAGTGTTTGCGCTCCAGTACACTGAGCGGGTGGAGCGGCTGACTCTCCGCTACCTGGCGCTGCTGGTTGCTGTACCCTTGCTCACACAAACCGCGCTATGGACCAATGAAATGCACACTTTATTTGTGCCTAACCTAGAATTGATGCCGATTGGCCCGTTTAGAATCGCCAACACAGATATGTTTGTCGTTGGTCTATGGGGGTGGATGCACATAATATATAGCTACCTGCTTATTACGCTTGGCATTATCTTGATTGCCTGGAAAGCCATCCGCTCATTCCACCTGTATCGGGGACAAGCCCTAATATTGTTAGGCGGGGTAGCTCTGCCGGCAGCAACTAACATGACCCATACCTTCGGCTTGATTCCAGGCATAAAAGCTGATATATCATCTTTTGGCTTTGCAGCGGGCGGCATGATGATTGCCTGGGCGCTGTTTCGATACCAGTTATTCGATGTGGCGCCAGTGGCAAGAAAGGTTGTCATCGAAGGCATGAGCGACGGCGTGCTGGTGTTGGACATGAAAGGCCGCCTGGTTGATCTCAACCCAGCCGCGCAAAGAATCACCCAGATTGCCTCCAGCCAAATAGGCCAAACTATTTCCGAGCAAGTGTGGGGCCAACTGCCTGGGGCAGGCAATCAGGGCGAAGTCAACTTTGCAGAACGCTGGTACGATACCAGGCTGGTGACGCTAACTGATCAGCAAAACAAAGCAGCCGGCCAGTTAATCGTCTTGCACGATATCACCGAGCGAAGGCAAGCAGAGAACGAAATGCGCCAGGCCAAAGAAGCCGCCTTGGAAGCGCAGCGCGCGGCTGAGGCCGCCGACCGCCTGAAAAGCTCACTGGTGGCTATGGTTTCCCACGACCTGCGCACGCCGCTCAACGCTATTTTGGGCTACTCGGAGATGCTGCAAGAACTCGTCTACGGTCCACTCACGCAGGGTCAGCGCACTGCCTTGGAGCGTCTCACAGCCAATGCCCAGCGGCTGCAGAGTTTCATCAACGATTTGTTGGACCAGGCCCAAATCGAAGCCGGCAAATTATCGCTCAGGAGCATTCCCTTCGACCCAGCCGAGTTGGTTGATGGCGTGGTAAACGTCATGAGCCTGCTGGCGCAGACAAAGAGGCTAGAACTGACTGCCCACATTGATAAAGACGTGCCGGCCGCTTTGCAAGGCGACCCGCAACGGCTGCATCAAATCCTACTCAACCTGGTGGGCAATGCCATCAAATTCACCGAGGCGGGAAATGTGCAGCTACATATCTACCGCCCAGACGAGGCCCATTGGACGCTCGCCGTCTCTGATACAGGGCCTGGCATCCCGCCAGACAAAACAGGCCAGCTATTTGAACGGTTTTACCAGGCAGAAACCGACATCACGACACGCACACACCAAGGAGTAGGGTTGGGGCTGGCCATTGTCAAACAATTGGTTGAGCTAATGGGTGGTCAGGTTGGCGTTGAAAGCGAGCTAGGGAAAGGCAGCACATTCACCGCCACACTGCCCATTGTCCTACCACAAATAATAACCCAGCTATGAAAGATTGATAAGCGATTGTCCATGTTGCCAATCAAAAAGTATATCAAACCGGCGATGCAAGCTTAACCCCAAACCGACAGGAGGACACCGATGAGCGCAACCATTGAGCAAATTGCCGAGTTGGAATGGGCCAACTATGCGGGCATGATCCCGGCTGCCCGGGTTACCCCCGGCTTGAAGGTGATCTTGCGGGATGACGTTGTGCTCAACAGCAGCACCTTGTTTCGCACGCCAGATTTGAACCACGCCTGCTTGTTGCGCGCCGGGCCTGAGACGGTCGAATTGTTGATTGATGAGGTAATTGCTTACTTTAGGTCCAAATGGATACGCCCTGCGGTCATGGTTTCTCCGGCGTGTACCCCGGCTGATTTGCCCGATCGATTATTGAAGCGAGGATTTGTCAGAGATAAAGTGGAAGATGTCTGGTTGGTTGCGGACGATTTGCTCAAGCGTGAAATTCCTTCCCCTTTCCCCAACGTGGTGGTCAGGCAAGCTAAAAAGAATGAGGCGCTGACCTTTGCCCGTATATTTATGAAGGCGTTTGAATTGCCGGTTATACTTGCCCCTCTCATGGCTTTGATGTTGAGAGCTACGATAGATTTGCCTGAAACCCACTCTTACCTCGCCTTTATTGAGAACAAGCCCGTAGGCACTTGCACCCTGGTTCGCTATAAGAATTTTGGCATCTTGGGCAGCGGGGGGATCTTGCCAGAACACCGCCGGAGCGGGGCAGCTACCAACCTGGCGCTCAAGGTTGTTAACGATGCGCGGGAGCACCAGGTGGATACGTTGATAGGGCAGGCCGTTGGCGGCGGTTTGGTAGAACGGCTTTTGCGTCTGAGCGGTTTCAAGAGAGTGTTTAGCCGGATCGGTTACAGCTTACCACGAGTGTCCTGATCACCTTTACCGGCTTAAACGTGTATCGGATGGGTGACGCTACTGGCCAAATTCAGGCGGCTGTTGACGCCAAAGCACTAGGGATTGATAACCCGACATTGCAAACCCAGGCCAACACCTGGCTAGAACGCTTCCTAGCAGGCTGTCGGAGAGCGGGCTGGTAGGCTCGTAGTGCGCGCTTCAGCGCGCTAAAGCACGCACTACGAACGGCCCTCTCCGACAAGCTCCTAGAGCGCCCAGTTGCGAGAAAGCCGCATACTGGTACAATATAGGGGAATGATTCTATGGCAACAACCTGTCTGGCTAGCACACAGTTCTTTCATAGTTAAAAAGGGAGTACGCATTGGTCTCTGATAATCTGCGATGCCCGGTCATTGTTGACACAGATCTCTCAGTTGATGACTATGTTGCTCTTCTCTATTTGCTTCAACATCCTCAGATAGATGTTCGAGCAATCACTGTTGTTAATGGGGTAGTGCATGTCAAACCGGGCATAGAAAACGCGCGTCGTTTGTTAGCCCTGGTGGGACGGGGGGATATCCCCGTAGCAGGTGGCCCCGATAGACCACTGACGGGCCGGCACAAGTTTGTGGGTAGTTGGCGTGCCGTGGTAGATTTTGGGCCGCGTTTCTTTTTGCCCAGAATTCCTCCTATTTCTAGACTTTCCCGTTTGGGCGTTTTTTCGCCCAAAGCATCGGATTTCCAACAAGACACAATTTGTGGTATAAGAGTCTTAGCATCCGCGGAGCATGTCCGAGATTATGGATGCTGAGGCAAATCTATGAACGCAAAACGTC
>JBGSMF010000519.1:0-11069 GCA_041740315.1 Thermoflexales bacterium
TACCCAGTCACAGGAGGCGGTTGTTGATCTGGCTAATCAGTGTTCTCAAGCCATAGCGCCGTGGGAAATTGTAGTCGCTGTTTGTGAAACATTGGGTTCAGTTGGCGATGAGAAAGCTATTTCTGTTCTGAATCAGCTACAACGCAACTCTTGGCGTTGGAAGCAAGGGCAGGATATTGTCAAAGCAGCAGCTGCCGCTAAGGAGTGTATTGAGCAACGAGTTGAGAGGGAACCTTAACCAAATTAGAGAGTTTACAGGAGCACTCGGATTTAGGGAGGTTATGAATGGATCCAATCCGCCAGATTACAAGTTTCAACCTTGGCTCTAGTGGTCTTATCAGCGTGCTTAGCGCCGAGACTGCTCAACAAGGCTCGGTTGCACAGCTACAACAATATCTCTATATTCCCACCAAGCTGGATACAGATTTGTTGCCTGCTGTCAAGCGGGGTGATTTTGATCTTGTTATCATCTCAGGTAACGCTGGCGATGGAAAGAGCGCATTTTTGCTTCAGCTTAGGGACGGAGAAAAAGCAGAGGATGGAAGACCTATTTGCGTTAACCGAGATGCAACACACTCGGATTCCCCAAGTGAGACCCAAGCTGAACGCATGCTTCGCGATTTTGCGCCGTTCAGCGATGACAGATTGACCCAATGCCCTGGCAAGATTCAAATCATTGCTATGAATACCGGGATGCTCATCTCGTTTTTTGATGAGATCAAGAACAAGCAGCGATTTCCTAATATACCTTCCTTCAATACTATTGAGACCCTTCTTAAAGTACAACTTGGTGTGTTGGGAGATGATCAAACTGCTCCTCAGCAATTATCCTGGCGTGTGCTTCTCGTGGATCTAAATTACCGCTCCGTTGTGGACTGCAAATACCTGCTAGATAATGATCCATCATCTTTGCAAGGTAGCCTGTTCTCGCGTTTGATATCTCGGCTAGTGGATAAAAACTCTCCCATGTGGGAGCGTTGCTATACCAGTTGCCCTACTACGCCAGAACGTTGCTATGTATTTCAGAACGTGGCAGCATTGCGCGATCCCGTTGTGCAGCAGCGTTTGCATTTGCTTCTGGGTTTGAGCCATTTGAGAAACGATCAACACCTGTCTGTAAGAGCATTGCTTAATCTCCTCAGTTACCTGATTGCAGGTCACTTTCGCTATTATCAGAGGCATGACGATTATTGTCAGTGCGTTGCCGACTGGATTCAAAAAGATGCCATTGGTGAGCTTCTGGGCCGTATGTACTACAACACTATTTTCTCCGACAAGCCGCTCTTTGAGGATGCCTTGGTGAATGAGGATGGCGAACTACGACAAAAGGCTTTTGGGGAAGGGGGCGAATTGATTGAGAATCTAAATGAACTTGATTTTTCCGCTCAGGTAGGTGAGGCGGTGGATGCTAAATCCATGCAGCTCTTTTATGATCAGGAACGAGTATTATCTGAGGGCACAGGTGGATTGGAATCATATGCCTTCACCAAGCTATTGCAAATTCTTTGTCGCTGGGATATGGCTATAGAAGAAGCTGCGGCAAACAGCCAGACACAGCGGGAGCGCCAGTTGCGTCAACACATGCGAAGTTTGAGGTTGGCTGTCTACAAGTTGCTCAAGCGAAGAAGCTATTTTGCCGATTCATATCAGCTTGCAGACTTGGTGGTGCCCTATCCACATCTAGGTGAGTTTTTGAGGCTTGTTGAACAGATTGAAGGATTGAATCAGGGTACATTAGCGAAGGCAGAACGGGCTCGTGCTGGTCTCGAAATCGAAAAACTACTAGCGCTGGTCACACGGGCTTTATTAAAGAGTGACCGCATCAAAGAAGGTTCTATGGATGTTAGAGAAGGCAAGGCCATCCAATTGCGCCTGGATGCCGGATTGACTCAAATGGCTTTTAATGTCCTAGCGACCGAATCTATCTCTTGCGATGCAGTGCCCCGTGATGT
The DNA here is from genome assembly GCA_041740315.1 of Thermoflexales bacterium. GTDB lineage: Bacteria > Chloroflexota > Anaerolineae > Fen-1058 > Fen-1058 > JBGSMF01. Next base: position 1,953 of record JBGSMF010000519.1, read on the forward strand.
TCCGCCACCAGAATCCAGGCCATATATGGAGTACGCAACCGCGGCGATTTCACTTCACTTGAAACGACAGGGCGGCCAGAGGTTGGGCCGACTTGATGTTGATTTGAGGCTGTTTGAGTTTCTGCACAAGATTGACCAAGGCTATTTGCCTTCCGCCTCTGACCTGGAGCGATTTGCTCATCTTCAAACATTCAAGAGTCGGATCCGTCGTCAATTGGGAGACGAAATAGAGTCAATGATCTTCGCTGATCCACAAGGCATAGAGATTGTACGAGTCAAACGGACTATGGCAGATGGTGCACCTTTCTATGAGCTTGATGTCGTTAATCGAGCCTGATACTTGGGGGGACAAATGTTACCTACATCCTTTAGTGCTTTGAGCAATGCTATAGAGGTCACCGGGGCAGTTTCTGGTGGTGATGAAAAGTTATTGGTGACAATAGACCAACAACAAAAGGTTGTTCCAATTTGGCCCAGGCGAGAGCAGTACCGTGCTCAAATATTGCCCGACATTCATCCGGTCAGTGTCAGCGCCCACAAGATTGAAGATATTTTCAGCCGCTGGCTTCAAACACTTGCCGATGCAGAAGGAGCAGCCATTCGCCTGGACAATCAAAGTGCGCAACAGATTATCAAGACGATTTTAGATAGAGACAAAGCAATCGTAATTCGGAAAGGAGACCCAGAACAAGTCATTCCCATTCTGGCTAAATGGTTGGCAGAGAGTTATGCAGTTTGGCCTGGTGATGATGCCAGGCTAAAGGGGTCCATCACGGCGGAAGTACCTTCCGTCCAGCCATTGCACCTTATCGTGGCGTACCTTTGGCCCACAACTGTTCCTGATTATGGTCGCCTCCTTTTCCCTCTGCTGGCTGTAGACAGTAGGGGTGATTCTTGGAATTATGCAGCTATCAAATCCTTGAGAGAATATTTGGGTAAGACGGATCGCCTTGGATTGTTTGGGGATCTGATATATCAGTCATTTCGCAGCGATATATCTTTACCGCAGGAACCAAAATATGCGAAAGCGGCTGAATACTTTGCGTCTCCGTATTGCTTGCCTCATGCTCTTCGTCTTCAGTCTGACGTACGATTATTACTCGGCGCTTTCGAAAAGAATCTGCATCGCACTGTCTTGATCGAGTGGTTACAGAACCTCCTTGCAGTCCACCTGGCCCTTTATTATCTGCGGATTGCTTACGCTGTGGCTGATGATACCCAAGCTTTCTTTGCAGCTCTGACCAACTTGCGTAGCCAAGGCACATTTGACAGCAACACGGCGCCACCCTTGAGATGCCACGCCAAATGTAATGGCGATATCGCAAATTGCAAATACCATGCGCAGATAACTATTCCTATGTGGTTGCAGGAAGGCATTCCGTCCCCCAATATGTCTTCCCGTCAGCAACACGAGACCCATGACAACGCTCTGTACGAATTGGCACTTGATGTAATCCTTATTGGGCGAATGAGAGATCTGATGAACAGCTACTACTCTGATGGCTCTGCATCTCTATGGAGTCTGCGTGACTGTCTTGATATGTGTGCCGCCGATCTAGGGTTTCGGGAGTATCTGGAAAAAGCCGCTTTGTTGCAAGCTGCCCATTATCTTGATTTGTCTGATATTGCCGAAGATCATAAAGAAGAGAAATGGAGTTTGGCGCGACAACATCCGGCTGGTCCACTGTACATATTACGCAAATTTATTCGTGATGACTATGCAACAGTGCCGCAGAGAACAGATCGAGCGCTTGCTAATATTGCAAAATTTTATCGCCAGTTGGCGCGAAATCAGGACAGAGGATTCCTGGCCTTGTTTGGAAGCAATCCGCGCTACGGCACATGGTATTACCGGCTGCACGATGATCTGCTAACCTTGATGGTGCATTTAGTAGCGGCCCATTTGCGTGGTAAACCGACCATTGCCCAACTGGAAGAGCAACTGGAATCCATATATGGTCTTCAGGTTTCTGACACTCGAAGCGGAACAGATCCGAATGAACAAGCCTTGCGCCGCCGACTTCAAGGTCTGGGTATGTTTCGAACTGTCTCTGATGCGCGTGAGGCCCAGTTTATTGAACCAGTTTTTGCGGTGTAGGAGTAACCCCAATGAAGCCTACTCAAAATTGTAAAACCCAAGAAGCAATTGCTGACGTGCTAGCTACTCTTATCCAGGAGGACTGCCTAAGCCTCAAGCTGCCTAGCGCCTTGCTGTTAGCGTCCGATTTGCCTTTGCCTATCCTGCGCCAAGCACAAGTTGCGCTTCTCAATCGAGGTGTTCGCCAAGACTTTCTATTTGAGGATGGAACCAAGGCCGCCACGGGCATCAACATCTTGGAAGATGGCAAGGTACTAGTTCAACTCCTGCCCTATTGCATTGACGAAGATGAAACCAGCACTCATGAAACGCAATCTCAAGGTTGGGCTGGCAAGTTACGTGACCACTTCCCCTATCTTCAGCCAAAGCCTGACTCTCTGCGGGCCCGTTGGCTTGTTCTTTTAGGGGAACCCGCTTCTCTAGACCTGGACACTTTTGTGACAACTACTGCAAGACACCGTTTTACTGAGCCAGGTCAACCGGGGGATCGGCGCAACCTGCTCAAACGATTAAGAGACTCTATGCCGGCTACAGACAAGTATCTGGAAATTATCACGCAGGTTTACTTGAACCGCAAAGGGGTACGCCTGGATGATAACGACACACTAGAGCGCCTTGTTAGTTTCTATGGAGGCGCCTCGACCTTTGAGTCTATTTGCCAAAACTTGCCACTACTAGGTTTTCTACCAGACAACTATAGCCCGCTATCGGATTTCATGGGGCAACTTCAAAGCAACCAAGATTATGCGGTCAAGTTAGCCGGGGCAATGAGTTCCTCAGAAGATTTAGATAGTTGGATTGATGACAATGTTTATCCAGATTGTGCACAGGCCCTAAAAGTAATAGTGGGGGGCCTTATGCGCCCCACGCTGGGAGATCTTTTGGACAAATGGCCTGACGACTTAACTTATTCACAACTCGTACGTGGGCGGCAGGTTAGCGTTCCTCCTGGGGGGCCATATCCACCACCACCACCACCACCACCACGGCCTAGGCCAAAGTCGCTAGAAGAAGTTATCAAGGGTGTTCAGTTTGAGGATTTGACGGGGACTGTTGCAGAGGGTTTGATTTCAGAATCTCTCTACATAGTCCATCCTCAAAAGCTGCGCCTTATCATTACTTTGAATCGTCCCCTTGAAGGGGAAGAAGAACTACGCATCTTTGTTGGCCAGCATCGTATCCAACAGATAACCAAACGGAACGTAGATCAAGTTGAAGCCATATTGGATCTGACCGATTGTCAAGTGAGGCGTTTGTATTGGTTGCAAGTCGGAGCATTTCCAACCCCGCGGGCCTGGGATAGCAAGCCCCGTGATACCTACGATTTCCATTTTTACCTGGTTCCTGGAGATCAAAAATGGGTGCCTTTTGAGGGAAATCTAACTTTGTCAAGGGGGCAATTCACTACTGAATCAATGGTAGAGATAGCCATTGAGCCACTAGGCTCATGGGATGGTGAAGTTAATCTCTCTGTCATGGGGGTGTCTGGAATTCGTCGCTGGCCTCTGTATGAGGGCCTCAAACTTGGCAAGGGCAATCCTATCAAGAGAACCGTTGAAGAAGTACGTCGGGAAGCTCAAAGAGTAGCTAATGAGCCAGTAGAGGTGGATCAAATTTTGATTGCTGCCTCTGATGAACATGGATCTATAGACTTTACTGTATATTTTGGCCCTGGTAAAGAATCTCGACACTGTCTATTAGCAAACTCTATTCCTCAGGCCGTTCTCTCGTGGATGGCCGGGAATCAATATGATAGCCCTCGCCCAGCGAACATTGACTCCGATTTTGAGTTTGTCTATCGCCTTCAGAGAGAGGATCATATTGAAATAAAAATCGGCCCCCGCGCAGTTGGCGCGGTTGAGGGAGCAACAGCAGATCGTTTTCAGATCAAAGTTCCTTGGCTATTTAGAGAGTGTGAAAAGATATTCCTAAGCGATCCAGTTCACCCGTTCCCGTTTATTCTCGCCGAGGTTGATGAAGAAAACAAAACCTTCAAGCACCGACCAGTTGGCATTGAGGATCAGCCTAATTGGGCCTTTAGCTTCGACAATTGGGATGCGTTCGACAACTTCATAGGCAAGCGGTTAGAGTTATTCGCCCTTTTGCAGAGGCAGTGTGAGGAGGCCAAAGTTGAAACTTTAGCTGGCCTGTTACTTCGAGATCTCGCTGTGCAGATCGAGGACTATGCAGCATCCTATGCTTGCCTATTGGATAGCATTGTGGAGAGGTACAAAAGAGATAATCGAGGGAACGCAATTCCGGCCTATAATTCCCTATTGTTCATTGACACCGTGTTTGTACCTTCACGTAAGACTACCGAACCTTATTCACTTCTGTTGATGGCTCCCACACATCCTCTACATTTGCGGTTCTTATTGCAGGTTGAACAGCAAGTCTACGAGTGGCAACAAGCTGCACAGAGCGATAGTCAGGTTTTCAGACTGTTCCCAACTGATTTTGCACAAATTAATGGTGCGAATCTTCCTCTCTTTTTGTGCAGCCTTGGCACCACGCAGCCCCAGGTATTTGTCAGTGGACCGCCGCCGAACTTTCATTGGGGCATGTACCTACCTTTTGAAGACAGGCTTCAAGATTACTTCCTGACGGACTCAGTTCTCGGCCGTATAGTCAAGAGTTGCCTATTCCCAGACTATACCGAATCGCCCACATCTAGCCTGGCGGGTGCAATCAGGAGCCGAATAAGGGCATTCCTCGAAGCTCATCCTTTCCTAAATCTGCCTAATGCAACTGTACAAATCAACTTTTTCAATCCGGGTACAGGAGAAGATATATTAGCGGCTATCGAAGACGTTGCATCGTCAGGAGATAATTCACCATTCTTCTCAGTTCGCTTGATTGACTTGAAATATCAAGGCCAACCCGAGATTCCAGATCCAGCAATTGGTATGGCATTTGATGTTCTCTTTGCTCGGGTAGATGTGAATGACAAACAGCGTAAAACACGAGAACGCCTTACGTATTCTGTGACGGCGCTTTCGATAGACAAACTTCAATTAGATCGCTTTCCTCCGACTTATTATGCCCATCTCCATTTTGTCGCTGACTTTTTCAGATCAGAACTGGTTACAAGTATCTTCAACAGCTTTCCCCCCTCAGTTATTGGAGACGGTTTAGTCAGTGAATTCGACCTAGAATTCTCTCTGGGGGATTCCCGCTTCTACGGTGGGTTATGGTTCCCTGCAGATTGCTCTGCTGAAAGATATAAATTGTCTGCAATGGAATTGAACAAAAAGATTGCAGAGATCGTAGCAGCTCAGAGCATGAGAGCCTATCAGCCAGATCGTGCACTGTATTCTAGCCTAAGTTTTGACCCAGCGAGCAAAGAGCGAATTCTTCCTCTTCATCAACATGGTATTTGGGTTTGTTTTCTGGATCGCGATGTGGGTATTCAAGGGTTTGATTTCCCGCAACTTGGTAGCGGCACCGATGGTCGTGACATTTTTCTACTGGATTACACTCGCAAGTTTGAGCAGGAACTAGGTGGCTATGATTTGATCACTACGACACAAAAGATTGATAGTGTTCGCGGTATTATTCGAAACCATCTAAGCCAAAATCGTTATGGTCTTTCGACGCAGGGGGAACAGATTGGCGCCCAGAAACTACTATCCCGTATCAATGCTTTGTCAGGGCGATGGGGCATGTCGCTCATTAATTTGCTTCCTAATGAGATAGGAGGGATCTGTGGTGATGCCATTGTGTTTTTGTATCTGGAACAAATTGAGCGCCGGTTCTTGTTGAGACATGACCATGGAGTACAAAGCTTGAGCATTGTTTTGCCGACTGATGAATACATGAGAGTTTCTGGAAAAGATGGGCGGCCTCTGAAAGATGGGTGGAAATGGCAGAGTAGTACATACCGAGATGGCAGGTGCAGCGATGATTTACTGGAATTGCGCTTGACAGCTCAGGGTGATGGTCGTTATAATATAGTTGGTACAGTCATTGAAGTAAAGCACGGTGTAGCAGCCTCAAGTCGTATTGAGGAAGCCAGGGAGCAAGTGATCAATGCGTATCACATTTTGACACACAGATTTGCAGAACGCCAAGGAGCGCGTATTGACAGCTTGTTCCGACAGGCCGAGCTAGCGCGACTGGTATCCTTCCACGGTGCCAAACTGGCCAGACACAAAGTTTATGGGACGGGGGATGTAGAACGGGAGGCAATCGAGTTTATTCTTACCGCAGCATCGGCAATCCAGTCTGGGAGGTTCTCTATTTCATTCCGGCCTACGTTTGACACGGATCACACGACAGGTATTGAGGTAAATGGTATTGTGGCGCTGATAGATTTGAGCGAAGGTACCCAGTCTGTGGATAAGCCCAGCAGGAGCGTGACAGCGGGTTCAATGGCAGAAGTGGTAGGCGTTCTTCGTTTACCTTCGGGTTTTGTATGTACGTTGCTGGAATGATCTTCGCGACCTTCCGAACATTAAGAAACAAGACAGTTCAATAGGCACAAGCAAGGAACCGAATGCATCAGACCAATGTGGTATTGAATCTGACCTGGCATTTTCACCTCTGCTTATTCAGTTGCCGAACAAACAACATTGCTCCAACGAACACGAGCAAACTCAACATAACGGCGAGTATTGATCCAGCTAAGTGCGACTTACCAGGTAAGGGGACCTGTGTTGGGGCCGGCCAATTGGCAATGGGAAACGGTGCCGCCTCGGAGACCCTTACCGTGCTTGTCAATGAGATAGGACTATTCACCACACTCATCTGCCACGGAACCCACAGAGTATCGCCAGCCGTGAGGCGAAAATTGGGTGGCAGCTTGTTAATGTCCACCAACTGATCGGGCGTCAGCCCATAGCGCAGAGCAATGCTAAAAAGCGTTTCTCCCTCACTCACAGTGTAAGTCACCAACCTGGGCGCCGGCAACGGTTTATCCTGGTAAGCCGTTTGAATGATTTCCAACCTTGCGTCGTCCACATAAACATCGTTATTCGTGCGCGCCCAATCCCACTCGGCCCGCGAGCGCGTGAACACAGTTGCCGCCGTGCTATTTTTCATCCAAGCCTTAACCTGGAATAATTTCCACTCGTCGAAAGATTCTTGACTCTGGGACCAAATAATGTCCTGGCTCCATGGGTCCCAACCGCCATTCGGATCAATCCCGACTTGCAAATGAAAGCGCGCTGGCGCATCAGAACGCCTCCCGCCCTGGCAAGCGTCTGGATCGTGACACTGCCATCCCATCATCCAGATCGAAAAGCGCACCAGGCTTCCTTCCGGCACATTTTCTACGTGCTGAAACAGCCCGGCCTCGTGCATGCGCCCGAATGAAAAGTACATTTCCGCCCACCGCCCATTGTGGACCCGCTTGGGATACAACCATCCATCAACTGGCCGGAACTCGGGGCGCGCCCAATAGCACGCAGTATCACTGACGCGCAGGCAGTTATTGGGCAGCAACAAATCAGGCGGTGGCGATTCTCGCCAATAGGCCCACCAATCCGAAGCAATGACCACTTCTTGTATCCCATCTTGCCACAGCCACTCGCCGCTTTCAAAATCAGGATTGGCGAGCAAATTGCCATCTGGCCCTTCGGCGATGACAGCTCCGGGTATAGTCACCAACAAGAGAAGCGCAACCGCTACAAGCCCCAACCCCTCACGACCAACGCGTTTCGTCACCTTGTCACCCCTTCGGCTTCGCTCCCTGGCCTGCCGTCCAGGGCAGGCAGGGCAAGCTTGTCGCCTTGTCACCCTGTCACTCCTCATCTCGCTCTCTTACTACCATCACCCGTATCTCGGTGCGACAACTGACCTGGCTCGCCGCTGCAAACGCCGGCGCGCAGACCATGCGCTGATGAGCTTTTTCCAACAGTTGTTGCACCACACACAAACTCTTGGTCATAACGTACACGGCTCTTTCGCCAATGGCATGCAGCTCGACCGCGTTTCCGTTTCCCAGTTCCCTGGCAATCACATTTCCTAAAGCCGCTGCCTGCGAATCGTGCGCAACATGCAGAATGACACGCCTGGCCTGCGTTGGTGTGTTCATTATGCCCCTTTTGCCTGGCGCCCGCGCGCCCGCGCTATGCTGTTTTGTTTGCCAACCGTTCGGCTGAACTCACGACGAGCCTCGCGGCGCACCTCTGCCAGATTGAGCATCATCCGCGCCGATTCGGGCGGCGAGCGAAAGCCGTCAAAGCAGTGCTCAAAGCGCCAGCGTGTCACCTGCCGCCACACCGGCGCACCAGGCCCCCGGCTGTCCAACGCATCCTTGACCGCAATCCAGGCCGGCAGCACATCGCAGTTATACAGCCGCGCCCCATTGATGATTGCCATCCGCACCACCCGCGCCCGCCCTTCGTCCGGCACGACGATGAGCACCTGGCGCAGGCGCACCCCATCGCGCCTGAACTCGCCGCTGGTCAGGTAGGCGTAATAGTTGTTGAACTTGCGCGCCAGGCGCGGGCGCGAGGCTGTGCCCCGGTCAATCTCCAGGTAGAACTCGTAATACTGGTCGCCGATGCGATACCTTCCGCTCGAATCGGGCGACAAGGCCCAGCGGCGGCCTCTGAATTTGTAGTACCGCCGGCACTCGGCCTCGTCCCACGTTACCAACTCGTGAGCCAGCGAAAGGTCGCGCCGGCAGTGTTCGGCGTGCCGGGCCAGGCTGACGAAAAACGCCCGTACCTCACGGGTGTGCTCCAGACTGCTCACCAGCACCGGCAAGTTGAAACGTAGAGGGCGACTGCCTTTCACGACGGGCCAGTAACGCAGGCGGGCATAGCGCGCCGGCGGCAGGCCATAAGCGGCAGCCAGCAGCCGGATGCCCATTGGGGACAGGTAATGCCCCTGGCTATTCCCCACCGGGTATGTTTCGACCAGCCCCAGTTCTCTCAGGCTGTGGAGCGAGTCGTACACCGTGCGGGTGTGCGCGTTGAGCATCAGGGCCAATTCATCGGCAGTCAGCAGCGGCCAGGAGGCTACAGCGTGCAGCACCCGGCGCGCTGCGCTGGTGGGTATGTCCAGGTGTGCGC